>JANNKC010000144.1:0-5409 GCA_031396105.1 Anaeromyxobacter sp.
TCGTCGCCGCCGGCACCTGCGAGCCCGGGGTCAGCACCACCAGGTGGGTCACCACGGTGAACGACTCCTGGCGCGCCCCCTCCTTCCAGGAGACGGTCAGCCGGAGCTCGCGCACGCCCTTCTTGATCTCCTCGCCGAGCGCGGCGAGCTGCCCCTGGATGGCGACCAGGGCCGCGCCGGCCATCGGCGAGGTGCTGGTGGAGCCCGAGCCGCCACCCGACGCGCCGCCGCCCTGGCCACCCTTGGTGGAGCCGCCCAGCGCGCCGGATGCCATGCCGAGCAGCCCCTCCAGCCCGCCGTCGGCGCCGGTGAGGGCCTTGACCACGCCCTCGGCGCCGAGCTCGACGGTGGGCTTCACCGAGGTCACGGTCCAGGCCACCTCCGGGTGCCCCTCCTCGTCGAAGGTCCCGTCCTCGGTCTGGTCGAAGTCGCGGAAGCCGTCCTCCTCGAACTTGGCCTCCACCTCGGCGAGCTTGCCGCGCGCCAGCAGGGTGGCCAGCTCGAGGTGGCGGGTCCGCTCGTGGTTGCGCAGGGCGCCGCCCACCACGTCGAAGGCGGCCACCAGCGACATGGCCAGGATGGCCAGGGCCACCATGACCTCGAGGAGCGTGAAGCCGCCGCCGACCCGGCGGCGGGAGGGGATGACTTCACGGGCTCCCAGGGCCCGCGGGGTCACCGCCCCTCCTGCACGGCGCCGGTGACCACCCGGGCGCGGCCGGTGAACGGCTCCACCACCACGGTGTAGAGGGTGTTGCCGTCCGCCACCTCGATGAAGGCGCGCTCGGCCTGGCCGCCCGGGAAGAAGTGGACGTAGGCCTTGCCCTCGGTGACCGGCTCGCGGCGCCCCTCCACCCGCACCTGGCGGATCTCGGTGGTGCCCGGCAGCTCGCGGTGCTTGAGCAGCCGGTCGCTGAAGGCGCCGAAGCGGCTCCTGGCCAGCACGCGGCGCCGCTCGGCGTCGCGCTCGTCGGGGAAGCGCGACTCCAGGTCCTCCTCCGCCTCCGCCCGTCCGCCCGGCGCGCCCTGGTCTCGGGCCACGCCCACCAGGCGCGGGGCGCACTCGGCGCCCCAGGCGCGCTGGTCCAGGTCGAGCACCATGCGGCAGGTGGCGTGGCGCAGGGCCGCCGTGTCGAAGAGGTAGCGCAGCGAGCCGGAGAGCTCGCCGGCCGCCTTGCGGCAGTCGGCGCCGGAGAGCGAGGCGACGGAGGGCACCACCGCCGCGGCGAGCACCGCGATGACCGTCACCGCGATCATCAGCTCGACGAGGGTGAACCCCCGGCTGGCGGCCCGGCGCGGCATGGCGGTCAGTTGTTCACCAGGTCGGCGTTCTCGCCCTCGCCGCCGGGGGCGCCGTCGGCGCCGTAGCTCTTCACGTCGTAGGCGTCGGCGTGGGCCTGGCCGGGCGAGAGGTAGATGTAGTCGCGGTCCCAGGGGTCCAGCACCTTGCCGTTCTTGTTGGGCTTGAGGATCTTCTCCTGGATGAGCACGTTCATCCCCTCCTCGGTGGAGGGGAAGCGGCCGCGCAGCACCTTGTAGGTGTCGACCGCCTCCGAGATCTTGGCGAGATCCGACTTGGCGGTCCGCACCTTGGCCTCGGCCAGGTTGCCGAAGACGTTGACGGCCACCGCCGTGCCGACCAGGCCGATGATGATGACCACGACCATGATCTCGATGAGGGTCATGCCGCGCGGTGCGCGGCGCTTCCGGGCGTCCATGTTCAGGTGCCTCCTGCGAGAGAGTTGATCTGGAGGATGGGCATGAGGATGGAGAAGACGATGAAGGCCACCACCACGCCCATGGCGACGATCATGAAGGGCTCGAGCAGCGAGGTGAGGGCGGCCACCGTGGTCTCCACCTGGTCCTCGTAGGCGTCGGCCACGTTGCCCAGCATCTCCTCGAGCGAGCCCGACCGCTCGCCCACCGCCACCATGTGGTGCACCAGCGGCGGAAACTCGCCGGAGCGCTTGAGCGGCGCGGCGATGGACTCGCCCTCCTGGATGGAGACCCGCGCCTGCTCGATGACCTCGGCCAGCCGCACGTTGCCCACCACGTTCTTGACGATGTCCATGGCGGCCAGGAGCGGCACGCCGCTCTTGAGCAGGGTGGCCAGGGTGCGCGAGAAGCGGCCGATGGCGATGGTGCGGATGAGCCGGCCGAAGACCGGCACGGTGAGCTTGAAGCGGTCCCAGCGAGCCCGGCCGGCGGTGGTGGCCTTCCAGCGGAGGAAGCCCCAGATCGCCAGCCCCTGCAGGATCAGGACCGCCCACCACCAGCTGGCCATGAAGGTGGAGAAGGCGATGAGCACCTTGGTGGTCCAGGGCAGCACCGCCTTGGTGTCCTCGAAGATCTTGGTGATCTTGGGGATGACCACGGTGAAGAGGGCGCCCAGCACCAGGGTGCCGATGACCAGCATGGCCACCGGGTAGATCATGGTGGCCACGATCTTGGAGCGCAGCCGGGCCTGGGTCTCGGTGAAGTCGGCCAGCCGCACCAGCACCACGTCGAGCGCGCCCGACGACTCTCCGGCCCGGATCATGTTGACGAAGAGGCCGTTGAAGACGCGCGGGTGGCTCGCCAGCGCGTCGGCCAGCGAGGCGCCCTCGTTGACCCGCTGGCGCACGTCGGAGACCACGCGTTTGAGCCGCTGGTGCTCCACCTGCTCCACCAGCGCCGCCAGCGACTCGACCAGGGGGATGCCGGCGTGGATGAGCACGGCGAGCTGCCGGGTCATGACCGCCAGGTCCTCGGCGTTGACCCGCCCCACCACCCAGCGCGTCACGCTGACGTCGCGCTTCTGCTGGGCCTGCTGCTGCTGCTCGCCCAGCACCTCGGTGAGGAAGATGCCGTCCCGCTTCAAGGCGGTGCGCAGGGCCTTGGGGGACTCGGCCTCCTTGAGCCCCTGCACCGCCTTGCCGGCCGCGCTGAGCGCCTTGTACTCGAAGACGGGCATGGGGCTAGTGGAGGTCCTCGGCGGTCACCGAGAGGACCTCGGCCGCGGTGGTGATGCCGAGCGCCACCTTGTAGGCGCCGTGCGCCATGAGCGAGAGCATCCCGCGCGCGGCGGCGGCGTTCTTGATGGTGGAGGAGTCGGTGTTCTTGAGGATGAGCTGGCGGATGTCGTCGTCCACCAGCATGAGCTCGTAGATGCCGGTGCGGCCCAGGTAGCCGGTCTGCTGGCAGGCCGGGCAGCCGGCCGCCTTGTAGACCACGGTGGGGCTGCCGGCCTGGGCCCAGATCCCGTCGGAGAGCCCGACCTGGTCGCGCTCCTCCCGGGTGGGCACGTAGGGCTTGCGGCACTCGCTGCAGAGGACCCGCACCAGGCGCTGGGCCAGCACGCCCACCAGCGAGGAGGCCACCAGGAAGGGCTGCACCCCCATGTCGACCAGGCGGGTGATGGCGCCGGCGGCGTCGTTGGTGTGGACGGTGGAGAGCACCAGGTGGCCGGTCAGCGAGGCCTGGATGGCGATCTCGGCCGTCTCCAGGTCGCGGATCTCGCCCACCATGATGACGTCCGGGTCCTGGCGCAGGAAGGAGCGCAGCCCGTTGGCGAAGGTCAGCTCGATCTTGGGGTTGACCTGCACCTGGCCGATGCCCTTGAGCGGGATCTCGACCGGGTCCTCGATGGTGAGGATGTTCAGGTCCGGCGAGTTGATCTTGGCCAGCGCGGCGTAGAGCGTGGTGGTCTTGCCGGAGCCGGTCGGGCCGGTCACGAGCAGGATGCCATGCGCCTGATGGATGAGCGCGTCCATCTCCTTGCGGGTCGGTTCGCTCATCCCTAGCGCGGTAAAATCCAGACGCCCGGCGGATTTGTCGAGCAGACGCAGCACCACGCGCTCGCCGTGGCCGGTGGGTAACGTTGAGACGCGGACATCGACCGGGCGACCGGCGATACGCAGCGTAATGCGCCCGTCCTGCGGAAGGCGCTTCTCCGCGATATCGAGACTCGCCATCACCTTGACCCGCGAGATGATCGCGGCATGCAGCGCGCGCGGCGGTTCGAGCACGTCGCGCAATGTTCCGTCGATCCGGTAGCGAACGAGCGAGCGCCCTTCGAACACTTCGATGTGAATGTCGGAAGCGCGTTCCCGCATCGCTTGCGTGAGCAGCACGTTGATGAAGCGAATGACCGGCGCGTCGTCTTCGGTCTCGAGCAGATCGGTAACCTGCGGCAGGCCTTCCGCCAGGCTTTGCAGATCGACCGCTTCGTTCATGTCGTCCATGATTGCCGCGGCGCCCGATTGATTGTCCGTATAGAGCTGCGTGAGGCGGCGCTCGAACAATTCGGGGTTGAGCATCTGGGGGCGCAATGGGGCGCCCAACACACGACGAACTTCGGCGAGCGCGCCTGACGTCACGCCAGGTCGGACCCACACTTCAATGCCGTCGGTCATCCTGCGGTACGCGATGACGCCCTTGGCTTTCGCAAAGTGGTAGGGAAGTTGCCGGATGACATTGGCGTCGAGCTCAGCAGTGAAGACCGAAGTCGGACCCATCGTCTCGCGGGGGCTGCGCGTGGTGGCCATCAGGTGGATCCGGTCAGAGGGCGGGAGGCCCGAACAATTACTGTCGATTCGGCGCGGCGCTGTCCTGCGCACCGCGCAGATCGATCACGGGCGGCGCGGATGGCGGCACGGCTGGCTGCGCCGGTGCATTCCGCGGGAACTCCGGAACAGGCTTGGGCGCCATGTCGGGAAGCACCCATGACGAGCGCGGCTGTGTAGTGTTATGCAGGCCGCGAATGTAGTCGTAGCGATCCTCGGTGAGACTGTTGGCTTTTTCCTGGTCGCGTATTACCACTGGTTTCAGGAACACCATCAGGTTGGTCTTGTCGCGCTGGCGCTTCGAGTAGCGGAACAGGTTGCCGAGAAACGGTATGTCGCCAAGCAGCGGTACCTTTTCTTCGCTTGAGCGCCGATGCGGTCCATCTCCTCGCGGATCACCTGCTCGATCTTCCGCATCACCTTCCAGCCCGTCGGCAGATAGCTGAAGATGCCGGCCGCGAGCTGCTGCACGAGCCCCGCCTTGAGCATCAGCTGATGGTTCGGCGTATCCGCATCGGCGGGCACGTTGCGAAGCGTCTTGCCGAACTGCCGTGACATGCGCATGGGGCGGAGAGCTTTCAGTTGTGGGTTTCGGATAGCTTATCGAACGGGTGGTTCTGCGGCGATGTTCGTATTCTGCGCGACATCGGACGCCGCATCCACCACCGTGCGCTGGTGGCGATCAAGCAGCGGACGCGCTTCGGCGGCGGCGAGTGCGTAGAGCTCGAGCGCGGCGCGGCACGATGCCTCAAGCGACTCGCCGTGTTCGCTGAGCGCGGCGGCCTGCGCCGATGCCCACGGCTCCCCCATGCGTTCGGCGACGAGATCCCACAGCGCGACGGTCGTCGCCCTGGTCGTGGATCCGCGC
>JANNKC010000149.1:0-27440 GCA_031396105.1 Anaeromyxobacter sp.
CCCCATGCCGAGGTAGGTGAACATCACCACCGCGAACCCGATGATGGCCAGCCAGGCCGCGCGGTCGCCGCGCCAGCCGCGCACCTTGCGCAGGTGCAGGTAGGCGCCGTAGACGAGCCAGGTCACCAGCGACCAGTTCTCCTTCGGGTCCCACACCCAGAAGTCGCCCCAGGCGCTCTTGGCCCAGACCGAGCCGACCAGCAGGCCCAGGGTCAGCATGATGAAGCCGAAGCGGACCATCCCGTAGGCGATGGCGTCGAGATCGAGCGGCTCGCCGGTGAGGATGGAGCCGGCCTTCAGCTCGGTGAGCCGCTTCACGAACGCCACGCGCGAGGACAGGAGCTGCACCACCGCCACGGCGGTGGCGAAGGCCACCGCGGCGTAGCCCACGAAGTAGACCATGACGTGCGGCACGAACCAGGCCGACTGGAGGGCCGGCGGCAGCTTGACGATCTCGGCGTCCCACTTGAAGAGCGCGTAGGCCATGGCGCCGAAGGCCATCAAGGCGGCCGGCAGGCCGAAGACCCGGGTGCGGTAGAGCCGCTCGGCCACCACGTAGAGCACGCCGATGTTGAAGGCGAAGAAGACCATCGACTCGAAGAGCGACTTCAAGGGGGCGCGCCCGGCGTCGATGTAGCGGCCGGTGATGACGGCGGCGTTGAGGACCACCGCCGCGATCATGAGGGCGGTGCCGAGCCGGCCCGCCAGGGCCCTGGTGGACTTCCAGGCCACCGCGTAGGCCGTCATGGAGGCGGCGTAGAGCAGGCCGGTGAAGGCGAAGAAGGGGTGCTCGACGAGGACGTACTGGAGCATGTGGTCTCCTCCTCCCTACGACGGGGTGCCGGCCGCCGGGGGGGGGGCCGGGCGTTCGACGCCGCCGGCCCGCAGGCGCGGCTCGACGTAGAACATGTAGGCCACGCCGAGGCAGATCAGCGTGAAGCCCAGGAAGACCCAGGAGACGCCCGGGTCGCTCACCGCCTCGAGGCCGGAGTAGTTGGGCTCCTCCGGGTTGTAGTTCACCTGGTAGAGCGTCCAGCCGCCGAAGGTGAAGGGGTCGTTCACCGAGATGACGGCCCGCTCCACCTTGTCGCCCTGGCGCGCCGTGACGTGCGAGAGGAAGGCCTTGACCTCCTTGTCGCGCTTCTCGAACACCAGCGCGGCCTTCTCGCCGCCCAGGAAGACGCCGCGAGGCTTGGACGCCGAGACCAGCTGCTCCTGCACCTGGCCGCCCACGTGGGTCTCCAGCACGGCCACCGGGTTGCGCCACTCCTGGGAGCGGGTGGCGAACTCCTCGCTGCGGCTGGCGCTCGGCAGGAGCTTCCCGAGCCGCACCATGCCGCCGCCGAGCTGCAGCCCCTCGGTGAGCACCGACCTCATCTCGCCGTCGGCGGTGTGGATGACCACCTGCCTGTCCTTGCCGGAGACCAGGAAGGAGGTGAGCACGCCCGGGGGCGGCGCCGGCCTCTCCCAGCCGAAGACCACGGCCGTCAGGCCGTCCCTGGACCTGAGGTCCTCGCCGCCCATGAGCCAGCGGGTCTCGCCGCCCAGGGTGGCCTGCAAGGCGGGCTTCCCGGCGGGGTCCGCCACCACCTTGGGCGTGGCCACGAAGTCCGGGTAGATGGCCTTCAGCCGGAAGGAGTCGCCGCCGGGGAGCCGGTGCTTGACCAGGTCCGGGTCGAAGCTGGTCTTCAGCTTGTAGTCCTCGAGCGGCACGCCGTCGCGCACCACCCGCACCTTCTCGTAGTAGGCGACGCGGAACTCGGTCTCGTAGTTGACGAGGTCGAACTGGTCGAGCTGCAGGTCGAAGCCGAGCGGCGCGGCCGACCCGGCGGGCTGGCCGCCCTTGGTGACGCGCACCTGGGTGGCCACGTCCCCGCCGGCCAGGAGGTCGATGCGCCCGCGCACCGAGAGGACCGAGGAGGCGGCGGCGCCCGCGCCGGAGAGGAGCAGGCCCATGTGGGCGATGAAGAAGCCGGCGCGCCTGGCCGAGACGGGCCAGCGCAGCGAGGCCGAGGAGAGGATGGCGGCGCCGAAGAGGGCGTTCAGGCCGGCGAAGGGCAGGCCGTGGAAGATGTCGTCGAAACGCAGCAGGATGATGATGGGCCCGAAGGCGCCGTAGCGCTGCAGGTAGACCTCGTGCGGCTTTCCCTGCAGCACCAGCGTCCCGATGATGGCGAAGATGGCCAGCGCGATGAGCAGCGTGGCCGTGAAGCGGAAGCCGGACAGCGTGCTGCGCAGCCGGCCGGGCACCGCGAAGGCGAGGCCGAGCACGACCAGGCTGGCGATGCCGCTGGCCGCCACCAGCGTGAGGGGCCCGGGCGGCACCCAGATCTGGAGCACGGCGCCGAGCACCATGGCGCCGGCCACCAGCAGGGCGGTGAGCTGGGCCTCGAGCTCGGCGACGGCGCCGGCCGGTGGCGGGGCGTTGGACGATGGGGCAGGACTCAAGGTGACCTCCGTGCACGGCGCGGGAGCAAGGCCTGTGCCCCGGGCGGCGGGGGCGCAACATCGCATATCGGGCCTGGCATCGGAAGCAGAACGGCGGACGGGCCGGAAACATTCTCCGCGCGCCGGCGCGCCGTTGCCGCGGCCGCCGCTCCGGACGCCGAAGGGCCGGTCGCCCCGAGGGGAGACCGGCCCTTCACCTCAGCCCGTGTGCGTCGGACCGGCGTCAGGTCCCGGCGGGCGGGGCGGTGTCGGCCGGGTCGGCCGGCGGCGTCTCCGGCGTGGGCGGGGCGTCGCCGCCCTGGGGCGGCTCGACGTGGGTGCCCAGCTCGGCGCCGGCGGAGACGTCGGTCGGCAACGGCTCCTCGCCGAGGTACCCGGTGCAGGTGGCGGCCCAGGTGGCGCCGGCCGGCTCGACCGCGACCGGGGTGGTGAGGAGGCAGGCCGCCGGGCCGAGGCCGCGGGCGCAGGAGCGCCACTCCTTCACCTTGAGCTCGCCGCCGGCGCCCCAGCAGCCTCGCCCGAAGTAGTAGTGGTCGGTGGGGGTCACCACCCCGGGGACGTCGCCGTGCAGGTTGCCGCTGGCGTCGTTCCAGTTGGAGACCACCAGGTAGCCGCGGCCGCCCAGCCCGGCCTTCCAGCCGAGGTGCGCCAGCACCACCTCCCTGGGGAAGTCGACGTTGGCGCCGTCCACCACGTCCTTGAAGGTGGCCACGCGGACGCGGTTCACGCCGGCCGGGGTGCGGTGGCCGACGAAGCCGGCGGTGACCGGCTCGTGCAGCTCGGCGTTGGGCGTGAAGCCCACCAGCTTGTAGCCGATCGCCTTGGCGCCGCCGGCGTGGCCGAAGCCGGCCAGCAGGTAGCCCTGGCCGGTGTAGCCGGGGGCGGCGGCGCGCAGGTTCGTGAGGTTGAAGGCGGCGCGGCCGCGGCCGCGGTGCGCCTCGGCGGCGCGGGCCATCCAGCCGGCCAGCACCGGCTTGAAGGCGGTGGGGTCGGCCGAGTCGGCGGCGCGCGCCTCCAGCACCCAGGAGTAGACCCGCAGGTCGTGGCGGCGGATGGCGAGCCGCAGGCTGGCCCGGGCCTGGCAGCCGCCGGCGCCATCGGCCTGCACGCAGCGGATGGCCGGGCCGTACACCTTCACGTCGCCGAGCTCGGAGCTGGGCGCCTGCTGGGCCACCGCGGCGACCTGCTCGAGGACCCGCCTCACCTCGGCGTTGAGCGCCTGCAGCGAGGCCCGGGCGTCGGCCAGCTCGTCGGCCGCGGCGGGGGCCACCGCGGCGAGCCGCGCCGTGGGGGCGCCCGGCTCGGCGGCCAGCCCCTCGGGCGCGCCGCCCGCCAGCTCGAGCGAGAGGCCGGCCACGTCGGGCGTGGCGTCGGTGAAGTCGTCCCGCTGCTGCTGTCCGCAGGCGGTGAGCGCCAGCGCCAGCGCGCCGGCTCCGAGGATGTTCCAGGTGGTCTTCATGGTCGGTCTCCGTTGAGGGGGTGCGGCCGTCGGTGGCCGTCACGCCCCTACCAACCCGGCCCGGGGCGGCAGGTTGCGGCCCGCCGGCCACTGCCCGCTTCCGAGGCAGCTTGCCTGGATCCCGGGCATCGCAGAAAAGCGAAAGATCCAGGAGGCAAGGGCCCTTGACGCTCTTTCCCTGGATCGGAGAAACTCCGCGGTCCACCTGAAGAACCAGCTGGCGTGGGCGTTCCCCCGACATGCCATTCACCCGACGCGAACCGGCGGATGGCGCCGGGCGTGCCGGGAGTCATTCCCTCGAGGCCGAGACGAGATGAGCGAGACCGGGTACCCGACGAAGCAGGGCCTCTACGACCCGCACGACGAGAAGGACGCCTGCGGCTTCGGCTTCGTCGTCGACATCCAGGGGCGCGCCTCCCACGACATCGTGGAGAAGGCCCTCACCGTGCTGGTGGGGCTGGAGCACCGCGGCGCGGTGGGCGCCGAGAAGAACACCGGCGACGGCGCCGGCATCCTGCTGCAGGTGCCGCACGGCTTCCTGCGCGAGCGCTGCGGCAAGCTCGGCTTCGCCCTGCCGGTGGCGGGCCACCACGGCGTGGGCATGGTCTTCTTGCCGCCCTCCGCCGAGGGGCGCGCCGCCTGCGAGCGGATCTGCGAGGAGACGGTGCGCGCCGAGGGGCAGTTCGTCCTCGGCTGGCGCGACGTGCCGACCGACAACGCCAGCCTGGGCCCCTCGGCCCGGAGCTCGCAGCCGGTCATCCGCCAGCTCTTCGTGGGGCGCGGCGAGGGCGTGGCCGACGAGGCCGCCTTCGAGCGCAAGCTCTACGTGATCCGCCGCCTGGCGGAGAAGCGGGTCTCCCGCTCCGCCATCCCGGGCCGCACCCACTTCTACCTCCCCAGCCTCAGCCACAAGACCATCGTCTACAAGGGGATGCTCAACGCGCCCCAGCTCCGCCAGTTCTACCCGGACCTGCAGGACCGGGGGGTGACCTCGGCGCTGGGCATGGTGCACTCGCGCTTCTCCACCAACACCTTCCCCTCCTGGTCGCGCGCCCACCCCTACCGCTACATCTCGCACAACGGCGAGATCAACACGCTGCGCGGCAACATCAACTGGATGCACGCCCGCCAGGCCATGATGAAGTCGGCCCTCTTCGGCGAGGACCTGCAGAAGGTCCTCACCGTGGTGGACACCGACGGCTCCGACTCCGGCATGTTCGACAACGTGCTCGAGCTGCTCACGCTGGCGGGGCGCGAGCTGCCGCACGCCATGATGATGATGGTGCCGGAGCCGTGGAGCCGCCACGAGTCGATGAGCCCGGAGAAGAAGGCCTTCTACGAGTTCCACTCCTGCCTGATGGAGCCCTGGGACGGCCCGGCCTCCATCGCCTTCACCGACGGCGTGCGCATCGGCGCGCTGCTGGACCGCAACGGCCTGCGCCCCTCGCGCTACTACATCACCAAGGACGACCTGGTGGTGATGGCCTCCGAGGTCGGCGTGCTCGACCTGCCGCCCGAGCAGATCCTCAGGAAGGGCCGGCTGCAGCCGGGTCGCATCTTCCTGGTGGACACGGCGCAGAAGCGGCTGGTCTCCGACGAGGAGCTCAAGGCGCGCATCGCCGGCGAGCAGCCCTATGCCCGCTGGCTGGAGGACCACCTGGTCCGCCTGGAGGAGCTGCCCAAGCCGCCCCGGGTCATCGAGCCGGACCACGAGACGGTGCTGCGGCGGCAGGAGGTGTTCGGCTACACCTCGGAGGACGTCACCATCCTCATCACGCCCATGGCCACCGAGGGCACCGAGCCCATCGGCTCCATGGGCACCGACACGCCGCTGGCGGTCCTCTCCGAGAAGCCGCAGCTCCTCTTCAGCTACTTCAAGCAGCTCTTCGCCCAGGTGACCAACCCGCCGGTGGACTCGGTGCGCGAGGAGATCATCATGGCGGTGGAGACCGCGGTGGGGCCGGAGGGGAACCTCCTGGAGGCCACGCCGGCGGCGGCCCGCCAGCTGGCGCTCCCCTCGCCGGTCATCCGCAACGAGGAGCTGGAGAAGATCCGGGCGCTCGACGGCGGTCCGGCCTCCAAGGGGCTGAAGGCCATCACCTTGCCCACCCTCTTCAGGGCCTCGGCGGGCGGCGCCGGCCTGCGCAAGGCCCTGGAGGACCTGCGCTGGAAGACCTCGGAGTGCATCGCCGAGGGCTACAACATCATCATCCTCTCCGACCGCGGCCACGACGCGGAGGACGCGCCCATCCCGGCGCTGCTGGCGGTCTCGGCGGTGCAGCACCACCTCATCCGCGAGGGCACCCGCACCCGCTGCGGCCTGGTGCTCGAGTCCGGCGAGCCGCGCGAGGTGCACCACTTCGCGATGCTGACCGGCTACGGCGCCAGCGCCATCAACCCCTACCTGGTCTTCGAGACCATCCACGACCAGGTGAAGCTGGGGATGATCCCGGGCACGGCCCACGAGGCCGAGAAGAAGTTCACCAAGGCGGTGGCCAAGGGGATCGTCAAGGTCATCTCCAAGATGGGCATCTCGACCATCCAGAGCTACCACGGCGCCCAGGTGTTCGAGGCCATCGGCCTGAACCAGGACTTCATCGACGAGTACTTCACCTGGACCGCCACGCGGGTGGGCGGGGTGGGCATCGACGTGGTGGCCAAGGAGGCGCGCCTGCGCCACGAGCGCGGCTTCCCGCCCAAGCGCCCCATCGTGCACCGCAGCCTGCCCGCCGGCGGCCAGTACCAGTACCGCCAGGGCGGCGAGCACCACCTCTTCAACCCCGAGACGGTGCACCGGCTCCAGTACGCCACCCGCACCAACGACTACAAGGCGTTCAAGGACTACACCGACCTCATCGACAACCAGTCGAAGAACCTGTGCACCCTGCGCGGCCTGATGGACCTGAAGGCCGGCGCCAAGGCGGTGCCCATCGACGAGGTCGAGCCGGTCGAGGCCATCATGCGCCGCTTCAAGACCGGCGCCATGAGCTACGGCTCCATCTCCAAGGAGGCGCACGAGGCCCTGGCGGTGGCCATGAACCGCATCGGCGGCAAGTCCAACACCGGCGAGGGCGGAGAGGACCCGGCGCGCTACACCCGGGAGGCCAACGGCGACTCCAAGAACTCGGCCATCAAGCAGGTGGCCAGCGCCCGCTTCGGCGTCACCAGCCACTACCTGGTCAACGCCCAGGAGCTGCAGATCAAGATGGCCCAGGGCGCCAAGCCCGGCGAGGGCGGGCAGCTGCCCGGCTCCAAGGTCTACCCGTGGATCGCCCGGACCCGGCACGCCACGCCGGGCGTGGGGCTCATCTCGCCGCCGCCCCACCACGACATCTACTCCATCGAGGACCTGGCGCAGCTCATCCACGACCTCAAGAACGCCAACCACCGGGCGCGCATCTCGGTGAAGCTGGTGGCCGAGGTGGGCGTGGGCACCATCGCGGCCGGCGTGGCCAAGGCGCACGCCGACGTGGTGCTCATCTCCGGCTACGACGGCGGCACGGGCGCCTCGCCGCTCACCTCCATCAAGCACGCCGGCATCCCCTGGGAGCTCGGCCTGGCCGAGGCCCACCAGGTGCTGGTCATGAACGACCTGCGCAGCCGCATCACCGTGGAGGTGGACGGCCAGCTCAAGACCGGCCGCGACGTGATCATCGGTGCCTTGCTGGGCGCCGAGGAGTTCGGCTTCGCCACCGGGCCGCTGGTGGTGCTGGGCTGCGTCATGATGCGGGCCTGCCACCTCAACACCTGCCCGGTGGGCGTGGCCACCCAGGACCCCAGGCTGCGGGCCAGGTTCACCGGCGACCCGGCCCACCTGGTCAACTTCATGCGCTTCATCGCCCAGGAGGTCCGCGAGCAGATGGCGGAGCTGGGCTTCCGCACCGTGGAGGAGATGGTGGGGCGCTCCGAGCGCATCGAGATGCGCCGCGCCGTGGACCACTGGAAGGCTCGCAACCTCGACTTCTCGCGCATCCTCTTCAAGCCCACCGTGCCGCGCCACTACGGCCGCACCTGCACCATCCCGCAGGACCACGGCATCGAGCGCAGCCTCGACGCCACCACCCTGCTCGGGCTGGCCCGGCCGGCGCTGGAGCGGGGCGAGCCGGTGGACGTCAGCCTGCCCATCCGCAACGTCAACCGGGTGGTGGGCACCATGACCGGCTCGGAGCTGACGCGCCGCCACGGGCCGGACGGCCTGCCGCCCGGCACCATCACCTTCCGCTTCAAGGGCTCGGCCGGCCAGTCCTTCGGCGCCTTCATGCCGCGCGGCATGACGCTGACGCTGGAGGGCGACGCCAACGACTACATCGGCAAGGGGCTCTCGGGCGGCACCATCGCGGTCTTCCCGCCGCGCGGCTCGGTCTTCGTGGCCGAGGAGAACATCCTGGTCGGCAACGTGGCGCTCTACGGCGCCACCGGCGGCGAGGCCTTCTTCCGTGGGGTGGCCGGCGAGCGCTTCGCCGTGCGCAACTCCGGCGCCACCGCGGTGGTGGAGGGGGTGGGGGACCACGGCTGCGAGTACATGACGGGAGGCCGCGTGCTGGTGCTCGGCAAGACCGGCCGCAACTTCGCCGCCGGCATGTCGGGCGGCGTGGCCTACGTGCTCGACCCCGGCGGCACCTTCCCGGTCAGCTGCAACCAGGAGATGGTCGGCCTCTCCACGGTGGAGGAGCCGGAGGAGCTGGGGCTGGTGAAGGGGCTGGTGGAGCGGCACGTCGCCTTGACCGGCAGCGCCCTCGGCCAGCGGGTGCTGGACGGGTGGACGCAGCTCTGCGGAAAGCTGGTCAAGGTGCTGCCGCACGACTACCGGCGCATGCTGGAGGCGCAGCGGCGGCTCCGGGCCAAGGGCATGAACCAGGACGAGGCCGAGCTGGCCGCCTTCGAGATGAACGCGCACGACGAACAGGCGCGGGTGGGTGGGAACTAGGACATGGGCAAGCCGACCGGATTCATGGAGTACCAGCGCGCCGTCAAGCTCGACCGCCCGCCCCTGGAGCGCATCAAGGACTGGAGCGAGGCGCACCCCGCCTACCTGGAGGAGGTGCTGCGCCAGCAGGGGGCGCGCTGCATGGACTGCGGCATCCCCTACTGCCACACCGGCAAGCTCATCGCCGGCATGGCCTCCGGGTGCCCCATCAACAACCTCATCCCGGAGTGGAACGACCTGGTCTACCGCGGCCAGTGGAAGGAGGCCTACATCCGGCTGGCCAAGACCAACAACTTCGCCGAGTTCACCGGGCGGGTCTGCCCGGCGCCGTGCGAGGGGTCCTGCACCTGCGGGCTCAACGGCGAGCCGGTGACCATCAAGACCATCGAGGCCACCATCATCGACCGCGCCTTCGAGGAGGGGTGGGTGGTGGCCGAGCCGCCGCCCATCCGCACCGGCAAGCGGGTGGCGGTGGTGGGCTCCGGCCCGGCCGGCCTGGCCTGCGCCTCGCAGCTCAACAAGGCGGGGCACGCCGTCACCGTCTTCGAGCGGGCCGACCGGCTGGGCGGCCTGCTCACGTACGGCATCCCCAACATGAAGCTCGACAAGGGCCTGGTGGAGCGCCGGGTCAAGCTGCTGGCCGACGAGGGCATCCGCTTCGTCACCGGCACCGAGATCGGCACCCACATCCCGGCCGAGCGGCTCAGCAAGGACTACGACGCCGTGGTGCTGGCGGGCGGCGCCACCGCGGCGCGCGACCTGCCGGTGGAGGGGCGGGGCCTCTCGGGCATCCACCTGGCCATGGAGTTCCTCCACAGGAACACCAAGAGCCTGCTCGACTCGAAGCTGGCCGACGGCCAGTACCTCTCGGCCAAGGGCAAGCGGGTGGTGGTCATCGGCGGAGGCGACACCGGCACGGACTGCGTGGGCACCGCCATCCGCCACGGCGCGACCAGGGTGACGCAGCTCGAGATCCTGCCGCGCCCGCCCGACGCCCGCGCCGCCGACAACCCGTGGCCGCAGTGGCCCAAGGTCTACAGGATGGACTACGGCCAGGAGGAGGCGGCCGCGCTCTGGGGCAGCGACCCCCGCGCCTACCAGGTGCTCACCAAGAGGTTCGTGGGCGACGCCGCGGGCCACGTCAAGGAGCTGCACCTGGTCTCGGTGGAGTGGACCAAGGGGGCCGACGGCCGCTTCGGGCCGAAGGAGGTGCCGGGCTCGGAGCAGGTCCTGCCGGCCGACCTGGTGCTGCTGGCGCTCGGCTTCGTGGGGCCGGAGAAGACGCTGCCCGGCCAGCTCCAGTGCAAGCTCGACGACCGCGGCAACGTCTGGACCGACGAGGACAAGATGACCAGCGTGCCTGGCATCTTCGCCGCGGGCGACATGGCGCGCGGCCAGTCGCTGGTGGTCTGGGCCATCCGCGAGGGGCGCCTGGCGGCGCAGGCGGTGGACCGGTACCTCTCGTACGGCGAGACGGTGCTGCCGCCGTAGGCGCCCACCGCCTGGTGCGCCGGCCCCCGAGCCCCGCCCGGCGGCTCACTTCGCCGCGGGCTTGAGCACCTTGTTCCAGCGCTTGACCTCGCTCTCGACGAGCTTCTGCAGCCCGCCCGGCGTCTGCGCCCAGGTGAGCGACAGGTCGGCCCCGAGGTCGAGCAGCCGCTTTCGCGTTCCGGCGTCGGCCAGGGCCTTCAGGAGGGCGTCGGAGAGCTTCTTCACGACCTCGGGGGAGGTCCCCTTGGGCGCGAAGACGGCGTTCCAGGCGGTCACCTGGAACTCGGGCAGCCCGGCCTCCGTGGTGGTCGGCACGTCGGGGAGCGCCGGCGAGCGCTCGGGGAGCGCCACCGCATAGGCCTTGATGGTCCCGGCCTGGATCTGCGGCACCAGGTTGACGATCTGGTCGCACATGTAGTCGACCTGGCTGGCCACCAGGTCGTTGAGCGCCGGGCCGGTGCCCCGGTACACCACCCGGGTCGGCCTGGCGCCGGCCAGCGAGTTGAAGAGGGAGCAGGTGGTGAAGGAGACCGACCCGACGCCGGCGTGGGCCTCGTTGAGCTTCTCGCCGCCCGCCTTGATGGCGGCCACCAGCGCCCTCAGGTCCTTGGCCGGGAAGTCCTTCCTGGTGACGATCACGATGGGCGTGCCGGCGGCCAGTCCGATGGGCTGGAAGTCCTTGACCGGGTCGTACTTGAGGTCCGGGTAGACGGCCGGCGCGGCGCCGTGGGTCCCCATGTGGCCCATGGCGATGGTGTACCCGTCGGGCGCGGCCTGGGCGGCGCGCAGGATGCCGGTGGTCCCGCCCGCACCCGCCACGTTCTCGATGACGACCTGCTGGCCGAGGCTGCGCGACATGTTCTCGGCGACGATGCGGGCCACCACGTCGGTCGGGCCGCCCGCCGCGAACGGGACGATCATGGTGATGGGCCGCTCGGGCCACGCGGCCAGGGCGGGCGAGGTGGTGAGCGCTGCTGCGACGAGGACGGCGACCGCGATGAGTCTCTCCATGGCGACACTCCTCTCAGGTGGTGAAGACCTCGTTGCGGCCGCGACGGATGGCAGGGACCACCGCGACCACGACGACCAGCAGGGCGACGGCCAGCAGGCCGGCGCTGATGGGACGCTCGACGAAGGTGGCCAGGTCGCCGCGGGAGAGGACCAGGGCGCGCCGCAGGTTCTCCTCCAGCAGCCTCCCCAGCACGAAGCCGAGCAGCAGCGGCGCGCCCTCGAAGCCCAGCTTGGACGCCGCCCAGCCCGCCAGCCCGAGCCCCGCGGTCACCACCACGTCGCCCGGCGAGCTGTTCACCGAGTAGATGCCGATGCAGCAGAACAGGAGGATGGCCGGGAACATGAGGCGGTAGGGGACCGCCAGGAACCGCACCCACAGCCCCACCAGCGGCAGGTTGATGACGAGGAGCATGAGGTTCCCGATCCACATGCTGGCGATGACGCCCCAGAAGAGCGAGGGGTTCCTGGTCATGACGAGCGGGCCCGGCACCACGCCGTGGATGGTCATCGCCCCCACCATGAGCGCCATCACGGCGTTGGGCGGGATGCCGAGCGCGAGCAGCGGCACGAAGGAGGTCTGCGCGCCGGCGTTGTTGGCCGACTCCGGCCCGGCCACCCCCTCGATCATGCCGGTGCCGAAGCGCTCCGGCGTGCGCGACAGCCGCTTCTCCAGCGCGTAGGAGGCGAAGGGGCCGAGCACCGCGCCGTTGCCGGGGAGCACCCCCAGGATGGCTCCGACGACGCTGCCCCGCAGCACGGGTCCGATGGAGCGCGCCAGGTCCTCCCGGGTCGGCAGGAGCCGGCCGATGGGCTGGCTGACCACGTCGCGGCGCTCCACCGCCTCCAGGTTCCGCAGGACCTCGGCGAAGCCGAAGAGCCCCATGGCCAGCACCGCGAAGTCGAGCCCGTCGGCGAGCGAGGCCACGCCGTGGGTCATCCGCTCGACCCCGGTGTCGAGGTCGGTGCCGATGGTCGAGAGCAGCACGCCGAGGCCGATCATGGCGACGGCCCGGAGGATGGAGCCGCGCGCCAGCACCACCGCGAAGGCCAGGCCGGCCACCATCAGGGCGGTGTACTCGGCCGCGCCGAAGAGGAGCGCCAGCCTGGTCAACGGCACGGCGACGGCCGCCACCATGAGCGTGCCCACCGTCCCGGCGAAGAAGGAGCCCAGCGCGGAGATCCCGAGGGCCACGCCGGCGCGCCCCTGCCTCGCCATCTGGTGGCCGTCGAGCGTGGTGACGACCGAGGTCACCTCCCCGGGGATGTTGACCAGGATGGCGGTGGTCGAGCCGCCGTACTGGGCGCCGTAGTAGATGCCGGCCAGCATGATGATGGCGCCGACCGGCTCGATGCCGAAGGTGATCGGCAGGAGCATGGTGATGGTCGCGATCGGTCCGATGCCCGGCAGCACGCCCACCAGCGTGCCGATGAGGCACCCGATGAAGGCCAGGCCGAGGTTCTGCGCGGTGAAGGCGACCGTGAAGCCGAGCGCCAGGTGGTCGAGGAAGGCCTCCATGGCGCCGCCTAGATGGTGACGAGCCCGGGGACGATGAGCACCGGGATGGGGAGGGAGAGGAGGTAGCGGAAGAGGCCGATGGCCAGGGCCGTCATCACCAGCGCGAACACCACCAGCTCGCGCGGCCGGCTCTCGGGCGAGGCCGCCCCGCCGACGATCATCACCAGCGGACCGGCCACGGCCAGGCCGAAGGTGCGGATGGTGAGGGCGAAGCCGATCACGGCGAGGGTGACGACGACAGGGCCCCGGAGGGGCCAGCGGCCCAGCGCGGGGCCGTCCTTGAGGAAGGCCAGCGCGCAGATGGCGAGGCCCGCCAGGCCGATGCCGGTGGCCACCGTCCGCGGCAGCATCCCCGGCCCCATGGCGCGGAACGTGCCGGCGTCGAGCCCCGAGCTCGACCAGAGGGCCAGGGTGGCGAGAGCGAGGAGAGACGCGCCGGCGAGGAGATCGCCTGGCGATCTCACCCGGGCGCCAGGGCCGGCCTTGGCGGGGGCTGCCGCTGGTGGGAGCGACTGCGGAGTCACTGCCCCTCTTTGGAATCCCGCGAGCCTCGGGCCGCCGCCCTCGGAAGGGGCGGTCCGGTCGAATGCAGACCCGCCGGGTCGAGTCGCGCTTCACCAGCAGCGGATCGGCGCGCCGCCGAGCGTCGGGGGGGCCAACCCGACGGGGCCTCTGGGCGGGCGGCTCGGCCGAGCGCGGCGCCGAGGTGGGGGAGGAGCTGGCGCCTCCCTGGCGGCGGCGCCGCCACCTCGCCGCTCGCCACCCGCGCGGCGAAGCCGGCGAACCAGGCCAGGGCCGCCGCCTCGATGGGCTGGTGCGCCTGCTCCACCACCGGCTCGATCCCCGCCGCGGCGAGCTGGCCGCGCGGGCAGTGGCCCACCTTGGCCACCAGCACCGCCTGGCAGCCGGCGAGCGCGCGCAAGACCGCCGCCAGCGTCTCCTCCTCCCCCTCGCCGCCGCGGCAGAAGCGCTCCACGACGCGCGGCCCGAGGAGGCGGGCCCCGCTTCGGTCGACCTGGTAGACGAGGAACTCGCGGGCGTGGCCGAAGTGCTGGTTCACCCGCCCCTCGCCCTTGCTGGCCACGGCGACGCGGGCCGTGAGCCCGGCCGCCACGCCGGCGACGGCCCGCAGCGCGGTGCGGCGGCCCTCCGCCTCCCGCGCCTGCTTCCGCTCCACCGCAGCCCGGTAGGCGGCCCGCACGTCGGCGGCGTCCTGCGCCGGACCGGGCGGCAGGGCGGCCAGCGCGAACTCGCGGCTGCGATCCTCGCCGAGCAGCCCGACCGCGTCGGAGCGGCACTGCCGGCAGTGGCGCATGACGCGGGCGTCCACCTCGCAGGCCCGCTGCACCGCCTCGAGCTCCGCCGCGCCGGGGCCGCGCTGGCCGGCCAGGCCGTAGTGGGTGCCGTGCTCCGGCGCCGAGATGAGCGGCATGAGGTTGTGGAGGAAGACCCCCAGGCCGCGCAGCCGCCGGCTCACCTCGCCGAGGTGCAGGTCGTTGATGCCCGGGATGACCACCGAGTTCACCTTGCAGAGGACGCCGCGCTCGGTGAGCCGGGCGATCCCCTCGAGCTGCCGCTCGGAGAGGAGGCGCGAGGCGTCGAGGCCGCGCAGCCTCTTGCCGCGCCAGATGGCCCAGGGGTAGATGGCCTGGCCCACCGCGGGGTCCACCATGTTCACGGTGACCGTGACGTGGCCCACGCCGAGCTCGACGAGCCGCTCCACGTGGTCGGGCAGGGCCAGGCCGTTGGTGGAGAGGCAGAGCGTCAGGTCGGGCAGCTCGCGCCGCACCCGCCCCAGCACCTCGAAGGTCGGGCCGGGGTTGGCCAGCGGGTCGCCGGGGCCGGCCACGCCCACCACGGAGAGCTGCGGCACCGCGGCGGCCACGGCCAGGATCTTCCGCAGCGCCTGGTCCGGGGTGAGCCGCTCCGAGACCACGCCGGGCCGGCTCTCGTTGGAGCAGTCGTACTTCCGGTTGCAGTAGTGGCACTGCAGGTTGCAGGCCGGCGCCACCGCCACGTGCATGCGGGCGAAGTGGTGGTGCGCCTCCTGGCTGTAGCAGGGGTGGCGGTCCAGGCGCGCCGCCAGGTCGGGCGGCGGGGCGGGCGCCGGCGCGGCCGCCTCGCCGCAGCCGCCGGCGAAGGTGCAGTTGGCGGCGGGCGCGGCGGCGGCGTCGAGGACCGGCAGGCGGGGGGCCATGACGCCTCACTGGTGCACCGCCCGTTCCACCGCGCCGGGCCCCGCGGCTTCGGGGAGTTGGCGGCCTCCGGGGGGGGGCTGGGGCCGGCGGAGGCCGCGGCGTGTCGGGTGCCGTACCCGTCCATGTCCGGTTCCGCACCTCGGAGTGTCGGGTTCCGCACCCGGGCCGGAGGCCGGAGCGGGACCACCGTTCGCCACGGCGGTCGCTCACCCGAAAAGCGCCGGCATTTCGCGGCCACGCCGGATCGCGACGACGCTGGCCCGCCCCTCGCAATGGCGCTCCTGGCCGGACGGAACGTCGCCCGGCCGGGCCGCCGCCAGGGGCCCTGGGACTCGAGGAACGGAGAGACCAATGAGGCAGATCGCAATCTACGGGAAGGGCGGCATCGGCAAGTCCACCACCACCCAGAACACGGTGGCCGGCCTGGCCTCGCTCGGCAAGAAGGTCATGATCGTCGGCTGCGACCCCAAGGCCGACTCCACCCGCCTCATCCTCCACGCCAAGGCGCAGTCCACCGTGATGGACCTGGTGCGCGAGCGCGGCACGGTCGAGGACCTGGAGGTCTCCGACGTGATGAAGGTCGGCTACGCCGGCGTGAAGTGCGTCGAGTCGGGCGGGCCGGAGCCGGGGGTGGGGTGCGCCGGCCGCGGCGTCATCACGGCCATCAACTTCCTGGAGGAGCAGGGGGCCTACACGCCGGAGCTGGACTTCGTCTTCTACGACGTGCTCGGCGACGTGGTGTGCGGCGGCTTCGCCATGCCCATCCGCGAGGGCAAGGCGGAGGAGATCTACATCGTCTGCTCCGGCGAGATGATGGCCATGTACGCGGCCAACAACATCGCCAAGGGCATCCTCAAGTACGCCACCTCCGGCAGGGTCCGCCTGGCCGGCCTGATCTGCAACTCACGCAACACCGACCGCGAGTCCGACCTCATCGAGGCGCTGGCCAGGCGGCTGGGCACCCACATGATCCACTTCGTGCCCCGCGACAACGAGGTGCAGCGGGCCGAGCTGCGCCGCATGACGGTCATCGAGTACGCCCCGGAGCACAAGCAGGCCGAGGAGTACCGGACGCTGGCGCGGAAGATCCTGGAGAACAAGAAGCTGGTGATCCCCACGCCGCTGGAGATGGAGGACCTGGAGGGGCTGCTGATGGAGTTCGGGATCATGGCCCCCGAGGACGAGTCGGTCGTCGGCAAGGCCGCCGCGGTGGCGTAGCCGCGACACCCGGAGAGGAGAGGAGCCCACCATGGCGGACGAGGTCGTCGTGAAGAAGGTCGAGGGCATCACCAAGGAGTCGACGCAGGAGATGATCGACGAGGCCCTGGAGGCCTACCCGGAGAAGGGGCGCAAGAAGCGCGCCCCCCACCTGGCGCCCAACGATCCGTCCGCCTGCTCCACCTGCGTCAAGTCGAACCGCAAGACGGTGCCGGGCGTGATGAGCGCCCGCGGCTGCGCCTACGCCGGCGCCAAGGGCGTGGTGTGGGGCCCCATCCGCGACATGGTCCACGTCTCCCACGGGCCGGTGGGCTGCGGCTGGTACTCCTGGGGCACGCGCCGCAACCTCATGTCGGGCAAGAACGGCGTCACCCAGTTCGCCATGCAGATGACGTCCGACTTCCAGGAGAAGGACATCGTCTACGGCGGCGACAAGAAGCTGGCCCAGCTCCTCACCGAGACCAGGGAGCTCTTCCCGCTGGCCAAGGGCATCTCGGTCCTCTCCGAGTGCCCGGTGGGGCTCATCGGCGACGACATCAACTCGGTCGCCAAGAAGATGTCCGCCGAGCTGGACCTGCCGGTCGTCCCCTGCAGCTGCGAGGGCTTCCGCGGCGTGTCGCAGTCGCTGGGGCACCACATCTCCAACGACACCATCCGCGACTACCTCATCGGGACGCGGGAGTTCGCCGAGCCGGCCGGCCCCTACGACGTCGCCCTCATCGGCGACTACAACATCGGCGGCGACGTCTGGGCCGCCAAGGAGCTGCTCGCCGAGATCGGCCTCAACGTGAAGGCCACCTGGACCGGCGACGGCGAGATGGACAAGATCGCCGCCACCCACCAGGTCAGGCTGAACCTCATCCACTGCTACCGGTCCATGAACTACATGTGCAGGGTCATGGAGGAGAAGTACGGCATCCCCTGGCTGGAGTTCAACTTCTTCGGCCCCACCAAGATCCGCGAGAGCCTGCGGAAGATCGCCGAGAAGTTCGACGACCGGATCAAGGAGAACGTCGAGCGGGTCATCGCCAGGTGGGACGTCGAGATGCGGAAGGTGGTCGACGAGTACCGCCCGCGCCTGGAGGGGAAGAAGGTGATGCTCTACGTGGGCGGCCTGCGCCCGCGCCACACGGTGGGGGCCTACGAGGACCTGGGCATGGTGGTCATCGGGGCCGGCTACGAGTTCGCCCACTCCGACGACTACGAGCGGACCATGCCGGAGCTGCCCGACGCCACCGTCATCTACGACGACGCCTCCGAGCACGAGCTGGAGCACTTCGTCCAGAAGCTCAAGCCCGACCTGATCGGCTCGGGCATCAAGGAGAAGTACCTCTTCCAGAAGATGGGGCTGCCCTTCCGGCAGATGCACAGCTGGGACTACTCGGGCCCGTACCACGCCTACCAGGGGTTCCCGATCTTCGCCCGGGACATCGACCTGGCGGTCAACAGCCCCACCTGGAAGCTCGTGAAGTCCCCGTTCTAGGGCACAGCAAGGAGCCGCACATGGCGAACAACCTCGGCCTCACCGTCAAGCCCGTCACCACCACCTCCCCGGAGGAGGAGGCCCGCGTGGCGGCCTGGATCGACACCACGGAGTACCGGGAGAGGAACTTCGCCCGCCAGGCCCTGGTGGTGAACCCGGTGCACGCCTGCCAGCCGCTGGGCGCGGAGCTCTGCGCCCACGGCTTCGAGGGGACGCTCCCCTTCGTGCACGGCTCGCAGGGCTGCGCCTCCTACTACCGCTCCACGCTCAACCGGCACTTCCGCGAGCCGGCTCCGGCCGTCTCCGACGCCATGACCGAGGACGGCGCGGTCTTCGGCGGCCAGGCCAACCTGCACGAGGGGCTGGAGAACGCCGTGGCGCTCTACAAGCCGAAGATGATCGCCGTCTTCACCTCCTGCATGCCGGAGGTGATCGGCGACGACCTGACCGCCTTCATCAAGAACGCCCGGAACAAGGGGCTGGTGCCCAGGGACCTGCCGACGCCCTACGCCAACACGCCCAGCTTCAAGGGCACCCACGTCACCGGCTACGACAACATGCTGGCGGCCATCCTGCAGACCCTCACCGAGGGCAAGAAGGTGGAGGGGCGCTGCACCGGCAAGCTCAACTTCATCCCGGGCTTCGACGCCAACACCGGCAACTACCGCGAGTACAAGCGGTACTTCGAGGCCTTCGGCATCCCGGCCACCATCCTGGCCGACATCACCGAGACCTTCGACTCGCCCAACGACGGCACCTACCGGCTCTACCCGGGCGGCACCTCGCTCCTCGAGGCCGGCGACTCGGTGAACGGAAAGGCCACCCTGACGGTGGGCCCCCATGCCACGGCGAAGACCTTCACCTGGATGAAGGAGACCTACTCCGGCAAGCACGCCGCCCTGCCCATGCCCATGGGGATCCGGCGCACCGACGACCTCCTCATGAAGCTCGCCGAGCTGTTCGACAGGCCGGTGCCGGACGCGCTCAAGGCGGAGCGCGGCCGGGCGGTGGACGCCATGACCGACGCGCAGCAGTACATGCACGGCAAGAAGTTCGCGGTCTACGGCGACCCGGACCAGCTGCTCGGCTACGTGGCCTTCCTGCTCGAGATGGGGGCGGTCCCGCACCACGTGCTCTGCAGCCGCGGCTCCAAGAAGCTGGAGAAGGAGCTGCAAGCCCTGCTGGACGCCTCGCCCTTCGGCAGGAAGAGCCAGGTCTGGATGAACCGCGACCTGTGGCACCTGCGCAGCCTGGTGATGACCGACCCGGTGGACGCCGTCATCGGCGACACCCACGGCAAGTTCCTGGCCCGCGACGCCAGGATTCCGCTCTTCCGCTTCGGCTTCCCGGTCTTCGACCGGGTCAACAAGCACCGCTCCCCCATCATCGGCTACCAGGGCGTCATCAACATGCTCACCGAGATCTGCAACAAGTTCATCGACATCAAGGACGACACCTGTGAGGAGCGCTTCTTCGAGATGATGCGGTAGCCGACCCGGGCGCGCGTCCCGCGAGGCGCGCGCCCACCTCCACGCGGAGGAGGAACCATGGCGCGCCCCGACCACTACGACGCCCAGGAGTGCGAGACCCAGGAGAAGGGCGCGCCCAAGTTCTGCAAGAAGTCGGAGCCGGGGGAGGGGACGGAGCGGAGCTGCGCCTTCGACGGCGCGCGGGTGGTCCTCATGCCCATCACCGACGCCATCCACCTGGTGCACGGCCCCATCGGCTGCGCCGGCAACTCCTGGGACAACCGCGGCGCCCGCTCGTCCGGCAGCCAGCTCTACCGGCGCGGCTTCACCACCGAGCTCTCGCAGAACGACGTGATCTTCGGCGGCGAGAGGAAGCTGCACCAGGCCATCGTGGAGCTGGCGGCGCGCTACCGGGGCGAGGCCAAGGCGGTCTTCGTCTACGCCACCTGCGTCTCGGCCATGACCGGCGACGACGTGGGCGCGGTGTGCACGGCGGCCGGCGCCGAGGTGGACATCCCGGTCATCCCGGTCAACACGCCCGGCTTCGTGGGCGACAAGAACATCGGCAACCGGCTGGCCGGCGAGCTCCTGCTCGACCACGTCATCGGCACCGCCGAGCCGGAGCGGCTCACCGACTACGACGTCAACCTCATCGGCGAGTACAACATCGCCGGAGACCTGTGGGGGGTGCTGCCCCTCTTCGAGCGGCTGGGCATCCGCGTCCTCGCCTGCATCAGCGGCGACGCCCGCTTCGAGGACCTGCGCCACGCCCACCGCGCCAGGCTCAACGTCATCATCTGCTCCAAGAGCCTGACCAACCTGGCGCGGAAGATGAAGAAGCGCTTCGGCATCCCGTACCTGGAGGAGTCGTTCTACGGCCTCACCGACACCGCCAGGGCGCTGCGCGACATGGCGCGGGAGCTGGATCTGGCCCGCGGCGTGCCCGGCGACACCACCATGGCGGACCGGGTGGAGGCGCTGGTGGCCGAGGAGGAGGCCCGCTGCCGGCTGGCCCTGGCGCCCTATCGGGCGCGCCTCACGGGGAAGCGGGCCGTCCTCTTCACCGGCGGCGTGAAGACCTGGTCGATGGTCAACGCGCTCCACGAGCTCGGCGTGGAGATCCTGGCGGCGGGGACGCAGAACTCCACGCTGGAGGACTTCCACCGCATGAAGTCGCTCATGCGGGAGGACGCGAGGATCATCGAGGACACCTCGACGGCCGGCCTCCTCGAGGTGATGCGGGACAAGCTGCCCGACCTGATCGTGGCCGGCGGCAAGACCAAGTTCCTGGCGCTCAAGACCCGCACGCCGTTCCTCGACATCAACCACGGCCGCAGCCACCCCTACGCCGGCTACGACGGGATGCTCACCTTGGCCCGCCAGCTCGACCTCACCGTCACCAGCCCCATCTGGCCGGCGCTCACCGCCGCCTCGCCGTGGGAGGGGGGCGAGGCGGCCAGCGCGGCCGCGGCGGACCGGGCGGCCGGCCACGCCGATGCGATGGCGGCCGAGGACCTCTCCGCCTCCCGGGTCAAGGTCCCGCTGAAGGCGGCCACCGTCAACCCGCAGAAGAACTCGCCGGCGCTGGGGGCCACGCTGGCCTACCTGGGCATCGACCAGATGCTCGGCTTGCTGCACGGGGCGCAGGGCTGCTCCACCTTCATCCGGCTGCAGCTCTCCCGCCACTTCAAGGAGTCCATCGCCCTCAACTCCACCGCCATGAGCGAGGACGCGGCCATCTTCGGCGGCTGGGAGAACCTGAAGAAGGGGATCGGTCGCGTGGTGGAGAAGTTCCACCCGGGCGTGGTCGGGATCATGACCACCGGCCTCACCGAGACCATGGGGGATGACGTCCGCTCCGCCATCGCGCAGTTCCGCGCCGAGCGGCCGGAGCTGGCCGCCACGCCGGTCATCTGGGCCTCCACGCCCGACTACTGCGGCTCGCTCCAGGAGGGGTACGCCGCCGCCGTGGAGGCCACGCTGGCCACGCTGGCGGAGGGCGGCGAGCGGCTGCCCCGCCAGGTGACGCTGCTCCCCGGCGCCCACCTCACGCCGGCCGACGTGGAGGAGCTGAAGGGACTCATCGAGGCCTTCGGCCTCGAGCCGCTCACCGTCCCTGACATCTCCACCGCGCTCGACGGCCACCTCGACGAGGTGGTCTCCCACCTCTCGACCGGCGGCGTGCCGGTCGAGGCCATCCGCCGCGCCGGCCGCAGCGCCGTCACGCTCTACGTGGGCGACTCGCTGGCCCGGGCCGCCCACTCGCTCACCGAGCGGTTCGGCATCCCGGCCTACGGCTTCACCTCGCTGACCGGGCTCCGCGAGGTGGACGCCTTCGTGGCCACGCTCTCGGCCCTCTCCGGCCGCCCGGTGCCCGAGGCGCAGCGGCGCTGGCGCAGCCGGCTCGGCGACGCCATGGTCGACAGCCACTACCAGTTCGGCGGGAAGAAGGTGGCCCTGGCGCTGGAGGCGGACCACCTGAAGGGGCTGGCCGGCTTCCTCCACGGCATGGGGTGCGAG
Organism: Anaeromyxobacter sp.; assembly: GCA_031396105.1. Lineage (GTDB taxonomy): Bacteria > Myxococcota > Myxococcia > Myxococcales > Anaeromyxobacteraceae > JADKCZ01. The sequence continues at coordinate 21,741 of JANNKC010000149.1, forward strand.
CTCACCGCGGCGCTCAGCGCCACCCGCACCCGCGGCCTCGACCGCCTGCCCTGCCCGCGCGTCTTCGTGGGCGACCTGGAGGACCTGGAGGAGGTGGCCCTGGGGGTGGACCTCCTGGTGGCCAACTCCAACGGCCGGCAGGCGGCGGCGCGGCTCGGCGTGAAGGCCCACCTGCGCACCGGCTACCCGGTCTTCGACCGGCTGGGCGGGCACCAGAAGGTCTGGGTCGGCTACCGCGGCACCATGAACCTGGTCTTCGAGGTGGCCAACCTCTTCCAGGCCAGCGCCACCGGGTCGCAGAAGCTGGCCCACAACTGACGGAGGCACCTGATGCGCGTCGCGTTCACCAGCACCAGCGGCACCACCATCGACCAGCACTTCGGCCAGGCCAACCACTTCCACCTCTGGGACGTCGGGCCACGGGAGGCCGTGCCGGTCGGGCGCATCGACGTCTTCACCGCCGGGGACGAGGAGGACCGGATCGGCGCCCGCGCCACCGCGCTGGCCGGCTGCGCCATCGTCTACACGCAGCAGATCGGCGGTCCGGCCGCCGCCAAGCTGGTGGCCCGCCGCATCCACCCCCTGAAGACGCAGGGCGACCTGCCCATCGCCGAGGCGGTCGAGAAGCTGCAGCAGGTGCTGCGCGGCAACCCGCCGCCGTGGCTCAGGAAGGCCATGGGGGAGGCGCCAGGAGAGGTCGAGGGCGGCCGGACGGCCGAGCAGGAGCGGTAGGCGCCGCGCTGGCCTGGAGCGCCGGCCACGGCGCTTCACACGGAGCACGAGCGAGCAGGAGGAGAAGAGCCATGGCCTACATCACCGGACTCACCCGCGGGAAGAGGGAGTGGACGCCGAAGTTCGTGCGCGCCATCGACAAGGAGCTCTGCATCGGCTGCGGCCGCTGCATCAAGATCTGCGCCCACGACGTGCTGGCGCCGGCCGAGGTGGACGAGGAGGAGTCGGCCAAGATGTACGCCGTGGTGCAGGACGCCGACGAGTGCATCGGCTGCGAGGCCTGCGGCCGGACCTGCAAGAAGGAGGCGTTCTCCTTCGAGCCGCTTCCGGTGGCGTGATGCGCCGGCACCGGTCCGGGCGGAGCGCGCCTTGAGCGAGGCCTCCGTGGCCACCATGGACACCACGGTGGAGGCCGTCATCCGGCGCGCCGAGCCGGCCGACGTGGAGGGCCTGGTGCGCCTCCTGGGCGTCCTCTTCGGGCTGGAGGCCGACTTTCGCCCCGACGCCGCGCGGCAGCGGCGCGGCCTCGAGGCCCTGCTGGCGGCGCCGATGACGAGCCTGGTGCTGGTGGCGGAGCGGGGCGGCGCGGTGGTGGGCATGGTCACCGGGCAGCTCCTGGTCTCCACCGCGGAGGGCGGTCCATCGGCGCTGGTCGAGGACCTGGTGCTCGACGAGGGGGCGCGCGGCGCCGGGCTGGGACGGGCGCTCCTCGACGCGGTGGAGGGCTGGGCCCGCTCTCGCGGCGCCACCCGGCTGCAGCTCCTGGTGGACCAGGAGAACGGGCCGGCGCTCGGCTTCTATCGGCGGCTCGGCTGGCAGGCCACCCGGCTCAGGGCGCTGCGCCGCCACCCCTGAGCCCCGTGCCGTCCCGGGCCTTCCTCCCCGACGTGCGCGACCGGGCGCGCGCCGCCTTCCTGGGGCTGGCGCTGGGCGACGCGCTCGGGGCCACCGTGGAGTTCCTGACCCCGCGGGAGATCCGGGCCGAGCACGGCGTGCACCGGGAGATCACCGGGGGCGGCTGGCTCCGGCTGAAGCCGGGCCAGGTGACCGACGACACCGAGATGTCGCTCTGCGCCGCGCGCGCCATCGCCGCCGCCGGCGGCTGGTCGGCCGGCGGCGTGGCCGACGCCTTCGCCGCCTGGCTGAAGGGGCGCCCCGCCGACGTCGGCTCCTCCTGCCGCGCCGGCATCCGCCGCTACATCCTGGAGGGGACGCTGCAGGCCCGGCCCGGCGCCTGGGACGCCGGCAACGGCGCCGTCATGCGGGTGCTGCCGGTGGCGCTGCTCACGCTGGGTGACGACGCGGCGCTGCGGCGGCTGGCGGTGGAGCAGGCCCGCATCACCCACCACCACCCGCTCTCCGACGCGGCCTGCGTGCTGGTGGGGCGCCTGCTGCACCTGGCCTGCACGGCGCGCTCGCTGCGCCAGCTGCGGGTCTGCGCGGAGGGCGCGGCTCGGGAGGAGCCGAAGCTCGCCTTCACGCCCTACCGCGGCCTCGCCACCGGCTACGTGGTGGACACGCTGCAGACGGTGCTCCACCACCTCTTCGCCACCCGGAGCTTCGAGGAGTGCCTCACCGCGGTGGTGAACCAGGGAGGCGACGCCGACACCACCGGGGCGATCGCGGGGGCCATCGCCGGCGCGTACCACGGGCTGGATGGGCTGCCGGCGCGCTGGCTGAGGAGGCTGGATGGTGCCCTGGTGACGGAGCTGTCCACGCTGGCCGAGCGGCTGGTGGCCCTCTCGCCGCTCGCCGTCAGGCCAGCAGGCGCCGCACCCGCAGCTCCCCGCCGATGACCAGGGCCTCCCGCTCCCCCTTGAGCACCCCCTCGAGGAGCCAGCTGGCGCAGAAGATCCGCGGCAGGGCCACGCGCGCCTCCCAGACGGTGGAGCCGAACTCCCAGGCCCGCTCCTGGTCGTCGGTGAAGGAGCAGAGGTTGTTGAGCCGCACCACCTGCTCGCGGGGCCCCAGGCGGCGCAGCACCTCGTGCTCCGCCGCGTCGTGCTGGCCGCGCCACAGGGTGAGCCAGCGCTCCCCCGGGAACCGCCGCCCGAGCTCGTGCTGCGTGAAGGCGTAGACGAGATCGAGCTGGTCGAAGATGGCGCTGGTGCGCGCGCTGCCCTCCATGCGGTCGCGGGTGTAGCGCTGGTAGGCTTCTCCTTCCACCCCCTCGATGCGCACCCGGTGGAAGGTGGGCGGGATGCCCATGCGGCTCTCCACCCAGGCCTTGAGCACCGCGCCCTCGACGGCGCTCGAGTCGTGCCCCCAGCCGCGCAGGAAGCGCAGGTAGCTGTTCCTCAGGCAGCGGCGCGCCAGCGGCGACGCCTGCTCCTGCCAGTGGTGGAGCTGGAAGCGGACCGAGAGCCAGTCGTCGAAGGTGCGCGCCCTCGCCGCCGGGTCGTCGAGTCCCTCCAGCGCGCGGAAGAGGAAGCCGTTGGCCTCGCGCACCCCCTGGACCTCGAGCGGCCTGGGGTCGTCGTTGAACTCCGCGGAGGCGATGACCCATGGCGGCAGGTTGCAGCGGTTGAAGCAGGTGGGCGCCATCTCGCGGGCGGCGGCTAGAACCGCTCCAGCGCGATGCCGTACTTCTTCACCCGGTGACCGAGCTGCCGCACCGTCAGGCCGAGGAGCCGCGCCGCCTTGGCCTGGACCCAGCCGCTCCGTTCCAGCGCGGCGACCACGGCGGCCCGCTCGTCGGGCGGGGGCGGTGCGGGGGTCGGGGCCGGGGCCCCTCGACTCCGGAGCTGCGGTCCCGCGCCCGGGGCGTCCGGAGTGACGGTCGGGGCCGAGGCCCGCTCCAGCAGGCAGGCGGTCTGGACGCCCCCCTGCACGCAGGGGAAGTCGCCGCGCCCCAGCCGGTCCAGGTCGGTGGCCACCAGCGCCCGCTCCAGGCAGTTGCGCAGCTGGCGCGCGTTGCCGGTGAAGCGGCACTCGCCCAGCACGTCGAGCGCCTCCGGCGCCAGCTGGACCTGCCGCCCGTTCTCCTCGTTGAGCTGCTCGAGGAAGTGCTCCGCCAGCGCCGGCACGTCCTCCGGCCGCTCGCGCAGCGGCGGCAGCGCCACCGTCACCACCGAGAGCCGATGGTAGAGGTCGAGCCGGAAGCCGCCGGTCCGCACCATCTCCTCGAGATCCCGGTTGGTGGCGGCCACCACCCGTACGTCCACCGTGAGCGTGCGCCGTCCGCCCACCCGCTCGAACTGCCGCTCCTGCAGGGCGCGCAGCAGCTTGGCCTGGGCGCCCTGGGAGAGCTCACCCACCTCGTCGAGGAAGAGCGTGCCGCCGTCGGCCTGCTCGAACTTGCCGGCGTGGGTGGCGCTGGCGCCCGTGAAGGCCCCCTTCTCGTGGCCGAAGAGCACCGACTCCACCAGCAGCTCCGGCAAGGCGGCGCAGTTGACCGCCACGAAGGCGCGCTCGGCGCGCGGGCTGGCGTCGTGGACGGCGCGGGCGATGACCTCCTTGCCGGTGCCGCTCTCGCCTCGCAGGAAGACGGTGGCGCGGCTCTGCGCCACCCGCGCCACCAGCGCGAGCACCTGGCGCATCTTCAGGCTCTGCCCCACCACGCCGGGGAAGCGCTCCGGCTCCGCCGTCACCGAGGGCAGGTCATGGGAGGCGCGCCGGTGCGGGCTCTCCAGCTGCATGAGCCGGACGCGGGCGGCCATCATGTGGGAGATGACGGTGAGGAAGCGGACGTCGCGGCCGAACTCCACCGGGCCGAGCCCCATGCGCCGGTCCACCGTGAGCACGCCCAGCACGGCCCGCCCGTCCTGCACCGGCACGCCGATGAAGGCGCGCGGCGCGGTGTCGAGGTCGCGCCAGCTTCCGGTGCGGTTGAGGAAGAGCGGCTCCTGGCCGATGTCCGGCACCACCACCGGCAGGCCGGTGGCGAAGATGCGCCCCACCACGCCCTCGCCCGGCCGCAGCCTCCCCAGGATCCGCTCGGCGTCTCGCATCTCTGGCGCCGCCTCGATGAAGACCTCGCCGGTGACCGGGTCGAAGAGGGAGAGGGTGCCGTTCTCCATGCCCAGGTAGAGGCCGAGCAGGTTGAGCGCCGAGGTGAAGGCCTTGCTGAGGTCGGTCGAGAGGGACAGCACCTTGCTGATCTCGTAGAGCGTCTCGGTCTCCAGGCCGGCGCGGCGCGGGTCCATCCGACTCGGAGATAGCAGGGCGCGTGCCAGGTGGGGCCATTGGCGACGGCGAGCCAACCTGGCCTGGATCGGGGTGATTCCCGCGCCGTGGCGGCCGGGCGACGCGCCGGTGCCGCTGGAGGTGGCGCCGGGGTGCCCGGGTGTCGGGCAGGAGGCGAGGCGGAAGGGCCGACGCGGTCCGCGGCGGGCGGCGGGCGCGGGAGCGGGGCGGCGCCGCGCGGGTGGGGATCAGGCAGCGCGCGGCGAGGGCCGGCGCGCCACCACGGGCAGCACCACGGCCACGGCCAGCACGCCGGCCATGACCGGGAGCGCCCCGGCGTAGGAGCCGGTGGCGTCCTTCACGGCGGCCACGAAGAGCGGGCCGGCCAGGCCGGCGGTGCCCCAGGCCGAGAGGATCCAGCCGTAGTTGACGCCCAGGTGGCGGGTGCCGAACCAGTCGGCCACCAGCGACGGCATGGTGCCGAACCCGCCGCCGTAGCAGAGGAGCACCACCGCGAAGAGGGCGGCCACCGCCGGGAGCGCGTGGACGCCGCCCACCACCGCGAAGACGCCCACCTGCGTGCCGTAGATGAGGGCGAAGGCCAGCCGCCGGCCCAGCCGATCGGAGACGGCGCCCCAGAGGAAGCGCCCCGCCCCGTTGGCGAGCGCGATGAGGCCGTAGACCGCCACCGCCGTCTCCGCCGACGCGCCGGTGAGCTCGCGCAAGAGCGGCACCGCGCTCGAGATGAAGAGGATGCCCGCCGAGACGTTGAGGAAGAGCATGCCCCAGAGCGCCCAGAACTGCGGCGTGCGGAGCGCGAGGGAGGGGGGCCAGTCCGGGGTC
>JANNKC010000156.1:0-9515 GCA_031396105.1 Anaeromyxobacter sp.
GCGCGGCGCCGGCAGGCCGAAGGCGACCGCGTCCGGGGCGAAGGCCTGGGCCCGCTCGTCGAGCCACGCCTTGAAGGCGGACAGGCCGCCCAGGTCGTCGGCCGTCTCGCCGGTGTCCACCAGCTCGAGCCCGAGGTCCCGGGCCAGCAGCCGCCGCTTCTCGTCGAGCACGATGCCGGACCCGGCCACGCCCATGGCCGGGTCGAGCCGCAGGGCGCGCGTGAAGGCCCGCCGCGCCTGGGTCTCGGTGAGGCCGCGCGCGGCCGAGAGCACCCGGTGGCGCGCCTCGGGGGCCAGCGGCGGGGCGGCCTGCGCCTGCAGCGCCGCCTCCAGCACGGTGGCGAGCTCGGCCGCCGACGGGAGCGGCAGCCGCAGCACGGCCGCGTCGGCCACCAGCCCCTCGGGCAGCTCGAGCCGTGGCGCCACCACCACCAGGCAGCGCCCCTCGGCGGCCAGGCGCGGCAGGGCGTCGCGCACGGCGCGGGCCACCGCCGGGTCGCGCAGCGAGAGGTGGAAGTCGAGCAGCACCGCCAGCACCGGGGCGGGCGCCTTCAGCACCCCCTCCAGCGCCGCCAGCGGGTCCTTGGCGGCCGGCGCCAGCGTCTCCAGGCCGCGCCCCGAGGACCAGACCGCCAGCCGCGCGTCGAACCCCTCGGCGGCGGCGCGGCACAGCGCCACCGCCCGCGCCTCCTCGCTGGTGACGAGGTAGAGCAGCGGCGTGCCGGCCGCCCACAGCTCGGCGATCTCCGGGGCCAGGCTCACGGCTGGGACTCCACGTCGGCGGTGGCGCGCATGGCCTCCTCGAAGGAGGTGGCGCCGGAGGCCACCTTGCGCACGGCGTGGTCCCGCAGGCTCCGCTGGCCGTCCTGCCGCGCCGTGCGCGCCAGCACCTCGGGGGTGGCCCCGTCGGCGATGAGGTGGCGCAGCCGCCCGTTGATGGGCAGGATCTCGAAGAGGCCGGTCCGGCCGTAGTAGCCGGTGTAGCGGCACTTGGCGCAGCCCTGGCCGCGCCGCGCCAGCAGCTCGCCGGCGTGGTCCTCGGGGTGGGGCACGCCCAGGTCGGCCACCTCGTCGGCCGTCAGCGGGACGTCCTCGGCGCAGAGCGGGCAGACCTGCCGCACCAGCCGCTGCGCCGCCACGCCGGTCAGCGTGGCGGCGATGAGGAAGCTCGGCACCCCCAGGTCGCGCAGGCGGGCGATGGCCCCCACCGTGTCGTTGGTGTGCAGCGTGGTGAGCACCAGGTGGCCGGTCAGCGCCGCCTGGACCGCCTGCGAGGCCGTCTCGGCGTCGCGCACCTCGCCCACCATGATGATGTCGGGGTCCTGCCGCAGCACGTGGCGCAGCGCGTCGGCGAAGCTGGTGCCGGTCTTGGGGTTGGCGGCGATCTGGTTGAAGTCCTCGTGGACCATCTCGATGGGGTCCTCGATGGTCACCACGTTCACCTCCGGCGAGGTGAGCGCCTGCAGCGCCGAGTAGAGGGTGGTGGTCTTGCCGCTGCCGGTGGGGCCGGTCACCACCACCAGGCCGTGCGGCCGCACCAGCCAGCGCTCGAAGGTCTCGCGCTCCTCGGGCAGGAAGCCCAGCTCCGAGAGGTCCCGCACCAGCACGTTGGGGTCGAGGATGCGCACCACCACCTTGTCGCCGAAGGTGGTGGGGATGGTGGAGACGCGCAGCTCCATCTCGGCGTCGCCGCGGGCGGTGCGGATGCGGCCGTCCTGCGGCTTGCGCAGCGCGATGTCGAGCCGGCTCATGATCTTGAACCGGTTGGCGATGGCCCCGTGCACCGCCTTGGGGATGCGGTGGATGGGGTGGAGCACGCCGTCGATGCGCATGCGGATGATCGACTCCTCGCGCCGCGGCTCGAGGTGGATGTCGCTGGCCCGCTGCTCGAAGGCGTAGTGGAGCAGGTACTCCACCGCGGCGATGACCGGCTCGCTGGACGCCTCCAGGGCCTCGATGCCGGAGAGATCGACGAACTGCTCCAGGTTTCCGACGTCCGCCGGGCTGGCGGAGGCCGCCATCTGGGTGGTGGCCTCGGAGATCTGGGCCCGGAAGCCGTAGACCTCCGCGATGGCGCGGTGGATGTCGGCTGGCGCGGCCAGCACCGGCTCGATGTCGAGGCCGGTCAGGCCGCGCAGGCTCTCGAAGAGCTCGCGGTCGAAGGGGTTGGCCACCGCCACCACCAGCGTGGCGGCGCGCCGCTCCAGCGGCAGCACGGCGTGCTTGCGGGCGAACGGGCGAGAGAGGGTGCGGGTGATGAGGTGGGCGTCGAGCCGGAGCGGGTCGATCTTGCGGTAGGGCAGCCCGGTGGCCAGGGCCACCGCCTGCGTGGCCTTGTCCTCGTCGACCAGCTCCTCCTCGCGGCGGGCGTCGACGAACTTGAACGAGGCCAGCAGCTCCACCGGGGAGAGCTCGGCGCGGCGCAGCCCGCGGCCGCCGGTGCGAGAGGCGTGCTCGCGCAGCAGCCGGGCGCGCTGCACGTTCTCCCGGGCGAAGGCGGTCTTGCGGGCGTCGTCGCTGATGAGCCCGGCCTTGGCCAGGGTCTCGGCGACGAACTCGAGGGTGTAGTCGGTGGCTCGGAGGGGGCGGCGCACGGCGCGCCCACTCTACCCCGGGCCCCGGGGACGCTCCACTTTGGGTGCGCCGGCGGCCTGCGCCCCGGGTGGCGGGGCATGGCGGGGCATGGCGGGGCATGGCGGGGCATGGCGGGGCATGGTCCAGCTCGTCGTGTCGCCCGACCGGGCGACGATCAGAGGCTTCAACCGACCGGGCCGCAGGACGGCGCGGCCGAGCCCGCGTCGCCGCCTCCGGTCCGCCTGGCCGCGGGGCGGGAGAGCAGGCGGTTCACCGTGCGGGACTTGCAGGTGGGGCAGACCACCTCGGCCTCGTCCGCCCTCCGGAGGATGAAGGCCTCGAAGGCCTTGTCGCAGGCGGGGCAGGCGTATTCGTAGATCGGCATCGCTGGGTGGGAGCCCGCGCCGGTTGGAAGGGTTCGCTGCCGCTGGCCGCGGCACGCGGGGGCCGGGGTAGGATGCCGCCGCATGCCGCGCCTCCACCACGCCGCCGCCCTCCTCGCCGCCCTCCTGCCCGCCCTCGCCCTGCCCGCCACCACCCTGCCCTCCGCCCCGACCGCCCTGGCCAGCCCGCCCGCACACGCCTCGAAGGCCGTCCCGGTGTTGCACGTCTCGGTCGGCACCGGGGCCTGCGCCACCGCCCACTCGGACCTCGCCCGGGTGGACAACCCCTGCTGGCTCCAGCTGGCCGTGGCCCCGGGTGTCCGGCTGGGCCTGCTCGAGCTCGGCGTGGCCTACGAGGGGCGCGACCTCCTGAAGGCGGTCACCTTCAACCTGGTGCGCCCTCCCGCGGTGACCACCCTGGGGGCCACCGCCTCCTTCGTCCACGAGCCGAGCGAGCGCTGGCGCCTCAGCGCGGGTGGCGAGGCGGGCTGGCGGCGCTACATGGACTTCGCCGGGACCGGCATCGAGCGCCGCGAGGGAGCGGCCGACACGGTCTACCTGGGAGCCACCGGCCGGGCCGCCCTCGGCCTGCGCCCGCGGGGAGGCCGCGCCGACCGGCTGGAGGTCTCGCTGACGCTCCGCTCCGACCTGAAGACGGCCCACGCCACGGTGGACGGCGTGCCCTGGTCGGCGGGCGGCTGGTCGATCACCATGGGGCTGGGGCTGGTGAGCGAGTGGTGAGCCCCCAGGGCGCCAGGCCGGCCTCGCCGCCTACTTCTTCCTCCCGCCCTTGCCCTTCCTCGCCTTCGGGGCCCCGCCCGGGCCCACGTGGCTGCCCCGCAGCCGGTCGATCTCCGTGTCGTAGAGCTTGATGGCCTCGCGCAGCACCTGGAGCGCCAGCTTGCGCCCCTGCGGCTCCCCCACCACCACCTTCTTGTTCTCCAGCGCCTTGTAGTCCTCGAAGAAGCGGCGCAGCTCGCGCAGCCGGTGGGGCGGCAGCTCGGAGACGTCGGAGTAGTCGGAGTAGTTGGGGTCGTCGGCGTGGACGGCGATGAGCTTGTCGTCCAGCCCCTTGTCGTCGCGCATCTTCATCACACCGATGACCTTGGCGCGCATGATGGAGAGCGGCTGGATGACCTCGGAGCAGAGCACCAGGATGTCGAGCGGATCGCCGTCGTCGCAGTAGGTGCGCGGCACGAAGCCGTAGTTGGCGGGGTAGTGCACCGCCGAGAAGAGGATGCGGTCCACGATGAGCAGGCCGGTGGACTTGTCGAGCTCGTACTTGACCTTGGAGCCGGTGGCGATCTCGATGACCGCCGGGATGGCGTCCTCGACGTAGCGGGGCAGCTCGACGTCGTGCCAGGGGTGGTGTGCCACGGGGGTCCCTTCGAGTCTGGAGGCGCGGCTAGATCCCGCCGCCCTGGGAGAACTTGGTGTCCCGGTTCTCGGCCTGGGTCACCCGGCTGTTGGGCGGCACGCCGGTGGTGAGCCAGACGTTGCCACCGATGGACGAGCCCTTGCCGATGACGTTGCGCCCCAGGATGGTGGCGCCAGCGTAGATCACCACGTCGTCCTCGACGATGGGGTGGCGATCGATCCCCTTGATGGGGTTGCCGTGCTCGTCGAGGGGGAAGCTCTTGGCGCCCAGCGTGACGCCCTGGTAGAGCCGCACCCGGGCGCCGATGCGGCTGGTCTCGCCCACCACCACGCCGGTGCCGTGGTCGATGAAGAACTTCTCGCCGATGTGGGCGCCCGGGTGGATGTCGATGCCGGTCAGCGTGTGGGCGTACTCGGTCATGATGCGCGGAATGAGCGGCACGCCCTGCACGTGGAGCGCATGGGCGATGCGCTGGTTGGTGACGGCGAAGATGCCCGGGTAGGCGAAGATGGCCTCGTCGCGGCTGCTCAGGGCCGGGTCGCCCTCGTAGGCCGCCTCCACGTCGGAGGCGCAGAGCCTCCGGATCTCCGGCACCTGCACCAGGAAGGCGGCCACCGCGTCGCGGGCCGCCGCCGCGCAGTGGGCGCAGGCGTGGTAGTCGTGCCGCGCCGAGAAGGCCACGGCCCGGCGCACCTGCTCCTCCAGCGTCCGCGACGCCTTCTCCAGCGTGGCGCCGATGTAGTAGTGCAGGCTCTCCTCGCGGAGGTCGGCGGTGCCGAAGTAGCCGGGAAAGATGACCGAGCGGAGCGCCTCCACGATCTCGATGACCGCGTCGCGCGACGGCAGCACCGCCTGCCCGCCCGGGATGCCCGCCAGGCCGCTCGAGCCCTTGACCAGCTCGTCGACGATGGACCGCAGGTCGACCGCCTCCGGCTCCTTCCTCGCGTCGGTCACTTCGGCTGCTCCTCGAAGAGCCAGGTGGAGAGGTAGCGCTCGCCGGTGTCGGGGAGCACCACCACGATGAGCTTCCCTGCGTTCTCGGGCCGCTTGGCCACCTGGATGGCCGCCCAGGCCGCGCCGCCGCAGGAGATGCCGGAGAGGATCCCCTCCTCCCTCGACAGCCGCCGCGCCATGATACCCGAGTCCTCGTTGGAGACCGGGATGATCTCGTCGAGGATCTTGGTGTTGAGCACCTTGGGGACGAAGCCCGGGCCCCAGCCCTGGATCTTGTGGGGCCCCGGCTTGCCGCCGGCGATGACCGGCGAGTCCTTGGGCTCGGCGGCGATGATCTGGATGGAGGGCTTGCGGGGCTTGAGCACCTCGCCCACGCCGGTGATGGTGCCGCCGGTGCCGGTGCCGGCCACGAAGATGTCGATCTTCCCATCGGTGTCCCGCCAGATCTCCTCGGCGGTGGTGCGCCGGTGGATCTCCGGGTTGGCCGGGTTCTCGAACTGCTGCAGCACCAGGTAGTTCGGGTTCTCCGCCGCCAGCGCGGCCGCCTTGGCGATGGCCCCCTTCATCCCCTCGGCGCCCGGGGTGAGCACGAGCTCGGCACCCATCGCGGTGAGGACCCGGCGGCGCTCCACCGACATGGTCTCCGGCATGGTCAGGACCAGCTTGTAACCCTTGGCGGCCGCCACGAAGGCCAGGCCGATGCCGGTGTTGCCGGAGGTCGGCTCCAGCAGGATGGTGTCCTTGCCGATCTTGCCGGCTCGCTCGGCCGCCTCGATCATGGAGACGCCGATGCGGTCCTTGACGCTGGAGAGCGGGTTGAAGCTCTCCAGCTTGGCCACCACGGTGGCCTTGGCGCCGTCGGTGATCCGGTTGAGCCGGACCAGCGGGGTGTTGCCGATGAGCTTGGTGATGTCGTCCGCGATGCGCATTGTGGTGTTCCTCCGTGATAGCGGATAGCACGCCAGCTCGAACGGAATCCAGTCCCGCGTGAGGTGGATGAGGGCTCTAAGCGCCGCCCGCCTCCTCCGCCAGGGCCGCGTCGATCTCCGCCTCCGTTGGAGCGTCGGGGTCGCCGGCCGCCGGCCCGGGCGTGGCCGGCGCCTCCTCCTCGCCGGGCCCGGCCGGGTGCTCGCCGCCCGGCGTGTGGAAGAACTCGAAGACCGCCGCCGCCTGCCGCTCGCCGAACCCCTCCACGGCGCGCAGCTCCTCCAGCGTGGCGGCGCGCACCCGCTTCAGCGCCCCGAAGTGGCGCAGCAGCGCCTTCTTCCGGCCGTCGCCCACGCCCGGGATCGACTCGAGCACGCTCTGGAAGTTCCGCTCGCGCCGCAGCTTGCGGTGGAAGGTGATGGCGAAGCGGTGGGCCTCGTCGCGCAGCCGGGTCAGCAGGAAGAGCTCGGCCGAGTTCTGCCGCAGCACGATCTGGTCCTTGCGCGCCGGCAGGAAGACCCGCTCGGGCGTCCGCTCCGCCTCGGCCGCGAACCCCTTCTCGGCCACCTCGGCCGCGGTGGCCAGGGCGGCGGGACGAGGGTCGGCCCTCCGCCCCCGAGCCGCGCGCCGCGAGATGACCCGGGTGGCGCCCAGGTCGCCCGCCACCAGCCGCGACTTGGCCAGGCCGATGACCTCCACGTAGGGGGCCGCCGGGTTCCCCGGCACCGGCTTGACCGGCACGCCGAGGTCGCGCGCCGCCGCCAGCGCCGCGTTGAGCTGCCCCTTGCCGCCGTCGATGACCAGCAGGTCGGGCAGCGCCCCCTCGGTCAGGCCGCGCCTGAGGCGGCGGGTGATGACCTCGTGGAGCATGGCGAAGTCGTCCTGTCCGGCCACGCCCTTCACCTTGTAGCGGCGGTAGCCGGCCTTGTCGGGCTCGCCGTCGCGCATCGAGACGCCCGAGCCGACCGCCAGCGCCCCCTGGAAGGTGGAGATGTCGTAGCACTCCATCCAGCGCGGCGGCCGCGTGAGCGCGAGGGCACGGGTCAGCGCCAGCAGCGCCTCCTCGCGGCGCTCGTCGCGGGAGTGCCAGCTCACGAAGCTCTGGGCCGCGTTGCTGGCCGCCACCTCGAGCAGGTCGGCCTTGGCGCCCCGCTGGGGCGTGAGCAGCCGCACCCTCCGGCCGCGCCCCTCGGAGAGCACCTCGGCCAGCGCCTCCGCCCCGTCCGGCTCCAGCGGCAGCAGCACCTCCTCCGGCGCCGGCGCCTGCTCGTAGTAGGCGGCCAGGAACTGGGAGAGGACCTCCGGATCGCCCGCCATCTGCCCACGGAACGGGAAGGCGCGCGCGTCGATGAGCCGCCCGGCCCGCATCACCATGACCTGCAGCACCAGGTCCGGCCCCTCGCGGTGCAGGCCGACGACGTCGCGGTCGGCGCCGTCGCCCAGCATGACCCGCTGCGTCTCCAGCGAGCGGGCCACCGCGCGGTGCTGGTCGCGCAGCCGGGCCGCCTCCTCGAAGCGCAGGGCGGCCGCCGCCTCCTGCATGCGCGCCTCCAGCCGGGCCGCCAGCTCGGGCTCGCGCCCCTCCAGGAAGGCCACCGCGTCCTGCACCGAGGCGGCGTACGCCTCCGGCGGCACCTGGTAGACGCAGGGGCCGGGGCAGCGGTGGATCTGGTACAGGATGCACGGCCGCTGGCGGGTGGCCAGCACGTGGTCGGTGCAGGTGCGCAGCTGGAAGTGCCGGTTGAGGAGCTTGAGCGTCTCGCGGATCGACCAGGCCGAGCTGAACGGCCCGAAGTAGCGCGCCGTGGCGTCGCGCGCCTCCTTGGCCCGGCGCACCTCCAGCCGAGGGTACGGGTGGGTCAGGTCGAGCCGGAGGACGATGAAGGTCTTGTCGTCCCGGAAGACCACGTTGAAGCGGGGCCGGTGCCTCTTGATGAGCTCGTTCTCGAGGAGCACCGCCTCCTTCTCGGAGCGGGTGACGATGACCTCGATGACGCCCAGCAGCTCGTCGAGCAGCGCCACGAAGGCCCGCTCGTCGGCGCGCGGCGCGCCGAAGTAGGAGCGGACTCGGCTGCGCAGGCTGGAGGCCTTGCCCACGTAGATCACCACCCCCGCCTTGTCCTTCATGAGGTAGCAGCCGGGGGCGGCCGGCAGGTCGTCGAGGGTGCGCTGGAGGGCGGGGTCCATGGCGGAGGAGGCCTAGCATGGCGCGGAGCGGCCGCACGTGCCACGCCAGCGAACCAGGCCCCACGCGCCACCCGGTGCAGGGCGCCGGCCGACGGCGGCCACGGGCGGCGCGGCGGCACCCAGGTCCGCGGCCCACCCGGTGCGACATCGTCCGACCCGAGCCGCCAAGGCCCCGCACTCAGGGCGCTTTTCCAGGGCTCAGGGCGGCGGCCGGCTGGTCACGCCCGAGCACGTTCAGCCGCCCGGCCGACCGAGCCCGTCGCCAGGGCGACCTCCACCAGGCGGCCGCTCGCGCCGCAGTTGCCGCCCGGGCCGCAGTCGGTGACGAGCGCGGTGGTCGCGCTCGAGAGCGCGATGCCGCTCGGACGGAAGAGCGTGTCGAAGGAGCCCGGGGCCGGCGCCGCCTGGCCGATCGGTGAGGTGAGGCGCAGCCGGACGAGCCGGTTGGGCGCCCCCTGGACGACGAGCCCGAGGGGTCACCGGCGCGATGAACGCACCCTTATGTGTTGTTCGGGCGCCCGAACAACACAGTTGGGTCGTCCCGGTGCCCGCGGTGGCGGTGCCGACCGATCCGCTCGCTGGGTCCGTGCTGGGATCGCAGAATGATCCGGGCGCGGGCCCGATGCCGCAGCGACGCCGGCGGCCCTGGCGCTGGAGACGACGCAGGTCGAGGCGAAGGCAGGCCGCCTGCCTTGAAGCACCTGATGCAGTCGAAAGGCACACTCACCTGGTCGTCTGGTCTGAGGAGGCCCAGGAGCACGCGGGCGCTGCGCGGAGTTCCCGAGCTTGAACTGGTTGGATCGCTCGCAGGCAGGCGCGCTCCGTGGCATCGTCGGGTGAAGGCCGCAGAATGGCGGCCACCAGAACAGGAATCGCCTTCATGCGTCATCGGATCGCCCGCACCGCTCGCACGGCCCGTCCGGCCGCCCGGAAGGATCGCACGGCCAGCCCGCCGGCCACGATCCGCCGGCCCCGCCCATCGGCCCGCCCGCCCGAGCCCGTGCTGGAGCGCTTCCTGCGCTATGCCCGCATCGACACCCAGTCGGCCGAGGACGTGGCGGCGGTCCCCAGCACCGGGAAGCAGCTCGACCTGGCGCGGCTGCTGGCCAAGG
>JANNKC010000179.1:0-8214 GCA_031396105.1 Anaeromyxobacter sp.
TGTCATCGCGCAGCCGCGGCACCAGGCCGAGCCGATCCCGCAGCACCCGGAGGCCGGCCTCGAAGGGCGCCGGCTCGAACGGGCTGCCGGGGGCCACCACCCGGACCACGTCACCGGGCGAGAGCGGCGGAGGGCGGAGCATTGGCGGCAGGATAGCCGCGTGGGGTGGGCTGGTCGAATCCGCGGCGACCGACGTGATGTAGGTGCTTGGAGCTGAGCCGCCACTTTGTTAACGTCGACGGATGAGCGTCAAGCCCCAGCTGGAAGGCGAGGTCTTCAACCCGACGCCCGAGGTGACGGCGCAGGCCCTCGTCAAGGACTGGGGCGAGGTGGCCAAGCGCGCCGCCGACGACCTGGAGGGCTTCTGGGCCAAGGAGGCGGAGGAGCTGGAGTGGTACCGCAAGTGGGACAAGGTCCTCGACGACTCGAAGAAGCCCTACTACAGGTGGTTCAAGGGGGCGCAGTGCAACATCGTCCACAACGCCCTGGACCGCCACCAGCGCACCTGGCGCAAGAACAAGCTCTCGCTGATCTGGGTCGGTGAGCGGAACGAGGTCCGCACCTACTCGTACTTCGCGCTCAACCGTGACGTCTGCAAGTTCGCCAACGTCTTGAAGGCCATGGGCGTGAAGAAGGGCGACCGCGTCACCATCTACATGCCGCGCATCCCCGAGATCGTCATCGCCATGCTGGCCTGCGCCAAGATCGGCGCCATCCACTCGGTGGTCTACGGCGGCTTCTCGGTGGACGCGCTGCAGGGGCGCATCGAGGACTCCGAGTCGAAGGTGGTCATCACCGCCGACGGCGGCTTCATGAACGGCAAGGTGGTGGAGCTGAAGAAGATCGTGGACGACTCGGTCCGCAGGTGCCCCACCGTGGAGACCGTCATCGTGGTGCAGCGCACCGCCCACGAGATCCGCATGGAGGCCGGCCGCGACTACTGGTACCACGAGCTCATGAAGCTGCCGCTGGCCACCGGCAGCTGCCCGACCGAGGTGATGGACTCGAACGACCCGCTCTACATCCTCTACACCTCGGGCACCACCGGGAAGCCGAAGGGGCTGGTCCACGGCCACGGCGGCTACATGACCGGCATCCACGCCACCCTGAAGTACGTCTTCGACATGAAGGACGAGGACCGCTACTGGTGCGCCGCCGATCCGGGCTGGGTGACGGGCCACAGCTACATCGTCTACGCGCCGCTCCTCTGCGGCGCGACCACCTTCATGTACGAGGGGGCGCCCACCTACCCGTATCCCAACAAGTGGTGGTCGCTGGTGGAGAAGTACGGCATCACCATCCTCTACACGGCCCCCACCGCCATCCGCGGCCTGATGCGCTTCGGCGCCTCCTGGCCGGCGCGCCACGACCTCTCCACGCTGCGCCTGCTCGGCTCGGTGGGCGAGCCCATCAACCCCGAGGCGTGGAAGTGGTACCACCGCGAGATCGGCCGCGGCCGCTGCCCCATCATGGACACCTGGTGGCAGACCGAGACCGGCATGTTCCAGATCACGCCCATCCCCACCCTGCCGCTCAAGCCCGGCTCGGCCGGCAAGCCGTTCTTCGGGCAGGAGGCCGTCATCCTCGACGACAAGGGGAATGAGGTGCCGGACGGCGAGGAGGGGTTCCTGGTGCTGAAGAAGCCGTGGCCCGCCATGGCCATCACCATCTACAAGGATCCGGAGCGCTGGGCCAAGGCGTACTGGACCACCTACCCCGGCATGTACTGCGCCGGCGACTCGGCCAAGCGTGACAAGGACGGGTACTTCTGGGTCATCGGCCGGACCGACGACGTCATCAAGGTCGCCGGCTACCGGCTCGGCACGGCCGAGGTGGAGAGCGCCCTGGTGTCCCACCCCGCCGTGGCCGAGGCGGCCGTCATCGGCCTGCCGCACGAGGTGAAGGGACAGGCCATCCACTGCTACTGCATGCTCCGCCAGGGGTTCAAGGCGAGCGAGGAGCTGGCGGAGGAGGTGCGCACCCACGTGGCCACCCACCTCGGCCCCATCGTGAAGCCGGAGAAGGTCACCTTCGTCGACGTCCTGCCCAAGACCCGCTCCGGCAAGATCATGCGCCGCGTCCTCAAGGCGCGCGCCCAGGGGCTGCCCGAGGGCGACCTCTCCACGATGGAGGACTGAGGCGCCGACCCCGTGGCTCCGGCCACGCCGCCACGGGGCTCGCCGGCGTGGTATGCACGGCCGCCTTTGGCCCAACAGTCCCCCAGCCACGGAGAACCACCCACGTGAAGACCACCGCCACCGCCGCCCTCGCCGCCGTCCTGCTGCTCGCCGCCTGCACCCCCTCGGCGCCGCCCAAGGCCTCGCCGAAGACCGACCAGGAGAAGACCGTCTACGCCGTCGGCGTCGCCATCCAGAAGTCGCTGGAGACCTTCTCCTTCGCGCCGGCGGAGCTGGAGCTGGTGCTGGCCGGCCTCCGCGACGCGGCCGCCGGCAAGGCCGAGGTCAAGCTGGAGGAGCAGCAGAACGCCATCCAGAAGCTGGCGCTGGAGCGCCGCGCCGCCCAGGGGGCCGACGCCCAGAAGAAGGGCGTCGAGTACCTGGAGAAGGTCGCCAAGGAGCCGGGCGCGGAGAAGACCGCCTCGGGCCTGGTCTACATCCCGATCAAGGAGGGCACCGGCAAGAACCCGGCCGCCACCGACCAGGTGAAGGTGAACTACACGGGCAAGCTCATCGACGGGAAGGTCTTCGACGCCTCCGCCAAGCACGGCGGCCCGGCCACCTTCCCGCTCAACGGCGTCATCCCCTGCTGGAGCGAGGGCGTGCAGAAGATCAAGGTGGGCGGCAAGGCCCGCCTGATCTGCCCGGCCGCCATCGCCTACGGCGACCGCGGCGCGGGCGGCGACGTCCCGCCGGGCGCGACGCTCGACTTCGAGGTCGAGCTGGTCGAGATCATGAAGTAGCCGCGGCCTCGCCGCCGACGTGGCCGAGGGCCCGGCCCGCGCCGCCACCTCAGGGTGACGCCGGGATGCTGACGGTGAAGCTCGTCCCGCGGCCGACCTCGCTCTTGACCGAGACCGTCCCCTGATGATCGGAGACGATTCCGTGCACGATGGCGAGGCCGAGCCCGGAGCCGCTGCTCGTCCCGCCGGCCTTGGTCGTGAAGTAGGGCTCGAAGATGTGGTCGAGCTGGCCCGGGAGGATTCCACTGCCCGTGTCCGAGACCTCGACCACCGCGTAGCAACCCGGCCGGAGGGGCCCGCGGGGCGAGGGCAGGTCGACCCTCGAGGTCCGGACCCCGAGCACGCCCTGGTCGTTCATGGCATCACGGGCGTTGGCGAAGAGGTTCGCGAAGGCGCGCGCCAGCTGGCCCGGGGCGCCGACGACGCGGGGTACGTCCGGGGCGAAGACCAGCGCCATGGACAGCGTGGGCGGCGCCTCGCCCAGGCCGTCGAGCGCTGCGCGGACGACCAGGTTCAGGTCGGTGGGCTCGAGGCGGACCTGCCTTCGGCGGCCCAGCGTGAGGAGGTCCTCGGTGACGTCCGCCAGGCGTCGCATCCCCTGCTGGAGCTTGTCGCAGAGCGGGCGCGCCTGGTGCCCCGGCTCGATGCGCAGGCGCAGCTGGTCGGGGAGCAGCATGAGCGGGCTGATGAGGTTCCTCAGGTCGTGCGACACCTGGCTCGCGATCATCCCGACCTCCTCCAGGCGGCGCGACCGCTCCAGCTCCGTGCGGAGGCGCACCACCTCCGCCTCGGCCCGGCGCCGTTCGCGCCGCAGCGCCGCCTCCTCGAGCTCGCGCTCGACCGCCGGACCGAGCCGGGCCAGGTTCCCCTTGGTGACGAAGTCCTTGGCGCCGGAGCGCAGCGCGGTCACCGCCGCCTCCTCGTCGATCTGCCCGGAGCAGACGATGAAGGGGACGTCGGGCGCGTCGGCCTGCGAGATGCCGAGGGCGGCCCAGCCCGAGAAGGCCGGCAGCACCCAGTCCGAGACCACCAGGTCGACCGGCGCCGCCCTCAGCGCGGCGCGGAAGGCGGCCTCGGTCTCGACCCGCTCGAAGGTGGGGTGCCAGCCGGCGCGGGCCAGGGCGCGCACCACCAGGAGCGCGTCATCGGCGGAGTCCTCGACGAGGAGCAGGCGCAGCGGCTTCATGGCGAGCGGTCCGGGCCTGGCGCCCCTCGGAGCCGCGTCATGCCCGGCAGCGTCAACGTGAAGGTCGCTCCCTGCTCCACCGCGCCCTCGGCCCAGATCTCGCCCCCGTGCCTCCGCACGATGCGCTGCACCGTGGCGAGGCCGACGCCGGACCCGGCGAAGTCGCCGGAGCCGTGCAGGCGCTGGAACGCCCGGAAGAGCTTGGCCGAGTGCGCCATGTCGAAGCCGGCGCCGTCGTCCCGGACCAGGAGCGCGGGGCGGCCCTGGCGCGTCGTCTGGCCCAGGGCGATCCGCGCCGAGGCGTGCTTGGAGGTGAACTTCCAGGCGTTCCCGAGGAGGTTCTCGAGGACCAGGCGGAGGAGGCTCGGATCCCCGACCGCGGCGAGCCCGGCCTCGATCTCGAAGGCGACCCGCCGGTCCGGAGCCGTCCGCGCCAGCCCCTCGGCGATGTCCCGCGCCATGGCGGAGAGATCCACCCGCTCCTGGCGCAGCTCGGTCCGGACCACGCGGGAGAGCTGGAGGAGGTCGTCGATGAGCCGATCCATCCGCTGGATGGCCGCGCGGATCCGATCGAGGTGACCCAGGCCCACCGGCGGGAGCGCGGCCGCGCAGTCCTCCGCCAGCGCCAGGCTGAAGCCGTCGATGCAGCGCAGGGGCGCGCGCAGGTCGTGCGAGACCGAGTAGCTGAACGCCTCCAGCTCGCGGTTCGAGGCGGAGAGCTCCGCCTCGCGCGCCGCGAGCCGGGCGGCGATTTCCCGCAGCTCCGCCTCGCGCAGCTCGACCGCGCGTGCGGTCCGGGAGACCATCCACCCGAGGACGCCGGTGAGACCGACCGTGACCAGGGCGGAGGCGTAGGCCTGGTCGAGCAGCCCGGCCCGCACCCCGGCCTGGGCCGGGAGCGCGAGCGCGAAGGGCACCACGGCGGCGAGGGGGAGCAGGCGCCGTGCCATGGCGCCACCGGAGCCTTCGCTCACGAGCAGCGCCGACGTGCCCGCGTCCGTGCGAGCGAGGAGCACTCCGCCGGCCAGGGCCACGATGGCGATGGCCGCCGGGAGCGCCATGGAGGTCTGCCGCGCCACCGTGAACAGCGGCGAGACGCCGTAGAGGTAGCCGGCCAAGGCGATGGCCCCGATCGAGAGCGCCACCACCGCGCAGAGGCGCGCCAGCCGCAGAGGCCAGCCGCGCTCCCGGACGAGCAGCAGGGCCACCCCGAGCAGGGTGAAGGCCAGGGCCGTGTTGGAAGCCATCCGGCCAGGCACGCTGGTGTACGCCCTGGTGGTGTCCCGGAACAGGAGCTGGTCGAAGCCGAGGTCGACGCTGAAGACCCACTCGGCGATGGTGGCGACGCCCATGGCCATGGTGGCGGCGGCGAGCACCCTGGCGACGGCGCGCCCGCGCCCGTCGGACCGGGCCAGGACCAGCGCCAGTCCGGCCAGGATGCAGCAGAGCGCGGCGTTCACCTTCATGAGGGGGCCGCCGCCGAATGGGGCCGCCTGGTCCAGCCCGATGGCCCAGCCGGCCACCACGGCCACCCCGAGCACGGCCACCCCCGCGCCGGTGGCGCCCGCGACCGCACGATAGCGGACGGTGAGCTCGGGTGACGTGGTCAAGGCGGTCGCGGGGAACACGTGGGCTCAGTATCGCATCGCCGTCGGAGCGAGCAAGCAGCCGCCTCCGGGCTCACCTCGGCGGCGGGGCCCCCACCCTCTTCCAGTAGATGACCTCCGCCACCCCCTCCAGCACCGGCCCCGGCAGCGCCCCCACCCGCGCCCAGCCGTGGCGCTCGTAGAACCGCTGGGCCGCCAGGTTGAAGTCGGAGCAGAGCAGGAAGGCGTGCGCGCTCACCGCCGCCACCTCGGCCTCGAAGGCAGCCAGCAGGGCCGCCCCCGTGCCGCGCGCCTGCGCCTCGGGCAGCACCGCCATGAGCCTCAGGTACCCGCCCATCCCCAGCGTCCCCTGCCTGAGGAACCAGGCCAGGCCGGCCGGGCGCCCCTGCTCCACCGCGAGCACGAGGCCGTCGCCGCGGGCCAGCGCCGCGGCCAGGTCGGCCTCGATGCGCCCGGCGTCGCGGCCATAGCGGACCAGGAGCGGCACGCGGGCCAGCCCGGCGGCGAGCGGCGCGAGGTCGGCGGCGGTGGCGGGGCGGAGCTCCATGGCGAGGCCTCAGGGCAGCGACGAGAGGTGCAGAAGCGGCACCGGCAGGAGCCGGCGGGTGGCCTGGAGGATCACCGCGCCGCCGGCGGGCAGGTCGAGCCAGAGGCGCGCCCCGCCCGGCTCGACGGTGGCGGGCCGGCCGTCCACCCACCACTCCAGGCCGGGCGCCGGCGCGACGAGCGTCAGGCCGGGCAGCGCGGCGGCGCCGTGGTTCACCACCTCGACCGCGCCGTCCTCGCGGTAGCGGAGCTCCACCTCGCCGAGCGCCCGCAGCCGATCCCCGGCGTCGGACCAGGTGAGCGAGGCGAGCCGGCCGGCGCCCACCCGCGCCGCCAGCCGGGCCAGCGCCTCGTCGAGCTCGGGAGCGATGATCAGGCCGCCGCCCGGCGCGGGACGCACCGCCAGCCGAGCCTCGGCGCCGGCGCCGCGGGTCCCGGCGGGTCCGGCGCCCAGGTAGGTGTGGCCCACGAAGAGCCCCTGCCCGCGCTCCAGCCGGTCCAGCGCCTCCTCGGAGAGCGCCGCGGCGAGCTCGGCGGGCGGCGCGTAGAAGAAGCTGGTCTGGAAGATCCAGAGCCCGGGCGCGCCGGGCAGCGGGTAGAGCACCGGGCTCGGTTCGCCAGGCGGCGCCGCCTGGAAGAGGTCGCCGAGCTCGACGCGCCTGAAGCCGGCCACGTCGCCGGCCGCCCACCCCCAGCGCACCCCGCCCGCCACGAGCAGGTCGGCCACGCCGTAGCTCGCGTCCGCGGTGGCCCCGCGCGCGGAGAGCGCCTCGCAGTTCACGTAGGGCTCGTGGTCGATCCAGACCGCCGGCGCCCAGCGCGCCGCCGCGGCCAGGCCGGCCCGCACCGCCGCGCGGTCGTCGCGCAGCGCGGTCACCGAGTGGAGCCCGACCTCGGAGCCGGCGGCCACCAGCCGGTCGGCCAGCGCCGCCACGGCGGGCTCCTCCAGCGTGCCGGCGCCGCCGGACGTGAAGAAGGTCCGGGTGAAGGCCAGGCCGCGCCCGAGCAGGCCGGCCCCGGCGCTCCCCTCGGCGCGAAGGTCCGAGTGGCCGTAGAGGACGGCGCGCAGCGCGCCGGCGTCGGTCCGGTCGGCGTGGTCGGTGAGCACCAGCGCGGCGGCGGCTCCGCGGGCCCAGCGCTGCGGCACGAGCGGTCCGAGGTCGCCCGGCGAGCGGGGGTAGAGCGTGGCCGTGAGCCGGTCCTCGTCGCCGGCGCGGCGCGGCGACCGCGTCCAGGGCCGCTTCCGCTCCAGGTCGGCCCAGGCGTGGCCGGGCTGGCCGCCGAGGCGCGGCAGCGCGGTGAGGCACTCCCGGTAGGTGGCGAAGGGGCGCTCCGCCGCGTCGTCGAGGAAGAGGGTGGCCGTGAGCCCGGCGTCACCGCGCGCCGGGGCCAGCACCGCCGCCACCACGCCGGGGCCGCCCACCAGCAGCGCGGGGCCGGCCCAGGCCAGGAGCGGCGTGCCCCGCCCGGTGCGGCGCGGGGCGATGAGCGGTTCGGCCACGAGATCGCGCCCCACCGCGCCCGGCCCGGCGCCGGCCCAGCCGAGCCGCAGCGCGGCCCGCTCCAGCCCGGCGTCACGACGCCAGCGGAGCGACACGGCCAGCCTTCGCGCACCGCCCGGCGCCGGGATGAGCCGCACCTCCGCGATGAGCACGTCGTTCACGGCCCGCCCGGTCAGGGTGCCATCGGGCCCGGCCACCCAGGCGAGCGCCAGCGGGCCGTCGAGGACGAGGGGGGCGGCCTCCGGATCGGCGCCCCGGTGGGCCGGCGCGGCCCGGACCTCGAGCGAGACCGTGAGCGCCAGCGGCTCGCCGCCCAGGACGAGCGGGACGGTCGGTGCGGCGGCGAGGAGGAGCGCGGCGAGGGCGGGCAGGACCGGCAAGGCCCCGGCAGATTGCCGTACCGGGGGGTGGCGTCAAGTGGCGCGGCGCCCCGGACGGCGGCGCGCGCCGGGC
>JANNKC010000191.1:0-12045 GCA_031396105.1 Anaeromyxobacter sp.
GCCGTCCCAGATGCGCTTGTCGCAAGGTTGTTCCCAACGCGGGCCCAAGCCGACCTAATGTGGGAGCCCTCCTTCCTGGGACCACAGCCATGCCCGCCAATGAGACCATCGTGAAGACGGTCGCTCGCCTGCTCGGCCTCGCGGCGACAGAGGGCGCCGGCTGGACCATCGCCGCCTTCAAGGTGGCGCGGACGCAGACCCGCGCCGTGCTGAGCGAGGCGGCCCGCCAGCTCGGCCTGAGCGCCAGCTCCAAGCTCGGCAAGGAGGAGCTGGCGCGGCAGGTGGTTGACCAGCTGAAGAAGGCCCGGAAGGCCGCCATGGCGCCGAAGGCCGCTGCGAAGCCGAAGGCGGCGGTGACTCCGAAGGCGGCCGCGACTCCGAAGGCGGCCGTGACTCCCAAGGCGGCCGCGACTCCGAAGGCCACAGCGATTCCGAAAGCCAAAGCGACTCCCAAGGTGGCGGTGACTCCCAAGGCGGCCGCGACTCCGAAAGCCAAAGTGACTCCGAAGGCGGCCGCGACTCCCAAGGCGGCCGTGACTCCGAAAGCCACAGCGACTCCGAAAGCCACAGCGACTCCGAAGGCCGCTGCCAGGCCGAAGCCGGCGGCGACTCCCAAGGTCGCCGCGACTCCGAATTCGGCCGCGGCCCCTCCCAGGGCCCCAGCCCCTCCCGCCGCCGCCGCGGCCCCTTCCACCGATGCGGGGTACGGGCAAGACCCGTCCGCCGCGGCCAAGCTCGACCTCGGTCCGGCCGGCCGCAGCGAGCCCCATGTCGAGCAGATCCCGTGGGGCTACGGCCACGATCGGGTCACCGCGGCGGCCATCGACCCCGACCGGCTCTACGCCTGGTGGGAGGTGACCGACGTGGCCATCGAGCTGGCCCGCCAGCGGCTCGGCTCCAGCGGAGCGCACGCGGCGCTGGCGCTCCGCGTCTACGACACGAGCGGGCTCATCTTCGACGGCAGCAACGCTCATTCGTGGTTCGACCACCACGTCGACCGCACCACGCGTCAGTGGTTCTTCTTCATCGGCAAGCCCACCTCCTCCGCCTACGTCGAGCTCGGCCTGGTGGCCGGCGACGGCGGCTTCGCGCGCATCTCCCGGTCCAGCCGCGTGGACTTCCCTCGCAAGGAGCCGGTGGCCTGGGCCGAGCCGGAGTGGATGACGGTCGTCGCGGGCATGGCGCATCACCACGGCCCCCCGGCCAGCCGCGCGGCCGACGGGGCAGGGCCGGGGCCGTCTCCGGGCGGCGCCGCGCCGGGACCCGACGGGCATCGGCCAGGGATCGATGGCCCAGGCCCGCACGTCACCTGGATCGAGACCGGCGCGCCGGGCTTCGAGACCGCCCCGCTCTGGATCCTGCGGCAGACCGCCACCGGGCGGCAGCTGCTCCTCGGCGAGCGCTTCGAGGACCGCGTCGAGTGGCGCGAGGTGACCGGCGAGGGCTGGTACGAGCTGGCCGGGCGCGCCGAGTGGCAGGAGGCGAGCACCGTCACCTCCTGGGAAGCGGGGCCCTTCCCGCACCCGGTGGAGGTCCTCGAGGTCGTGCGCGAGGCCTGGCAGGGGCGCTCCTACGGCTTCCAGCTCGGACCGGTGACGCATGTCGTCCACGGCCCCTGGGAGATCGTCATCAAGAACCTGAACGCCTCGGTGTCGCGCACGGTGGTGGCGCGGTGGCAGGTCTACCGGTCCTGGGTCACCGACGCGGGCGGCGAGGTGCGGGTGGCGGCGCTCGGCTCGCCGCAGGTCGCCGGGCGCCCCGGGGCCTCGGACCTCCTGCTGGCCGGGGCGAGCGAGCGGCGCTGGGTGGCCGCCAGCGAGCTGCGGCTGGGCGGCGCGAGCGAGCTGTGGCGGCTCGGCGCCAGCGAGCTCCGGCTGCGCGGGGCCAGCGAGCTCCTGTGGGCGGGCGGGAGCGAGCAGGTGGCGGGGGGCGCCAGCGAGCGGGCCCGACAGCGCGGCAGCGAGGTCAGGCTGGCCGGCGGGAGCGAGCAGGTGGCGCGCGGCGCCAGCGAGGCGCGCCTGGCCCGGGCGAGCGAGGGCCGGCTCGGCGGCGCCAGCGAGGCGCGCCTGGCCGGGGCGAGCGAGGGGCGGCTGGGCGCCGCCGCCGAGGCCGCTCCGCCCGGAACGCCCGGCGGATACCCGAAGGTCGAGGAGGAGTGATCATGGCCAAGGGGTACTTCGCCCTCGTCCTCCACGCGCACCTGCCGTTCGTGCGCCACCCGGAGGATCCCACGGTGATGGAGGAGCAGTGGCTCTACGAGGCCATCACCGGCACCTACCTGCCGCTGCTCCAGGTCTTCGAGGGGCTGCTGGCCGACCAGGTGCGCTTCCGGGTGACGGTGTCGCTCTCGGCGCCGCTCCTGGCGATGCTCGCCGACGACCTGCTCAAGCACCGCTACGCCGAGCACCTCGACAAGCTCATCCTCCTCACCGAGCGGGAGCTGGAGCGGACGCGGCACGAGCCGGCCTACCACCGCCTGGCGCAGCGCTACCACGAGCGGTTCCAGGCCCTGCGCCACACCTGGCGCTGCCACGACGGCAACCTGGTGCGGGCCTTCCGCCGGCTCCAGGAGGCCGGCTGCGTGGAGGTCATCACCTCCACCGCCACCCACGGCTTCTTCCCCATGATGGACCGGAACTGGGCGGCCATGCGCGCCCAGGTGCACGTGGCCGCCGACCAGTACGAGCGCCACTTCGGCCAGCGGCCCAAGGGGATGTGGCTGGGCGAGTGCGGCTACGTGCCCGGCTGCGACGAGCTGCTGCGCGAGGCGGCCGTCCGCTACTTCATGGTGGACACCCACGCGGTGCTCTTCGCCGACCAGCGGCCGGCGGCCGGGTCCTTCGCGCCGGTCTACTGCCCGAGCGGCGTGGCCGCCTTCGCCCGCGACACCGAGTCCTCGCAGCAGGTCTGGAGCGCCAAGGAGGGCTACCCGGGCGATCCGCACTACCGTGACTTCTACCGCGACGTGGGCTTCGACCTGCCGCTCGACTACATCGGGCCCTTCGTGCACGCCACCGGGCTGCGCATGTACACGGGCGTGAAGTACCACGCCATCACCCACGACAAGCTTCACGACAAGTGGATCTACGACCCGGAGGCGGCGCGCCGCCGGGTCGGGGAGCACGCCACCCATTTCCGCCAGAACCGGGTGCGGCAGGTGGAGGCGCTGGCGCCCCACCTCGACCGGCCGCCCATGGTCCTCAGCCCCTACGACGCCGAGCTCTACGGCCACTGGTGGTACGAGGGGCCGCAGTTCCTCGACGACGTCTTCCGGCAGCTCCACTTCGACCAGGACGTGGTGGAGGCCATCAGCCCCGGCGACTACCTGGACCGCCACCCCACCAACCAGGTGGCCACGCCCAGCTTCTCGTCCTGGGGCGCCAAGGGCTACGCCGAGTACTGGTGCAACGAGAGCAACGCCTGGACCTACCGCCACGCCCACGTGGCGGCCGAGCGCATGGTGGAGCTGGCGCACCGGCACCCGGACGCCACCGGCCTGACCCGCCGCGCCCTGAACCAGGCCGCCCGCGAGCTCCTGCTGCAGCAGTCGAGCGACTGGGCCTTCATCATGACCACCGGCACCACCGTGCCCTACGCCACGCGCCGCTTCAACGAGCACACGGTGCGCTTCACCCGGCTCTACGAGGACCTCAAGGCGGGCCGGCTCGACGAGACCTACCTGGCCGACCTGGAGGGCAAGGACAACCCCTTCCCGCACGTCGACTACCGGATCTACGCGACCTGAGGCATGGACCGCCGGCCGCCGCTCAAGGTCCTCGTCGTCGGCTCCGAGGTCGCCCCCTTCGCCAAGACCGGCGGGCTGGGCGACGTGGTCGGCGCCCTCCCCAAGGCGCTCCACCACCGCGGCATCGACGCGCGGGTGGTGGCGCCGCTCTACGCCGGCTTCGACTGGGGGGCGCTGGAGCGGCTGGACGGCTCCATCGGCGTGCCCATGTGGTGGGGCAGCGCCCGCGCCGGCGTGCGGCTGGGGCGGGCCCCGGGCAGCGACGTCCCCGTCTACTTCCTCGAGTACCACCGCTACTTCGACCGGCCCTTCCTCTACGGCCGGCCGGGCGAGGGGTACGACGACAACCTGGAGCGGTTCGTCTTCCTCTCCCGAGGGGCGCTCGAGCTCTGCAAGTCCATCAACTTCTGGCCGGACGTCATCCATGCCAACGACTGGCAGACGGCGCTGGTCCCCATCTACGTGAACACGGTGGAGTGGGCCAGGCCGCTGCACGCCGCCGCCACCGTCTTCACCATCCACAACCTGGCGCACCAGGGCGTCGCCGGGCCGGGCGCGCTCTTCCTCACCGGGCTCGGCGAGGGGCACTACCACCCGGGCGAGCTGGAGCACTTCGGCGCGCTCAACCTCATGAAGGGGGCGCTGGCGCACGCCACGCTGCTCTCCACCGTCAGCCCCACCTACGCCGAGGAGATCCAGACCCCGGCCTTCGGCTGCGGCCTCGACGGCCAGCTGGCGGCCAGGCGCGGCGACCTGCGCGGCATCCTCAACGGCATCGACGTGGACGAGTGGAGCCCGGCCTCCGACCCGTACCTGGCGGAGAACTACTCGGCCGACGACCTGGGCGGGAAGGCCGCCTGCAAGGCCGCCCTGCAGCGCGAGGCCGGCCTGCCCGAGGACCCGGCCGTGCCGCTCTTCGGCCTGGTGGGGCGCCTCACCGAGCAGAAGGGCTCCGACGTGATGGCCCACGCCATGGAGCGGGTGCTGGCCTGGAACGCCCAGGTGGTGCTGCTCGGCGCGGGCGACCGGGAGGCCGAGCACTTCTTCGGCGCCCTCTCGGCGCGCCGCCCCGACCGCTTCAAGGCCTGGATCGGCTTCGACAACGCGCTGGCCCATCGCATCGAGGCGGGCGCCGACTTCTTCGTCATGCCGTCGCGCTTCGAGCCCTGTGGCCTGAACCAGCTCTACAGCCTGCGCTACGCCACCTTGCCCATCGTGCGGGCCACCGGAGGGCTCAAGGACACGGTGGAGCCCTACGACGAGCGGACCGGCCAGGGCACCGGCTTCGTCTTCGGCGACCTCTCGCCGCAGGCCCTCGGCGACACCATCGGCTGGGCCATCTCCACCTGGTTCGATCGGCCCCACCACGTGGAGGCCATGCGCCGGCGCGCCGCCACCCTCGACTTCTCCTGGGACCACGAGGCGGCCGCCTACGAGCGGCTCTACCTCGACGCCTACCAGCGGCGGCGCGGCCACGAGTTCCCGGGCTGGGCGCTCGGGCGGAACGGCCCGCGCCGAGCGGCGCGGCCCCGCTTCACCGCTCCAGCACCCTGAGCACCTCCCGCGCGCTCTCGAAGCGGGCGTCGGGGTCCTTCTCCAGGCACCGCTCCGCGATGGCCGCGAGGTCGGGATCGACGCCGGGGTTGATCTCGATGAGCGGCGTCGGGCGCCGGTGCAGGATCTCGTGCCAGAGCGAGGCCGGGTCCTGCGAGGTGAAGGGCGGCGCCGCCGACAGCAGCTCGTAGAGGATGACGCCCAGCGAGTAGAGGTCGGCCCGCCCGTCCACCGGGTGGCCCTGCGCCTGCTCCGGCGACATGTAGCGGTAGGTGCCGACCACGCGCCCGGTGCCGGTGAGCGGCTCCACCGCCTCCTCGGCGTGCTTCACCAGGCCGAAGTCCATGATGCGGGCCTGGCGGCGGTCGTCCACCATGATGTTGGAGGGCTTGAGGTCGCGGTGCACCAGTCCGCGCCCGTGCACGTAGTCCAGCGCCTGCAGCACCTGGCGCAGCGAGCCGCCCAGCCGCTCCAGCCGGCGCGGCCGGTTGAGCCCGGCCTGCACCTCGGCCGAGAGCGGGCCGCGCGCCGCCGAGGCCTCCCCGGGGGCCGGCGCGGCGGGCACCGGCGGGTGGAACTCGGAGGGCGCGGTCTCCGGCTCGTCCATCATGGAGGCCATGGCCCGGATGGCCTCGGCGCCCATGTCGGGCGGCGGCCCGGAGGTGGAGAGGAGCGACGGGTCGGCCACGGGGGGCCGCCGGCCGCTGGCCTCGTCGAGCGAAGGCGAGAGGAAGGCGCGCAGGTCGAGCCCCTCCACCAGCTCCATGGCCATGTAGGAGTAGCCCTCGAGGACGCCCGCCTCGTAGACGCGGACCACGTAGGGGTGGTCGAGCCCCCGCAGCACCTCGAACTCGCGAGCCAGCCGGCGCGCGGAGCGTGGGTCGACCAGCGGGGCGGGGCCGAGGAGCTTCAGCGCGGCGAACCGGCCGGTCTGCCGGTGGCGCGCGCGGTACACGACCCCGATGCCGCCGCGGCCGATGACCGAGAGGACCTCCCACGGGCCGACGGAGCGGGGAACCACCGGTGGAGCATGGAACGGCCCGCGCCACCGGTCAAACCAGGGGTGATGCACCCCAGGTGCGAGCGCCCCCTTGGGGGTGGCCGGCT
Organism: Anaeromyxobacter sp.; assembly: GCA_031396105.1. GTDB lineage: Bacteria > Myxococcota > Myxococcia > Myxococcales > Anaeromyxobacteraceae > JADKCZ01. Next base: position 6,407 of record JANNKC010000191.1, read on the forward strand.
CCGGGCCCCGTGGTATAGAGCGGCCCGTGTCGCCGACCGCCCTCACCGTGCTCGAGGCCCAGGTGCGGGCGCGTCCGCTGCCGCGCCACGTGGCCGTCATCATGGACGGCAACGGCCGCTGGGCCGAGGCGCGCGGGCTGCCGCGGGTGGCCGGCCACCGCGAGGGGGCCGAGGCGGTGCGCGCGGTGGTCCGCACCGCCCGCCGCATCGGCCTGCCGGCGCTCACGCTCTACGCCTTCTCCTTGCAGAACTGGGCCCGACCGGCCGACGAGGTGTCGGCCCTGATGGCGCTGCTGTCCGACTTCCTCCAGTCGGAGCGGGGCGAGATGCGGGAGAACGCCATCCGCCTCAACGCCATCGGCGACCTGGTTCGCCTGCCCGCCCCGGTGAAGGCGAGCCTCGACGCGGTCATGGCGGAGACCCGGGCCAACGGCGGCATGATCCTCACGCTGGCGCTCTCCTACGGCGGGCGCGAGGAGCTGGTGCAGGCGGCGCGCGCCGCGGCCGCGGCCGGCCCCGTCGACGAGGCCTCGCTGGAGGCCCACCTCTGGACGGCCGGCCTGCCGGAGCTCGACCTGCTGGTCCGCACCAGCGGCGAGCGGCGCATCTCGAACTTCCTGCTCTGGCAGGCGGCCTACGCCGAGCTCTACTTCACCGAGGTGCTCTTCCCGGACTTCCGCGACGAGGCCTTCCTCCAGGCCGTGGCGGACTTCCAGGGGCGGGAGCGGCGCTACGGCCTCACCGGCGCGCAGCTGGCGGCGCAGGGCGGGCCGGACCGGTGAACTTCCTGGCCGACCCGAACAAGCGGAAGAACCTCTTCGAGCGGGCCGTCTCGGCGCTGGTGCTGCTGCCCATCGCCATCTGGATCACCATCCTGGGGGGCTGGCCCTTCGCGCTGCTGATCGCGCTGGCCGCCGCGCTGTGCGCCTTCGAGCTGCTGCGCATGGCGGGCCCGCTCGGCGCGGCCGAGGGCTACGGCGTGCTGGTGACGTCGGCCCTGCCGCTCCTGGCCGGGCTGGGCGCGGCCGGCGAGCTGCTGCCCGGCTGGGCCGGGCTGGCGCTGGCCGCCGCCACGCTGATCCTCCTCTCGCTCCTCCTGCTGCACCACGACGACGTGACCCAGGTGCCGGCGCGGGCCGGGCGCATCGCGCTGGCCTGGCTCTACCTGGGGCTCCTCCCGGCCTCCATCGTGGGCCTCAGGCTCCGCTACGGCTTCGACTGGGTCATCCTGGCCTTCGCGGTGACCTGGGCCAACGACACCTTCGCCTACTTCGCCGGCCTCTCCTTCGGGCGGCACAAGCTCTCCGAGAAGATCAGCCCGAAGAAGACCTGGGAGGGGTTCGCCGGCGGCGCGGTGGGGAGCCTGGTCGGGGCCGCGGCCATGCAGCACTGGCGCCTGGCCGCCGAGCTGCCGCTGGCGGGGGCGCTGGCGCTGGGGGCGGGCGCGGCGGTGGTGGGGCCGCTCGGCGACCTGGTCGAGTCGCTCTGGAAGCGCGCCTACGGCGTGAAGGACTCGTCGCGCCTCATCCCGGGCCACGGCGGGCTGCTGGACCGCATCGACGCGCTGCTCTTCGTGGCCCCCTGGATCTACGTCTTCGCCACCTATTTGCGCTAGGGTCCCTCGCCATGCGACGCGTCGCCATCCTGGGCTCGACGGGCTCCATCGGCGTGCAGGCGCTCGACGTGCTGGGGCGCTTCCCCGACCGCTTCGAGGTGGTGGCGCTGGCCGCCGGCAAGAACGTGGAGCGGCTGGCCGCCCAGGTGCGCGCCTTCCGCCCGCGCCTGGTGGCCATGGCCGACCCGCGCGCCGCCGCGGCCCTGCGCCAGCTCGTGCCGGACGGCACCGAGGTGCTGGAGGGGGAGGACGGCGTGGTGAGCGTGGCCGCCCACCCCGAGGTGGACTTCGTGCTGGCCGCCATCTCCGGCGGCGCCGGCCTGCGCTCCACCGCGGCCGCCGTCGAGGCGGGCAAGGTCATCGGCCTCGCCAACAAGGAGTCGCTGGTGCTGGCCGGCGAGGTGATGATGCGGCTGGCCGCCGAGCGCGGCGCCACCATCCTGCCGGTGGACAGCGAGCACTCGGCCATCCACCAGGCGCTGCTGGGGCACAACCGGAGCGAGGTGCGGCGCATCCTGCTGACCGCCTCGGGCGGCCCGCTGCGTGGCGTGCCGGCCGCCGAGCTGCCCTCGGTCACGCCGGAGCGGGCGCTCAAGCACCCCACCTGGACCATGGGTGACAAGATCACCATCGACTCGGCCACCCTCATGAACAAGGGGCTGGAGGTGATCGAGGCGCGCTGGCTCTTCGGCGTGGCGCCGCGGCGCATCGACATCCTGGTCCACCCCGAGTCGATCGTGCACTCCATGGTGGAGTACATCGACGGCTCGATGGTGGCGCAGCTGGGCGTCTCGGACATGCGCGGCCCCATCAGCTACGCGCTGGGCCACCCGGAGCGGCTGCCGCTCGACCTCCCGCCCCTCGACCTGGCCAGGCTGGGCCGGCTCACCTTCGAGCCGCCCGACCCGGCCCGCTTCCCCGCCTACACGCTGGCCTACCGGGCGCTCGAGCTGGGCGGCACGGCGCCGGCCGTCCTGTCCGGGGCCGACGAGGCGGCGGTGGAGGCCTTCCTGCAGAAGCGCTGTCGCTTCACGGACATCGCCGATCTCTGCGCCGAGGCGCTGGAGCGCCACACCGTGGAGCCCCTGCGCAGCGTGGAGCAGGCGCTGGCCGCCAGCGAGTGGGGGAAGCGCGAGGCGGCCCGGCGGGTTACATGAACCGATGCCCGGTTGGTCCCCCTCTGGACGCAGGTGACGCATGAGCCTCCTCTTCAACATCGGCGCCGTGGTGGTCCTGCTGGGCGGGCTGATCTTCGTCCACGAGCTGGGCCACTTCCTCGTCGCCAAGGCGCTGGGCGTGAAGGTGACCCGCTTCTCCATCGGCTTCGGCCCCAAGCTCCTGGGGTTCACGCGCGGCGAGACCGAGTACCGGCTCTCGGCGCTGCCGCTCGGCGGCTACGTGAAGATGGCGGGCGAGGACCCCACCCAGGAGGTGGCGCCGGAGGACCGCGGCCGCGGCTTCCTGGAGCAGGCCCCCTGGAAGCGGCTCGCCATCGCCTTCGCCGGGCCGGGCATGAACCTCGTCTTCCCCATGGTGCTCTACATGGCCATCGGGCTCTCGCAGAACGGCGAGCTGGTGGCCGGGCCGGTGGTGGGGTCGGTGGCGCCGGGCTCGCCGGCGGCGGCGGCGGGCCTCAAGGCCGGCGACCGCATCCGCACGGTGGTGGTGCCGGGCCGGGCGCCCTCCGAGATCCGCTACTTCTCCGACCTGCGTGACGTGGTCTCCCCGCACCCGGAGCAGCCGCTCACCTTCGTGGTGGAGCGGGGCGGCGAGAAGCTGCCGCTCACCATCGTGCCGGCCTCGGAGGACGACTCCAACCCGGTGGAGAAGCGGACCCGCGGCGTCATCGGCGTCACCCCCATGTTCGCCTCGGCGCTGGCGGCGCCGGCGCCCGGGGTGGAGAGCCCGCTCGAGCCGCTGGATCTCGTGGTGAAGGTGGAGGGCCAGGCCATCCGCCACGCCGGCGAGCTCTCGGCGGCGCTGGCCGCGGCCGGCTGCGCGCCGGTCTCGATGGAGGTTCGGCGCGGCGCCGGCCTGCAGCGCCCGGTGGTGGCGCTCTCCGGCGTGCCGTCCTGCGCCCCGGGCGGCGATCCTGCGGTGCTGCCGGCCGACCCCACCGTCTCGGCCTACCTGGCCCGGGTGGACCAGGGCTCGCCGGCCGAGAAGGCCGGCCTCAGGCGCGGCGACGCGCTGGCCGCCGTCAACGGCCACCCCGTCCGCTCCTACCGCGACCTGAACACCCTGGCGCGCGAGTTCAAGCCCGGCACGCCGGTCACGCTGGCGCTGCTCGATGGCCGCGCCCTCACGCTCACGCCGGAGGGCGAGCCCTTCAAGGACGAGCTGACGCGCGAGGCGCGCACCCGGCCGGTGCTCGGCTTCCACCTGGAGGACCGGGTGGGGCTCGACGTGGCCGCGCTGGTGGTGGAGGAGGTCGAGCTGCGGCGCGGGCTGGTCGAGATCACGGGGCTCGCCTCGGCGCAGCTCTGGGAGGTGGTGCGGCTCACCGTGCGGGGCATCGGCAAGATCGTCACCGGCGACATCAGCTTCAAGACGGTGGGCGGCCCCATCATGCTCTTCTCCATCGCCGCCGAGGCGGCCGAGGCCGGGCTGGGCACCTTCCTCTTCCAGATGGGGCTCATCAGCGTGAACCTGGGGCTCATGAACCTGCTCCCCATCCCGGTGCTCGACGGCGGCCACATCGTCACCGCCGCGCTGGAGGGGCTGACGCGGCGCCGGCTCTCGCTCAAGGTCCGCGAGGCGGCAAACTGGGTGGGGCTGGCGCTGCTCCTCACCCTCATGGTCCTGGTCTTCGGCAACGACATCATGCGCATGTGGGGCTGAGCCGGGGAGGCCCGCCATGCTGGTCGCCGCGCTCGACACCGCGACGCTGACGCTCTCCTGTGCCCTCCTGGAGGTGGACGGCGCGGGCGCCACCCTGCTGGCCGAGCGGAGCGAGCCGGCGGCGCGCAAGCCGGCGGCGGGCGCCACCGGCGGGCACGGCGCGCGGCTCCCGGCCGTCCTCACCGAGCTCCTCGCCACCCACGGACGGCGCCTGGCGGACCTGGGAGGCTACGCGGTGGGGCTCGGGCCGGGCTCCTTCACGGGGCTGCGCATCGGGCTGGCCACCTGGAAGGGGTTGGCCTATGCCAGCCGGCGCCCCATCGTCGGCGCCTCCAGCCTCATGGCCATGGCGCTGGCCGCGGCGCCCGACGCGGGCGAGGGCGCGCTCCTCGTGCCGCTGCTCGACGCCAGGCGGGGCGAGGTCTACGCCGGGTTCTACCGGCGCGTGGGGCCGGCCGAGGTGGCGCTGCTCCAGCCCGACGCGGCGCTCGGGCCGGGCGCGCTCCTGGCGGCGCTGGCCGCCTTGCCGCGCCAGCTCGAGCCGCTGGCCTTCGGCGAGGGCTGGGAGGCGCACCAGGCGGCGCTCTCCGCCGGGCTGACGAGGCTCGCCACGACCGTGCTCACGCCCCCGGCGTCGGCCATCGGGCGGCTGGCGGCGGCGGCCCTGCGGACCGCCCCCTACGACACCCAGGCGCTCTCGGCGCTCGAGCCGCACTACGTGCGGGCCAGCGAGGCCGAGGTGAAGTTCCCCGGCGGCCTGCCGCCGGTCCGGCTCACCCCCTCCAAGCCCTGAGGACGCGGGAGAGCGACCGTTCGACGCCGCTCCCGCGACGCGCGCTACCGCAGCGCCTCGGCGAAGAAGTCCTTCATGGCCTCCCAGGAGCGCCGGTCGGCGCTGGCGTTGTAGGCGGCCCCCTTGGAGTTGTCGCTGCCCGCGTCCAGGTCGGTGAAGCTGTGGACGGCGTTGGAGTACTTCACCAGCTGCCAGTCCACGCCGGCCGCGCGCATCTCGTCCTCGAACCCCTTCACCTCGGCCTCGGGCACGTACGGGTCGTCGGCGCCGTGGAGCGCCAGCACCTTCCCCTTGATCTGCCTGGCGTCGGCGGGGGTGGGGGAGCCGAGGCCGCCGTGGAAGCTCACCACGCCGAGCACCGGCGCTCCGGAGCGGGCCAGCTCGAGCGCG
>JANNKC010000225.1:0-14536 GCA_031396105.1 Anaeromyxobacter sp.
TCGGTACGACGTGGTGGTGATCGGCGCGGGCATCAGCGGCCTCTCGCTGGCCTGGAAGGCGGCGCAGGGCGGCCACCGGGTGCTGGTGCTGGAGCGGGAAGCGCGAGTGGGCGGCTGCCTCCACTCCGAACGGACCTCGGAGGACTACTGGTTCGAGCTGGGGGCCCACACCACCTACAACAGCTACGGCGCCTTCCTCGACGTGGTGGTGGGCGGGGGCATCGCCGCCAAGATCGTGGAGCGCGGCCCGGCCCGGTCCCGCTTCGGGCTCATGCGCGAGGGGCAGTGCCGCTGGCTCTCGCCCCCCAAGGTGCTGCTGGAGCTCTCCTTGCTGGAGGCGGCCCTCCACGCGCCCCTCGGCCTGCTGCTGCCCAAGAAGGGCCAGACCGTCTACTCCTACTACTCGCGGGTCCTGGGCCGCCGGAACTACGACCGGGTGCTCGGCCCGTTCCTGGCCGCCGTCCCCTCGCAGCGGGCCGACGGCTTCCCCCTGGAGGGGCCCGGCTCGCTCTTCAAGAAGCGGCCGCGCCGCGCCGAGTTCATCCGCTCCTTCGGGTTCGACGGCGGGCTGCAGCTGGTGGCCGACGCGGCGGCGCGCACGCCGGGCGTCACGGTGGAGACCGGGGTGACGGTCCGGACCGTGACCCACCAGGGCGGAGGCTTCGCGGTGACCACCGCCGACGGCCGGACCTTCGAGGCCCCGGTGGCGGCGCTGGCCATCCCGCCGGACGGCGCCGCGGCCGTGCTGCGCGACGAGTTCCCGGAGCTGGCGGCGCAGGTGTCGCGCGTCAAGACGGTGATCGTGGACAGCCTCGGGGTGGTGCTGCCGCGCGAGAAGGCCTGGATGCCGGAGTGCGCCTTCCTGGTGCCGGTGGACGACACCTTCCACTCCTGCGTGACGCGCGACCCCTTCCCGCACCCGAAGTACCGGGCCTTCGCCTTCCACTTCCGTCCGGGCCAGACCCGCGCCGAGCGGCTGCGGCGGGTCTGCGAGGTGCTCAAGGTCACCGAGAAGGACTTCCTGCACCTCGCCGAGAAGAAGGTCTCGCTCCCCTCCCCGGCGCTGGGGCACGGCGACGTGGTGGCGGAGATCGACCGCTGCCTGGCCGGCACGAAGCTCGTCGTCACCGGCAACTACTTCGAGGGGCTGGCCATCGAGGACTGCGTGCTCCGCTCCAACGCGGAGTGGAGGCGGGTGGCCGGGGCCTGACCCGGGGTTCGCCATCGCGCGGCAGGCCGGATCCGGGCGGCCGCGGGGCCCTACTCCCGGGCCTTGAGCCGCCGCTGGCGCACCGCCTCGGCGAGCCCGTCCAGCACCCCCGCCGACTCCTCCCAGCCCAGGCAGCCGTCGGTGATCGACTGGCCGTAGGTGAGGGGCTTGCCCGGCAGGAGGTCCTGGCGGCCGGCCACGAGGTGGCTCTCCACCATGACGCCCACGATGCGCGCGTCGCCGCCGGCCACCTGGCGCGCCACGTCGGCGCAGACCGGCACCTGGTTCTCCGGCCGCTTCGACGAGTTGGCGTGGCTGGCGTCGATCATGAGCCGCTGCGCCAGGCCCGCCCTGGCCACCTCGGCGCAGACCGCCTCCACGCTGGCCGCGTCGTAGTTGGGCGCCAGCCCGCCGCGCAGGATGACGTGGCAGTCCTCGTTGCCGTTGGTGGCCACGATGGCCGAGTGGCCGGCCTTGGTGACCGAGAGGAAGTGGTGCGCGCCCTGCGCCGCCTTGATGGCGTCGAGCGCGATGCGCACGTTGCCGTCGGTGCCGTTCTTGAAGCCCACCGGGCAGGAGAGGCCGCTGGCCAGCTCGCGGTGCACCTGGCTCTCGGTGGTGCGCGCGCCGATGGCGCCCCAGGAGACCAGGTCGGCGATGTACTGCGGCGTGATCATGTCGAGGTACTCGCAGCCCGCCGGCAGCCCCGCCTGGTTGACGTCGAGGAGCAGCTCGCGCGCCAGCCGGAGGCCGCGGTTGATGTCGAAGCCGCCGGCCAGGTCCGGATCGTTGATGAGCCCCTTCCAGCCCACCGTGGTGCGCGGCTTCTCGAAGTAGACGCGCATCACGATCTCGAGCTCGGCGGCGTGGCGCCGGCGCTCGGTCGCCAGGCGGCCGGCGTACTCCCTGGCCGCCTTGACGTCGTGGATGGAGCACGGGCCGATGACCACCACCAGCCGGTCGTCCATGCCGTGGAGGACGCGGTGGATGGCCTGGCGCGCCTCGTAGACGGTGGTGGCGGCCGCCTCGGTGACCGGGAACTCGCGGATGATGTGGGCCGGCGGGGCCAGCTCGTGGATGGCCTTGATGCGGACGTCGTCGGTCTTGTGGGGCATGCGCTCCTCGCGGGGCGCGCAGTCTAGCAGCGCGGGGCGGGAGCGGGCAGCCCGGGGACGCCAGGGCCCTCAGTGCGCCCCGGCCACCGGCCCGTCCCGCCCGTCCACGCCGAGCAGCGCCGCCAGCCGGGACGCCAGCCGCCGCGGCCGGAGGGCGCCGGCGGGCGCCACGAAGATGGTGTCGTCGCCGGCGATGGTGCCGAGCACCTCGGGCCAGCGGGCGTCGTCGACGGCGCGCGCCACCGCCGAGGCGGCCCCGGCGGCGGTGCGCACCACCACCAGCGAGGCGTTGGTGTCGATGGCCACCACCAGGCCGCGCAGCGCGGCCAGGCCGTCCCCGGTGGCCGGTCCGTCCACCTCGTAGAAGGCCCCCTCGGGCCTGGAGACGCGCCTCGCCCCGAGCCGGGAGAGGTCGCGCGAGAGGGTGGCCTGGGTGGCGCGGACCCCCTGGCGCGCCAGGGCGGCCAGCAGCGCCTCCTGGGTGCCGATGCGCCGGGTGCGCAGGAGGCGGGCCACGGCGCCGCGGCGGCGCTCCGAGGGGCTCATGACGCGGTCACCAGCGAGCCGACGCCCCGGTCGGTGAAGAGCTCGGCGATGACGGTGTGGGGCTGGCGGCCGTCGAGCACGTGGACCCGCTCCACCCCGCCGGCCAGGGCCGCCTGGATGGCCAGCGCCTTCCAGCGCATGCCGCCGGTGATGGCGCCCGCCTCGATGCGGCGGGTGAGATCCGCGCTGGTGACCTGCCGCACCAGCTCGCCGTCCGGCGCCGACTCGAGCAGGCCGGCCACGTCGGTCAGGTAGATGAGCTTCTTGGCCCCCACCGCCGCCGCCACCGCCGCCGCCACGTCGTCGGCGTTGATGGACAGGCCGGTCCCCTCGGGGCCGAGGCCGATGGGCGAGATGACCGGCACGTAGTTCTGGTCCAGGAACATCTTCAGGAACTTCCTGTTCACCTCCACCACCTTGCCCACGTAGCCGAGATCCACCCCGCCCTCCAGGCCGCGCTTCTCGGCCCGGAGCAGGCTGCCGTCCTTGCCGGAGAGCCCCACCGCGCTGGCGCCCCGCGCGTTCAGCATGGCCACCAGCTCCTGGTTCACCTTGCCGGTCAGCACCATCTCCACCACCGGCAGGCTGGCGGCGTCGGTGATGCGCATGCCTTCGAAGAACTCGGAGCGCTCGCCCAGCTTCTCCAGGGTGCGGGTGATCTCCGGCGCGCCGCCGTGGACCACCACCACCTTCAGCCCCACCCGCTTCAGCAGGGTGACGTCCTCGGCGAAGGCCTCCTTGAGGCTCTGCTTCACCATGGCGGCGCCGCCGTACTTGATGACCGCCACCTGGCCGGAGAACTGGGCGATGTACTTGAGCGCCTCCACCAGCAGCGTGCGCTTGAAGGCCGGGCTGTAGTTGGCCACCTTGTCGTCCTTGGCCACCATGCCGTCGGGCCGCTGGACGATCATCGAGGTGTAGTCGGCGTTGATCTTCACGTAGTCGTAGGAGAGGTCGCAGCCCCAGGCGGTGGCGCGGGCCTCGCCGTCGGCGAGCTCCACCAGCACGTCCACCCGCGACTCGCGCAGCTTGGTGCGCAGCACCTCCACGTCGAAGTCGGTGGGCGCCCCCCGCTCGAAGACCACCACGCCCTGCAGGGCGACGCGGGCCCGGAAGGGGTCGATGGGCCAGCCCTGCGAGCCGGCCCGGCTCCCCACCGTGGCCAGCACCCGCCCCCAGTTCGGATCGGCGCCGAAGAGCGAGGCCTTCACCAGCGGCGAGTGGGCCACGGCGCGGGCCAGGTCGCGCGCCGAGACCTCGCTGGGCGCGCCGGTCACCACCACCTCGACCATGCGGGTGGCCCCCTCGCCGTCGGCCGCCATGGCGCGGGCCATCTCGCCGAACATGTCGGTGAGGGCCACCTCCAGGACCTCCAGGTCCGGGCCGGGCTCCGAGATGCGCGGGTTGCCGGCCAGCCCGTTGGCCAGCACCAGCACGGTGTCGTTGGTGGACATCTCGCCGTCCACCGTCAGCATGTTGAAGGTGCTGTGGACGGCGCGCGTCAGCACGTCCTGCAGCGCCTTGGGCGTGATGGCCGCGTCGGTGACCACCACCGCCAGCGTGGTGGCGAGCTGCGGCGCCAGCATGCCGGAGCCCTTGCAGATGCAGGAGAGCACCGCCGCCTTCCCGCCCAGCGTGACCTCGCGCGCGGTGAGCTTGGGGCGGGTGTCGGTGGTCATGATGGCCTCGGCGGCCAGGTCGGCGTGGTCGCCCAGCTGCTCCAGCAGGGCCGGCAGCGCGTCCACCACCTTCTGCACCGGCAGCCGCACCCCGATGACGCCGGTGGAGGCGGTCAGCACGGCGCGCTTCTGCAGGCCCAGCGCCCCGGCCACGGCGCCGCGCAGCGTGGCCACGTCGTCCAGGCCGGCCTGCCCGGTCAGCGCGTTGGCGTTGCCCGAGTTGATGAGCACCGCCCGGATCCCCTCGGCCGGCACCCGGCCGCGCCCGTCCTGCACCGGGGCCGCCGCCGCGCGGTTCACCGTGAAGACGCCGGCCGCCGCGGCCGGGTGATCCGAGACCACCAGCGCCACGTCGCGCCGCTGCGGCTTCAGGCCCGCCGCCACGCCGCCGAACCGGAACCCCTTCGGGATCTTCACGTCAGCCCCCCACCAGGTCGAGCGCCTCGGTCTCGGGCCAGCCCATGGCGGCGTTGAGCGCCTGCACCGCCTGCCCGGCCGCGCCCTTCACCAGGTTGTCGATGGCCGAGACCGCCACCGCCACGCCGGCGCGGCCGTCGAGCGCCACGCCGAGGTGGCAGCGGTTGGTGCGCACCACGTCCTTCACCAGCACCCTGTCGGCGGGCAGCACCTTCACGAACGGCTCGCCCGCGTAGGCCTCGGCCAGCGCCGCCTGCAGCGCCGCGGCGCTGGTGCCGGGCGCCACGCGCAGCACGCAGGTGGCCAGGATGCCGCGCCGCAGCGGGACCAGCACCGGCGTGAAGGAGAGCGCGCCGCAGGCGCCGGCGTAGCGCGCCACCGTCTGCTCGATCTCCGGCACGTGCTGGTGCGTCCCCAGCCGGTAGGCCCTGAGGTCCTCGTCCACCTCGCAGAAGGCGTAGTCCTCGCTCGCCTTGCGGCCGGCGCCGGAGACGCCGGAGAGGCCGGTCACGGCGATCCCCTCGGCCGCGCACAGGCCGCTCCGCACCAGCGGCGCCACCGCCAGCGCGATGGCGGTGGCGTAGCAGCCCGGGTTGGTGACCAGCCGGGCGCCGGGCAGCGCCGCCCGGCCCAGCTCGGGCAGGCCGTAGCGCGCCTCGGCGAGCAGGGCCGGCGCGGTGTGGGCGAAGCCGTACCAGGGCGGGTAGGCCGCGGTGTCGAGGAGCCGGAAGGCGCCGGAGAGGTCCACCACCTTCACGCCGCGCGCCACCAGGGTGGGCGCCAGGGCGAGCGAGACCTCGGCCGGCGTGGCCAGGAAGGCGACCTCGGCGTCCACCGCGTGGCTGTCGGCCAGCGGCAGGTAGGCCAGCGCGCCCACCGGGCCCTCCAGCGGCAGGCGGGCCGAGACCCGCTCGCCGGCCCAGCGGTCGGAGGTGACGGCCGCCACCCGCAGCCGCGGGTGGCGCGAGAGGATCCTGGTGAGCTCGAGCCCGGAGTAGCCGGAGGCGCCGACGACGGCCACGGAGAGGGTATGCATGTCCGTGCATAATCATGCAGGAGCCGCGGCGGATCAAGTGGCGGCCCGGTGACGGCGGCGGGAGGGGGCCCCTCGACGCGGCGACGCCGGCGGGGCCTTGGAGCCCGCGCCGGCGTCGAGTGCCCAGGAGAGGATTCGAACCTCCACGGTTTTGAAGCCGCCAGACCCTGAATCTGGTGCGTCTACCAGTTTCGCCACCTGGGCGGTGGGCCCCGGAAGTAGCGCAGGGGCGAGAGGGTGTCAACCCGCTGGTGACCTCCGGGCCGCCCGGGGCGCCAGTTTGCTCGCTCCGGCGGGGGAGGCGGTTAGAATCCGCGGCCTCGGGAGAACGAACCACATGCTCGCCATGACCGCCGCCGCCCTCGCCGCCGCCCTCCTCACCGGGGCGCCCGCCGCCGCCCTCCCCGGCCACGCCCCGCGGGCCGCCGCGGAGGAGGCCGCGCGCCTCAGGATCCCCTCGCTGCTCGGCGCGGAGAGCCTGGACGGCGGCACGGCCGCCATGGCCTTTGCCGGCTTCGCCTCGCTGGGGGTGGCCTACGGCCAGGGCGTCACCACGCTGGACGACCTGGGCGCCTCGGCCGAGCTCGACTGGAGCAGCACCGAGCTCTGGCTCTCGGCCTTCTGGCGCCGTCCGCTCGGCACCCTCTCCGGCTGGGACCTGGCCGGCCGGGTCCGGCTCGGCTGGTACCTCGACTTCGGGGGCACCTGGATCCACGACGACAACCGGGCCGACCGGGGCGTGCTGCTGGCGCCCGCCCTGATCCTCTCCACCCGCGCCGGCGAGGGGCTGGTCTCGCTGGCCGCCGAGCTCCCCTTCACCTCGACCTCCTGGCGCGGTGGCGGGTACCTGGTCGCCCCAAAGGCCTCGCTGGCGTACGAGACCCTCCTCTACGGCGACCTCACCCTCGGCGTGCGCGCCGCCGTCTCCTGGCGCGGCGGCGGCGGCGAGGCCCCCATGCGCGACGGGCGCATCGAGCCGGAGCTGCTGGTGGTGGCGGGGTACCGGATCTTCTAGGCGGCGCCGTGCGCCGCTGCGGTCACGGCCGCGGCCGAACGGGAGGGGCCGCTACCAGCGCACCGCGCAGGCCAGCGCGCCGGCCGGCACCGGGGCGCCGCAGGCGTCGTCCACCGCCTCGAGCCGCCTCAGCATCTCGTCGGCGTCCACCGCGCCGATGATCCGGTCGCGCACCTCCCGCCCCCGGCCGTCGATGAAGATCACGGTGGGCATGCCGACCACGCCGTACTTGTCGGCCAGCGCCATGAACTCGTCGGTCGACTCGGTGCCGTCGGCCTTGACCGCCACGAAGCGGCTGGCCTCGGCCTGCACCCGCGGGTCGGCCCAGGCGATCTTGTCGAGCTCCTTGCAGGCGGTGCACCACTCGGCCCAGAAGTCGATGATGACCGGCCGGCCGCTGGCCCTGGCCAGCGCCAGCGCCTCGGCCTCGCTCTCGAGCCAGGTGAACCCCTGCGCCGCGCGGGCCCGCTCGCGCGCCCCGGCCGCGCCGGAGGCGTAGGCCGCGCCCACCACCAGCAGCGTCACGCCGAGCGCCTTCCAGGCCCGCTCGGGCGGCGGGCCGTGGAAGGAGAGGTGGAGCGCGCCGAGGAGCACGCCCGCCGCGGCCACCAGCGCCGCCACCAGCGCCGCCGAGGGCGCCGCCGAGAAGACCGGCTTCAGGCCCGGCAGGAGGTCCTTCAGGTAGATGGCGGCGGCGGCCAGCAGCGCCACGCCGAAGAGCGACTTGACCGTCTCCATCCAGGCGCCGCTCTTGGGCAGCGAGAGCGAGAAGGCCCCGATGAGGAAGAAGAGCAGCCCCATCCCGACGGCGAAGGAGAACATCAGCCCGGCGCCCAGCGCCACCGAGCCCTGCTTGGCGATGAGCAGCAGGATGGAGGTGAGCACCGGGCCGGTGCAGGGCGCGGCGATGACCCCCGCCACCAGCCCCATGCCGAAGGCGCCGGCGCGCCCGGCGCCGCCCACCCTGTTGAGCCGCGCCTGCAGGCTGGCCGGCAGCGCCACCTCGAAGGCGCCGAACATGGAGGCGGCCATGGCGGCGAAGACCAGCGCCACCACCCCGATGACCAGCGGGCTGTTCATGACGCCGCCGAAGGCCTGGCCGGTCAGGGCCGCGCCCACGCCCAGGGCCGTGTACATGGCGCCGATGCCGAGGACGTAGAGCCCCGAGAGCAGCATGGCCTCACCGCGCCCCGCCTTGCGGGCGCCGAAGATGGAGACCGTGATGGGGATGAGCGGGTAGACGCACGGCGTGAGGCTGGTGAGGACCCCGCCGACGAAGGCCAGGCCGACGGCGAGCAGTGGGCCGGAGGCGTCGAAGAGCCGGCGGACCCGATCCTGGCTCTCACCGCCGACGGGCCCCGAGGAGATCAGGTCCGGCAGGAAGGCGACCGCGGCGAAGACGGCGACGGCCAGGAGGAGGCGGTTCAGGTGGCGCATGACGGGCTCGGGCAAAAATAAGCAAAAACAGCGTGTTTCGCACGGAATATGTCGGCCAGCGCACCTTGACCGGGTGCGAGAAATCCCTATACTCGACTCTTATTGTCCACGATCAGGGTTCAGCGGCCTGGCGTCCGGACAGGCGTGAGAGGTCGCGAAACGCGATGAAGATTCCGATCTACATGGACTGCCACGCCACCACGCCGGTCGACCCCCGCGTGCTCGACGCCATGCTCCCGTACTTCCGGGAGGAGTTCGGGAACGCCTCCTCCAAGAGCCACCCGTTTGGCTGGCGCGCCGAGGAGGCCGTGGAGCGGGCGCGCGCCCAGGTGGCCTCCCTGATCGGCGCCTCCCCGAAGGAGCTGGTCTGGACCAGCGGGGCCACCGAGTCGAACAACCTGGCCATCAAGGGCGTGGCCGAGTTCCACGCCGGCAAGGGCAAGCACCTCGTCACCGTGGCCACCGAGCACAAGGCGGTGCTCGACTCGATGCACACGCTGGAGCGGCGCGGCTGGTCGCTCACCGTGCTGCCGGTCGGGACGGACGGGCTCCTCGACCCGGCCGCGGTGAAGGCGGCGCTCCGCCCCGACACCGTGCTGGTCTCGGTGATGCACGCCAACAACGAGACCGGCGTCATCCAGCCCATCGCCGAGATCGGCGCCATCACCCGCGCCGCCGGCGTGCTCTTCCACTGCGACGCCGTCCAGTCGGCCGGCAGGATCCCCTTCGACGTGGAGCGGGCCCAGGTGGACCTGGCCTCGCTCTCCGCCCACAAGCTCTACGGGCCGAAGGGCGTGGGGGCGCTCTACCTGCGGCGCAAGCCGCGCGTCCGGCTCACCTCGCAGATCGACGGCGGCGGCCACGAGCGCGGCTACCGCTCCGGCACGCTCAACGTCCCAGGCATCGTGGGCTTCGGCGAGGCCTGCGCGCTGGCGGCGGCGGAGCGCGAGGCCGAGGCGGTCCGGGTGCTGGCGCTGCGCGAGCGGCTGCGCCTCGGCCTCACCGCCGGGCTCGACCTGGTCAGCGTGAACGGCAGCCTGAGCCAGCGGCTCCCCGGCAACCTGAACGTGAGCTTCGCCTACGTGGAGGGCGAGGCCATGATGATGGCCATCAAGGACGTGGCGGTCTCCTCCGGCTCGGCCTGCACCTCGGCCTCGCTGGAGCCGTCCTACGTGCTGCGCGCCATGGGCGTGGGCGACGACCTGGCCCACAGCTCCATCCGCTTCGGCCTGGGGCGCTTCACCACCGAGGAGGAAGTGGACTATACCGTCCGCCTCGTCATCGAGAAGGTGAAGAGGCTGCGCGACATGAGCCCGCTCTACGAGATGGTGAAGGACGGCGTGGACCTCTCCCGCATCGAGTGGGCCAACCCGCACTAGGAGTGACGAGGAAGGCACGACGATGGCGTACTCCGACAAGGTCATCGACCACTACGAGAACCCCCGCAACGTGGGCTCCCTGGACAAGGAGTCTCCCGACGTGGGCACGGGCCTGGTGGGCGCGCCGGCCTGCGGCGACGTCATGAAGCTGCAGATCCGCGTCAGCGAGCAGGGGGTCATCGAGGACGCCAAGTTCAAGACCTTCGGCTGCGGCTCGGCCATCGCCTCCTCCTCGCTGGTGACCGAGTGGGTCAAGGGCAAGACGGTCGAGGAGGCCCTGCTGATCAAGAACACCGACGTGGCGCAGGAGCTCAACCTGCCCCCGGTGAAGGTCCACTGCTCGGTGCTGGCCGAGGACGCCATCAAGGCGGCGGTGACCGACTGGCAGCGCAAGCGGGCCTCCTCGGCCGGCGCGCCGGCGGCGGCCCCGGTGGGCGGCGCGGCCAGCGGCGTGCTCGAGCCGGGCCGCTAGGCCGGGCGCGGAACAGGAGAGACCCCATGGCCATCGAGATCAGCGAGAAGGCGGCGGCGCGCATCAAGCTGCTCACCGGCGAGAAGGGCACCCCGGCCGGCGGCCTCAGGCTGGGCGTGAAGGGGGGCGGCTGCTCCGGCCTGAGCTACGTGGTGGACTGGGCGGCCGAGCCGTCCAGGTTCGACCAGGTCGTGGAGCGCGACGGGGCCCGCCTCTTCGTGGACCCCAAGAGCGCCGTGTTCCTGGCCGGCACGGTGGTCGACTTCCAGCAGACCCTGATGCAGACCGGCTTCGTCTTCAGGAACCCCAACGTGAAGAGCGCCTGCGGCTGCGGCGAGTCGTTCACCATCTGACCGAGGCCTTCTGGTAGGTTCCCGCCGCCGCGACGGGGGAGCGCGGGGCGGAGAACGAGCGCGTGAGCTGCTGGAGCTGCAACGGGCCGACGGTGCAGAGCACGTCCTTCTGCGGGTCGTGCCGCCGCATCCAGCCGGTCGGCCGCACCGAGGACTACTACTCGCTCTTCGACCTGCCCCGCGAGTTCGCGCTCGACGTGGCCGAGCTGGAGCGCCGCTTCCGGGAGCGCTCCCGCCAGCTCCACCCGGACCGCTTCGCCAGGGCCGAGCCGCGCGAGCGGCGCCTCTCGCTGGAGCGGGCCACCCGGCTCAACGACGCGCACCGCGCGCTCAAGGACTGGCGCCTGCGGGCCGCCTACCTGCTCAAGCTCGCCGGGCAGGACGTCTTCGGCGAGGGGCGCACCTTCCACGACCCCGAGTTCCTGGAGGAGCAGCTGGAGTGGCGCGAGGCGCTGGCGCTGGCCCGCGCCGACGGCGACGCGGCGGCGCTCTCCAGCATCGCCGCCCGGGCCCGCCTCCGGCTGGCCTCGCTGGAGGCCGAGGTGGCCTCCCTCTTCGAGGACCCGGAGTGGTTCAGCGAGACGGTCCGGGAGATCGCCCGGCGGCTCTCCCGGGCGCGCTACTATGACAACATCGTGTCGGACGCCGAGCGCGGCTAGAGGGCCAGTGACCCGACTCCCCTCCCTTCGCCGGCCCTGACCACCACCCTCCCCGGAGACGCATGGCCCGCGCCATCGGCATCGACCTCGGCACCACCAACTCGCTGGTGGCCCACGTGGACCCGCGCAACCGCCCGCAGGTCATCACCGTGGACGAGGGGCGTCCGCTCCTCTCCTCGGCCGTCCACTACGGCGCCGACGGCACCGTCCAGGTGGGCGCCGCGGCGCGGCGGCTGGCCCCGCAGCGGCCGGTCGACACCGTCCTCTCCGTGAAGCGTTTCATGGGGCGCGGCCCCAGCGACATCCGCCCCGAGGACCGCGGCATCTCCAGCTTCGACGAGCGCGGCGCGGTGGTGAAGCTGGTGGTGGCCGGGGGGCGGCGAGCCGTCACGCCCATCGAGGTCTCGGCCGAGATCCTGCGGGTGCTGAAGCGGCGCGCCACCGAGGCGCTCGGCGAGGCGCCGGGCGGCTGCGTCATCACCGTGCCCGCCTACTTCGACGACGCCCAGCGCCAGGCCACCAAGGACGCCGGGCGGCTGGCCGGGCTGGAGGTCATGCGCCTCCTCAACGAGCCGACCGCGGCGGCGCTGGCCTACGGCCTCGACAAGCAGATGACCGGCACCTTCGCGGTCTACGACCTGGGCGGCGGCACCTTCGACGTCTCCATCCTGCGGCTGGAGGGGGGCGTCTTCGAGGTGCTGGCCACCGGCGGCGACACGCACCTGGGCGGCGACGACTTCGACCGGGTGGTGGCGGCCCGGCTCATGGAGACCGGCCTCACGCCGAGCACCGCCGCGCCCTCGCCGGCGGTGCTGCGCGGCGCCACCGCGGCGGCGCAGCGGCTCCGCGAGGCGCTCTCCACCGAGCCGGCCGTGGAGGCCGACGTGGAGCTGCCGGAGGGGCACCGGCTGGCGGTCCGGCTGACCCGCGAGGCGCTGGAGGCGCTCATCCTGCCGGTGGTGGAGCGGACCACCCTGCCCTGCCGGAGCGCCCTGAAGGACTCGGGCCTGGAGAGGGTGGACGGCGTGGTGCTGGTGGGCGGCTCGACCCGCACGCCGCTGGTGCGCCGCCACGTCAAGGCGCTCTTCGGCCAGGAGCCGCTCTCCGACCTGGATCCCGACACGGTGGTGGCGCTGGGCGCGGCGGTGCAGGCCGACGCCCTGGACCGGGGCGGGCGCGAGGACGTGCTGCTGCTCGACGTCATCCCGCTGTCGCTGGGCGTGGAGATGATGGGCGGGGTGGTCGAGAAGATCATCCTGCGCAACTCCACCATCCCGGCCTCGGCCACCCAGCAGTTCACCACCTACGCCGACGGCCAGACCGGCATGGTCATCCACGTGGTGCAGGGCGAGCGCGAGCTGGCGCGCGACGGCCGCAGCCTGGCCCGCTTCACGCTGAAGGGCATCCCGCCCATGCCGGCCGGCATCGCCCGGGTGGAGATCACCTACGCGGTGGACGCCGACGGCATCCTGCAGGTCTCGGCCAAGGAGCTGGCCACCGGCCTCGAGCAGTCCATCCAGGTGAAGCCCACCTACGGCCTCGGCGAGGCCGAGGTGGAGGCCATGCTCATCGAGTCCATCCAGCACGCCGAGGCCGACGTCACCGAGCGCTTCATCCGCGAGTGGCGCGTCGAGGGCGACCGCATCCTCGCCTCGCTGGAGTCGGCCTTCGCGGTGGACGGCGAGCTCCTCAAGGCCACCGAGCGGGGCGCCATCGAGCAGGTCATGGCCGGGCTGAAGCAGGCCATGGGCGGCGACGACTACCTGGCCGTCAAGGCCTGGATCGAGTCGGTGGACGACGCCACCAGGGCCTTCGCCGAGCGGCGCATGGACAAGCACATCAAGATGGCCATGGCGGGCCACCGGGTGGAGGAGTTCGCCGAGCGGCGCACCACCCGCGAAGGCGGGGACGAGGAGTGATGCCCAGGGTCACCTTCCTCCCGGCCGGCGTCGTCGTGGAGGTGCCGCCCGGCACGACCATCCTGGACGCCGCCGACCTGGCCGGCGTCGAGATGCCGCACAACTGCGGCGGGGTCTGCGCCTGCGTCACCTGCCACGTCTGGGTGGAGGCGGGGCTGGCCTCGCTGGCCGAGCCGTCCGAGCTGGAGGACGACAAGCTCTCCGAGGCCGTGGGGCTCACGGTGGCGAGCCGGCTCGGCTGCCAGGCCGCGGTGGGCGCGGCCGACCTGACGGTGCGCCTCCCCGGGAACCGCATCGCCTCGTGACGGCCGGACGCCCGGGAGCCGGCCCGGGGCCCGCCGGCCCCGGGGCATCGTGCGCGCCGCGGCGCGTGGAGGAGACCGCATGAAGTGGCGCGACATCCGCGAGATCGCCGTCGAGCTCGCCGAGCGGCACCCCGGGGTGGCCCCGCTCACCGTCCGGTTCACCGACCTGCACGCCTGGGTCTGCGCCCTGCCCGGCTTCGACGACGCGCCGGGCGGCTCCAGCGAGAAGGTGCTGGAGGCCATCCAGATGGCCTGGCTCGACGAGGTGGAGGACTGAGGGCGCGCACGGCCCTCCGGTCGCCCCAAACGCAGGTTCTCCGGTCGCCCCGAGCGTAGGGCGCGTCCAGCGCCCGGAGTCGAGGGGCGCGCCTACCCCCCCGGGCGGCTCCCCACCGTGCATGCGGCGCCCGCAGGGCCGGCCGGCGGACGGCCGCGCGAGGGCTCGCCTGAGGGCCGGCGGGGGGTTGGCGCGGCATGGCCCCTGCTCAACAGCGTCCTCATGCTCCCATCCTCCCTCACCGCCCTCCCGCTCACCGCGCTCCTCCTCGGCGCGCCGGCCCCGCCCGCCGCCCAGCCCTTGGCGCCGCCGGACGCACTCCGGCTCCTCGCTCGCCTCGCCGCCGGCGAGCCGCCGGTGGTCCGCCTATTCGACAGCGCCGGCGTCACCAGAACGCAGAGCTACGACTTCAAGGGCAACCTGCTGCAGAGCGAGCGCCGGCTCGCCCTCGCATACGTCACGACGGTCGACTGGACAGTGATCGGATTGCTCACTGACCCGGCCCTGATCGACACCGCCGCCGGCCTCCTGCTGCATAGCGAAGCATTCAGCGACACGCGAGCGTTCGACGCCCTCGACCGCCCGACCTCGATCACCGCACCGGATGCCTCCGAGCTCAGGCCCACGTACAACGAAGCGAGCCTCCTCAACGCCGTCGACGTGCGTGTCCGCGGCGCGGCGACCTGGACCAGCTTCGTCAGCAACATCGATTACGAC
>JANNKC010000235.1:0-4184 GCA_031396105.1 Anaeromyxobacter sp.
GGGCCGGGAGCGCCCCGCCGCTCGCGCTCACCATCTCCGGCGCCGTGAGCCTCGGCTCCTACGAGGCCGGCCTCCTCCACTACCTGGTGGAGACCATGCGCCTGAACCCCGGCCTGCGGGACCTCCGGCTGGTCACCGGCACCTCGGCCGGTTCCTCCAACGGGCTCCTCGCCATCCTGGAGCACTGCGGGCCGCCGCCGGGGTCGCCGCGGGCCAGCCTGTTCTGGAAGACGTGGATCGGGGTCGGCCTCCGCGAACTCGCCGGGCCGGGCGAGCCGGTGGGGGCCCTGGGCGCCTTCTCCCGCAAGGCGCTGCTGGAGCAGGCCGGGCGGATCGAGGAGGCCTGGCGGCGCGGGCTCGCCGAGTCCTGCGACGTGGTCATCGGCATCTCCGCCACCCGGGCCGCGCCGCGCTACGTCCACATGGCACCGGAGCACCTGTTCCTCCCCCGCATCGACGAGCAGTTCGCGCTGCGCGTGCAGGGGCGCGGGCCGGGCGCGGTGCCGCGCCTCACCAACTACGTCGATCCGGCCTGGGACGGGGACCAGCTCCTGCTCCCCGAGGGGGAGGACGGCGAGGTGCCGTTCTCGGCGCTGCGCGACCTCCTGCTCGCCTCGCTCGCCTTCCCGGGGGCCTTCGAGCCGCAGCCGCTGGCGCACTGCGTGGTGGCGCGCGGCAGCGCCGGGCTGCGCCGCTGCAGCGCGGAGTCGGCCCGGACCGAGCCCTTCCTCGACGGGGCGCTGCTCGACAACACCCCGCTCCGCTTCGCCGTCCGGCTGGCGCGGGCCGGGCTGCGCGAGGAGCCGGGGGGAGGCGCCCGCTGGGCCGACGCCCCGCGGCTCGGGTCGAGCGAGACGCCGGCGGGGCTGCTCTTCGCCTACGTGTCGCCCACGGTCATCGGCTACCCCGGCGAGGAGCAGCCGCTCCCCCCGTCGTCCCGGCCCGAGATGCTGGCCCACCTGTCGCGGGTCTTCGGCTCGTTCGTGGACGCGGCGCTGGCGCGCAACCTGCTCTCGCTCGTCGAGGACGAGCCGGCCATCGGGGCGCGCGTGGCCGTGCCGGTGCGGAGCGTGCCGGCGGCCGGCACGCCGCTCGGGGCGTTCTTCGGCTTCCTGGAGGAGGAGTTCCGGCAGTTCGACTTCCACCTGGGGATGTACGAGGCGCGGCGGATGATCGCCGGGGACGGCGAGCAGCGCTGGCCCGCCCGCGCCTTCCCGGAGGAGGCCGGACCGCCCGAGGACTGGCGGCCCCTGGCGTGCCTGCGGGCGGTGCTGGACGGCACCGGCCAGGCGGCGTCGGCCTGCGCCGGGGACGAGCTGGCGGACTTCCGCATCCTCCTGCAGGCGTCGCTGGAGCGGCTCTGGGATCGCTGCACCCGGGAGGACGGACTGGAGGCGGCGCCGATGCACGGCCGCTGCCGCGCCGCGCACGCGGGTGAGCCGCTCCCGCTGGTGCCCGGCGTGCGCCCCCTGGAGGGACCCTCGCGCCAGCGCCCCGCGGAGGGCCACGCCGCGCACGTCATCCGGCTCCTGGCCGGCCACGGCTTCTGGTTCCGCGACCACGGCCTCTCGCGGCGCCAGGCCATGGAAGGGCCCGCCGCCATCCGGCGCCAGCTCATCGCCACCGGGAAGGCCGTCTCGGGGCGGCAGCCCGTCGCCGACGGGGTGATCCTCGACACCCTGGTCGCCCTGAGTGCCGACAGCATCGTCTACGTCCCGCCCCGCAACTCGGTCTGGGTCGCGCTCGGGCGCGACGTCGAGCTCGGCTACAGCCACGGGTTCTTCGACGCCTTCACGGAGGGGCGCTGGTTCCGTCTCCACGGGGCGGTGCAGCTCAACCGGCTCGGGCAGGCCATCTCGTCGGATCCCGGCCCGCTCTCCGTCACGCTCCTCGGCGGCGCCGAGCTGCTGCCGCCCCGCATCAGCACCACCCGGGTCCAGCTCGGCCTGCTCCTGAGGGGCGGGTGGCAGCTCTCGGCCCTGGATGGCTTCGGGGCAAGGGCCTGCCCCGAGCCGGACAGCGACACCCTGGGCACCTGCTCCCGCCCGCTGCTCCAGGGAGGCCTGGTGGCGGCGCTCTTCGAGCGGGTCCGGCTCCACTTCCTCGGCGCCTGGTATCCCAGGCACGCCAGCAACCGGAGACCGCTCTGGGCGCTCTCCCCCGCGGCGGGCCTGGAGTGGACGTTCTAGAGGACGCGCTCAGCCCGACCCGCGCAGGAAGCCCCACACCTCGGTCCAGAGCGGATCCGCCGGCTCGAACCGGAGGGTGTTGTGGGACGCCCGCGGGTCCTCCCAGAGCCGCTTCGGCCCCGGGTAGGCCTCGAAGAGCGCACGGCCGAGGTCGGCGAACACCACCTCGTCTCGCCCGGCGACCAGGAACGCCACCCGGCCGCCGTAGGCCGGCAGGGCGAGGTCGGCCCGGAAGGCGTCGCGGACCAGGAAGGAGGGGATGAACGGATAGTGCCGCCGGGCCACCGCGGTCACGCTGGCGAGCGGCGTGACGAGGAGGACACCCGCCACGTGAGGCCGGGCCGCGGCCGCCCTCGCCGCCGCCGCGCTGCCGAGCGACTCGCCCACCAGGAAGACGGGCGCCGTGTTCCCGAGGAGGTCGATCGCCTCGACCGCGGCCGCCACGATGGCGTCCTCGCTGGGCGCACCCGCCCGCGGGCCGTAGCCCGGGTACTCCAGGAGGAAGACCTCGAGGCGAGGCGGCCCCGGCCCGTGGAGCACGTCGCGAAGGTAGGTCCGGTCGAGCGCGGCCCCGGCGTTGCCGTGAAGCACCACGGCCCGCGCCGCCGCCGCGCCGCCTGGGTGCGTCGCCCGCCACCCGATGAACCGGCCAGCGCCGTCGAGCCACGGCTCGAGCCCCTGGACCCGCGCCAGCCGGGTCGCGGCGGAGAGCTCGGTCGCCAGCGGGAAGTAGAGGAGGCGTCGCTGCGCCAGGAGGAGCAGGGCGACGGCGACGAGCAGGACCAGCCCGACGGCCACGGCGACGCGCAGGAGCGACGACACGGTGGCCATGGTAGCCGGAACGGTGGCCGGGGGGGCCGTGGAAGTGCTCCGGACCGACCACGCATGGGTCGACACGCTCCGGCCGGGGCGCCTGGCCCCGGCCCAGCCGACCCATCCGGTCGGGCAGGCGACCCTCCTTCCCGATATGTCACGGGCCGGCAAGCCGCCACCCCTGGGAGCCGGCAAGCTCGCCGCTCGGAGGTACCTCATGGCGAACGGCCTGGACCACGGCGAGGTCATCCACCACGCGGGCCGGCACGGGCTGTCGCCCGCGCTGCAGGACGGCGGCCCCGCCCTGGTGGCGCACGGGGCGCCGGGCCAGCGCTGCGGCTGGGCCCCCTTCTTCGCCGCCCTCAGCGCCCGCGGCGAGACCCTCGCCCTGGCTTCGGACGGCGGCTGCCGGACGGTGCCCCTGGCCGAGGCCCCTTCCCGCCCTTCCGCGCCGGCGGCGTTCCTCCACGGCGCCGTGGCGACCCTGCGCGCCCTCCGCCGCCCGTCGCCTTGACGCCGGGGCGGGAGCCGCCCGGCCTCGCCTCGCCCCGCAGCCCGGCCTCCGCGGCCGGCATCGCCGAGGTGAGCATGAGCTCGACGCGGCGCCGCTCGATGGAGGCGTTGACCACCTCCACCTCCACCGCGTCGCCCACCCGGAAGGCGCGGCCGGTGCCCCGGTCCACCATGGCGTGGTGGGTCAGGTCGAGCTCGAAGGCGCCCGGGAGATCCTCGGCCCGCACCATCCCCTCCACGAAGAAGGGGGTGAGCTCCACGAAGAGGCCCGGCTCGGCCACCGCCGCCACCGTGCCCGGGAAGCGCAGCCCCACCTTGTCCTTCATGAAGAGGGCCGCGTAGTAGCCCATGATCTCGCGCTCCGCCTCCATGGCGGCCCGCTCACGCTCGGAGGAGCGCGCCGCCACCTCGTCGAGCGAGCGCGCCGCTGGCCGGGTCACCGGCCGCCCCTCGCGCCGGGCCCACTCCTCCTTGAGGAGCCGGTGGACCATCAGGTCCGGGTAGCGCCGGATGGGCGAGGTGAAGTGCAGGTAGTGCTGCGCCGCCAGCCCGAAGTGGCCCTCGTTCTCGGCCGAGTAGACCGCCTGCATCATGGCGCGCAGGAGGAGCTGGTTGAGGGCCCGCTGCTGCCGGTGCCCCTTCAGGCTGGTCAGCAGGGCGTCGAGCGCC
>JANNKC010000243.1:0-10665 GCA_031396105.1 Anaeromyxobacter sp.
GCGGACTCGCGTGCCGCCGCGCGGGTCGACGATCCCCACGCTCTGCCAGGCCGACACGGTGTAGGGGGTGGCCGACCAGGTGAGCCCGGCGTCGATGGAGCGGAGCAGCGCCACCTCCACGGTCGGCACCATGGCGCTCAGCCCGGTGATGACGACCAGCATGTTCACCAGGGTCTGGTCGGGCAGGACCACGATCTGGCTGGAGATGGTCTGGGCGTTCACGCCCGGGTCGTACAGGGTCCAGGGGCCCTCCCAGGTCAGGCCGCCGTCGACGGTGCGGGCCATCTCGGCCGGGCCGGAGACGGTGCTGTCGCCCGGGCCGTCCAGCCCGCTGAGCCGATCCCAGACCGCGTAGGCGTGACCGGCGCGCGTCCAATCGGCGGTGAGGCTGCACTTGTCGAGGGAGACGTCGCGGGTGGTCTCGAGCGCGAGGCGCGCCGGCGGCGACCAGGTGAGGCCGCCGTCGGTGGAGCGGCTGGCCAGGATGGCGCTGCGGGTGCCCGCCCAGTGGTTGTCGAAGGCGAGCGCCAGGAGGTGCACGGTGCCGTCGAGGCCGATGGAGACCCAGGGATCGCTGGCGCGGGGGTAGGCGCCCCCCGCCAGCGTGCCGCCCGAGCAGATCGTGAACCGGGCGTCGCTCCGGGTCCAGCTGCGGCCGCCGTCGAAGGAGACGGCGCTCCCCACTCCGTTGGCGCCGCCGCCGCGCCAGCGGTCCTGCTGCCAGGCGCCCACCAGGTGGCGCGGGTCACCGGGGTCGATGGCCAGGTGCGGCTCGGCCTCGGCGCCGACGAAGGCCACGGCGTCGCCGACGCCCGGGTTGCCGGCGGGGATCGGGTTGCAGCCCGGCGGGTAGGGCGAGGGGCCGGAGACCCGGAGCGGGTCGGCGAGCTGCGCCGGGGGCGGCGGGGACGAGGCCGGGCCGCAGGCGCCGAGCATGGCCAGGGCGAGGGCGAGGAGGCCGCGACCGCGGGGGGTCATTCCCCGCCCGCTCCGGGCGAGCCGGGAGAGAGCTGCTCCATGAGTGCCTGCGCGCCCGGGTAGGTGCCGCGCAGCGAGAGGGTCCGGCGCAGCGCCTCGAGGGCTCCGCGGCGGTCGCCGCTGCGGAGCCGCGCCACCGCCAGGTTGTACTGGATGTGCGCCCCCCGGGGATCGAGCCTGGACGCCGCGCCCAGCTCCTCGAGGGCCTCGGGCAGGTCGCTCTGCGCCAGGAAGATGGCCCCCAGGTTGGCGTGGGGCGCGGCCAGCGCCGGGTCGAGCTGGGCGGCCCTCCGGTAGTGGCCGATGGCCTCGCCGCGCCGACCGAGCCGCCCGGCCGCGACCCCCAGGTTGTTCCAGGCGCGGGCGAAGGAGGGCTTGACGGCCACCGCCAGCCGGAACTGGTGCTGCGCCTCGGTCCAGTCCTGCGCCCCGCCCCGCTCCCGATCGAGGAGCTCGTACCCGCGGTTGTTGTAGAAGTGCGCCAGCGCCTCGAGGTCGTCGAGCACCCGGTACCAGGTGATGCGGCCCATGCGCGCGAAGTCGAGACCGATCCGGTCGGGGCCGGTGGCCACCATGGCGGTGACGTGGCCGACGTTCACGGTCATCCCGCCAGCACCGTAGTGGATCTCGTTGACGCGGCTGGAGGCGTCGATGTACCGCGCGTCCAGGCCGATGGAGCGGGCCAGGCCGATGAACACGGACGCCAGGCCGACGCAGTTGCCCCGCCCGGCCTTCAGCGTGTCGGCGCCGGTCGAGGTGACCTGGTCGTCGTGGCCCAGGCCGAAGACCTTCGGGTCGAACATCGCCTCCACCAGCGCCTCGACCTTCTGGGCGTCGGTCTGGGAGGTCCGGACCACCTGCCGCGCCAGCTCCAGCGCCGCGGGGGGCAGCTCGAAGGGGACCACCAGCTCGCCGGGGGGGATGGCGGCGTGGCGGCCGCCCAGCTCCTCGCGCAGCTCCGCCGGCGTGTAGACCTGGCGCGTGGTGCCCGCGCACCCCGCGCCGCCCAGCACCAGGACCGCCGCCACGGCGGCCACGACTCGTCGCGGCATGTCCGCCTCGCTTCGATGGAAGCCTAGCGGGGCGGGAGGGCGGCTGCACGCCCTACGCGTTCAGCGGCACCCGGTCCGCCAGCGTGGACACCTCGACCACCTGCCCGCCCCTCAGGTACAGCCGCGGCACGCGGGCCGAGATGCCGGCCAGGATCTCCCAGGAGATGGTGTCCCCCAGGGCCGCCAGCTCGTCGGCCGTGACCTCCTCGGCGCCGTCACGGCCGAGGAGCGTGGCCACGTCGCCCACCGCGACGCCGAGCACGGCCGTCACGTCCACCATGCACATGTCCATGGCGACGCGACCCACCACCGGGGCGCGCCGGCCGCGCAGCACCACATGGGCGCGGTTGCCCAGGCCGCGCCGGTACCCGTCGGCGTAGCCGCACATGACCAGCGCGATTCGGGCGGGGCGGGTGGCGGCCCAGGTCCGTCCGTAGCCCACCGTGGCGCCGCGCTCCACCTCGAGCAGGCGCGCCACCCGGGCACGGAGCGCCATGACCGGCGTGAGGTCGGCGTCGGTGCCGCACCATGGGGCGGGCCGGTAGCCGTACAGCGAGAGGCCGGCGCGCACGGCGTCGAGCGCCATCTCGTGGTCCAGCAGCACGGTGGCGGAGGCGCCGCAGTGGCGCTCGGGCACGAAGGGGAGCCGCGCCGAGACGTCGCGGAGCACCTCGAACTGCCGCCGGGTGAAGCGCTGATCGCCCTCCTCGGCGGCGGCGAAGTGGGTGAAGAGGCCGCGCACCGCGAGCCCAGGCAGCCCGCGGAGCCGCTCCGCCAGCGCCACGCAGTCCTCGGGGAGGAGGCCGTGGCGGTTCAGGCCCGTCTCCAGCTCGAGGTGGACCGGGACCACCGCCCCGGCGGCCGCGGCGGCGGCCGAGAGGGCCAGCGCCAGCTCGGCCGCGCCCACCGTGGGCATGAGCCCGAGCGCCACCACGCGGGGTGCGTCGGACGGCGAGGTGTAGCCCACCACCAGGATGGGCGCGACCACGCCGGCACGCCGCAGCTCCTCGCCCTCGTCGACGCAGACCACCGCCAGGCCGTGTGCGCCGGCGGCCAGCGCGGCGCGGCCGCAGGCGACGGCGCCGTGGCCGTAGGCGTTGGCCTTGACCACCGCGTAGAGCCGGGCCGGCGCGGCGCGGGCCGCCAGCAGGCGGGTGTTGGCGGCCAGGGCGTCGAGGTCGATCTCGGCCCAGCAGGGCCGGCCGGGGAAGGCCGCCGGTGAGGAGGGCATGGCGCATGATACGGCGCCGCCGGCGGGATGGTAGTCTCTGGCGGCCCCGGCACCGCAGCGCCCTCCCTTGGACCGAGCCGGGCGGCCGAGAGGACGAGACCGTGACCCCGAACAAGACTCCCTATCAGGACCTCTGTCAGTCGCTCGAGGACGCGCGCGAGAGGTCGCGCGTCTACCGCTCACAGTGCGCCTTCTTCGCCTCGCAGTTCGAGCGCCAGCTCGCCGAGTACCTGGGGGCCTCGCGCGACCGCGTCTCCTTCGAGCCGCTGCAGGGTGCACGGGAAGGGGGCGGCCCGGTCACGGCCCAGGAGGCGATGTACCTCGAGGAGGACACCTACTGGCACCTGGGGCTGAGGCTGCGGCTCTCGAGTCAGAAGGCGACGGACTCCATCCTCTTCCACGTCCGGTTCAAGAAGATGGAGGAGCGCTACGTGGTCAACCTCTTCGGCCACGAGGACTTCGAGCTGGCCGAGCCCTCGCCGGCCGCGCTGCATCCGGTCTTCACCGAGCTCCACGAGTCGCTGAAGCGCCACTACGAGGACGGCCTCCGGCTCTTCCTCGACAAGCGCGGCCAGAACCTCCACCTGCCGTTCACGGCGGCGCGCCAGGCCGAGATCGCCGGAGAGAACTGATCCTCCCCGGGGGACCGGGGCCGCTGCGCCGCCGCGGCGCCGTCGCCAGGTGAGGGCGAGCTTCCAGGCGCCGGCGGAGGCTGCGGGGCCAGGGCCGTGGCTGCCGGGAGGGCGGGCGTGGCTTCCGCCGGGGCCTGCTCGGCGAGCCACGCCTCGCGGGCCTTGGCCAGGGCCCGGCGCATCGGGAGCTGGCTCATGAGCGCCAGCCCGTGCACCACCGGGAAGCCGGAGCGGGAGATGGCGCCGAGCCGGCGCAGCATGCGGCGCGGCCGGTAGGTCTCGCGGCACACCTCGTGGAACTGGCGCTCCCGCTCGACCGGCGTCATGCGCGGATCCGGGTGCTCGAAGAGGGCGCGCACCCCGGTGAAGGCCTCCCAGCCGAGGCCGGGCAGCAGATGGGGCTGGTAGGCGTCCCAGAGCGCCGTGCCCGGCAGCGGCGTCAGCAGCACCGGGTGGATGCCCACCCGGAGCCGGTCGGCCAGCTCCAGCGTGCGCAGGTACGCGCCGTGGTCGTCCTCGCGCGCGCCGAGCACGACGAAGAGCACCACCGCCAGCCCATGCCCCTGCATCCGCCGGATGGCCTCGACCCGGTCGCGCCCCTGCTTGCCCGAGGCGCCGAAGGCTCGCAGGCTCTCCTCCGAGTCGCTCTCCCAGCCGGCCCACACCGAGGTGAGGCCGCTGCGGCGTGCCGCGGCGAGGAGCCGCTCGCCCTCGGGGCCCTGCACGCTGCGCAGGTCGCCGAAGCCGTACCAGGCGCGCGGCGTCCCGGCCGCCAGCGCGTCGAAGAGGCGCACCGCGCGGTCCAGGTCGGCCCCCCAGATGTTGTCGTCGCCGTTGAACCAGACGCGCCCGGCGCGCGCCTCGATCTCGGCGGCCACCTCCTCCACCGGCCGGTAGCGGACCGAGCGGCCGAAGAAATGGTGCACGCTGCAGAAGCTGCAGGCGTAAGGGCAGCCGCGCATGGTGAAGAAGGCGCGGAACTGGTAGTTGCCCTTCAGGCCGCCGTCGATCGGCCGGACCAGCCCGTCGAGCGGGCGCCGCTCGCCCTGGTAGCGGCGCTGCAGCCGGCCGGCGGCGGCGTCGGCCAGGACCTCGCCCCAGACGCTCTCGGCCTCGCCCATCACCACCGCGTCCGCGTGACGGGCCGCCTCGTCCGGGCGGGCCGTGGCGTGGATCCCGCCGAGGACCACCCGGCGGCCGGCGGCGCGGCAGGCGTCGGCGAAGCGGTAGGCCCAGGGGGCGGTGGCGGTCCAGACCGAGATCCCGACGAGGTCGGCGTCGAGCGTGGCCGGATCCACCGGGCGCTGGTTGGCGTCGTGGAGCGACAGCACGGTCTCCGGCGCCTCGCGCAGCGTGAGCGCGCCCAGGTACTCCAGGACGGGCGGCACCATGGGGACGCGCGCCGAGAACGGGAACTCGGGCGAGACGAGGGCGATCTTCATTCGGTCGGTGGCCGGGCCGGGTGAGGGGAGGCCCGGCTTCATACACGCTCGGACCGGGTTGGCTGGCCGGCGCGGCGAGCGGCGAATCGTCGCGTGCGCCCGTCTGCCGCAGCGCGCTCAACCCGCGAAGCTCGCGTCGTAGCCCGCGTCCTCCACGCCCAGCGCCGCCGCGGTGGGCCGCAGCGGGCGGGCGCAGTCGAGCATGACCGCCAGCTCGTCGGTGGTGCGGGCGCCGAGGGAGCCCTCGTAGGCGCCCGGGTGCGGGCCGTGGAGCACGCCGGCCGGGTGGTGGCTCACCGAGCCCGGCCCCACGCCGCGCCGGCTGGTGAACTGGCCGCGCACGTAGAAGAGCAGCTCGTCCACCTCCACGCTGGCGTGCGGATAGGGGCAGGGGATGGCCTCGGGGTGGAAGTCCACCACCCGCGGCACGAAGGAGCAGACCAGCGCGCCCCGCGCCGCGAAGGTGCCGTGCCAGGTGGGCGGCAGGTGGACCAGGCCGGCGCGCGGCTGGAAGGCGAGGATGGGGAAGACGAAGGGGTAGACCGCGCCGTCCCAGCCCACCACGTCGAGCGGCGAGTGCGGGAGCCGGAAGCCGTGGAAGGCGCCGTCCCTCTTCACCACCAGGTGGCGGATCCCCTCGTCGCGCGGCGGCTGCCAGGCCACCCGGCGGAAGTCGCGGTGGCAGTACGGCGCATCCATGCGGAGCTGCCCCGCCTCGTTGCGCCACTGGGCGGGCAGGTGGAGGTGCTGGAGCTCCAGCCAGAGCCAGCGCTGCGCGCCGGAGCCGGGCAGGAAGCGGTGCAGCAGCCCGCGCGGCACGAAGAGGTAGTCGTCGGCGCCGAAGGCGAGGTCGCCGAGCGGCGTGCGCAGCAGGCCCCCGCCCTGCTGCACGAAGAAGAGCTCGTCGGCGTCGCCGTTGCGCAGGTAGGCCGGGTCCTCGGCGTCCGGGGTGCAGAGCCCGATGGTCAGGTCCTCGTTCCAGAGGAGCGGCGCGCGCGCGTCCAGCGCCGGCCCGCCCCTCGGGGCGAGGTCCTGCGTCCGGTAGTGGCGGCGCGAGAGGGCGCGTGGCGGCAGCGGCGCCGGCGGCGGCCAGCCGTGGCCCGCCTCGGCCGGCCAGGTCACGTGCGGGCGGTGCAGGTGGTAGCTGAGCGTGTAGGGGCCGTCGAAGCCCGAGCGCGTGTAGGCCTCCTCGTGGCGCAAGAGCCCGTCCGGCCCGCGCAGCGCGACGTGGTGCTTGGCCGGCACCTCTCCCTGCTGCAGGCGATCGAGCATGGCGCCTCCGGCCCGGCTCAGGCCCGCCCCTCCCGCTGCTGCTCCCGCTCGATGGACTCGAAGAGGGCGCGGAAGTTGCCGGCGCCGAAGCCCTGGTCCCCCTTGCGCTGGATGATCTCGAAGAAGAAGGGGCCGGCCTCGGGCTCGTGGTAGAGGCCGGCCGAATCGCGCAGGAAGATCTGGAGCAGGTAGCGCCCGGCCGCCGCGCCGTCCACCAGCACCCCGAGCTCGCGGAGCTCCTCGATGCGCTCGTCGAGCCGCCCGATGCCGGTGGCCTCGAGCCGGGCCGGCAGGAGGTCGTAGTAGCTCCCCGGGGTGGGCATGAACTCCACGCCCCGCGCCCGCATCGCCCGCACCGCCCCCCGCATGTCACCCACCGTGAGCGCGGCGTGCTGGACCCCGTCGCCGCGCTGGTCGTCCACGAAGTGGTGGATCTGCGAGGCGCGGAAGGCCGGCCGGCGCGGCTCGTTGTTGGCGAACGTGACGCCGGAGCGGGCGTCGCGCATCACCACCGAGGAGAGCCCGGAGCCGTGGGAGGCCTCCCGCGCCCGGCGCGCCTCGCCGGCGGCGTCCTGGGTGTGGAACTTCACCTCCCAGAACTCCTCGAAGCCGAGCACGTGCTCCAGCCAGAGCAGGGCCGGCTTCATGGTGCGGAAGTTGGAGGTGACGTGGTCGAGCTGGCCGAAGCCGAGGCCGTTCTGGCCGCCGCGCGGCGCCGGGTGGGCCTCGAGGCCGGGGTAGGAGCCGCGCCAGCCGCGCCGCTCCACGAAGCGGAAGGTGGTGTCGCCGAAGGGGGTGGTGATGGCGAAGGTGCGGAAGCTCCCGCCGTCGTCCTCCCAGGTGAGCACCTCGCCGGTGGGCGTGCCGCCCCGCTCCTCGAGGTGCGCGAAGGCTCGGACCGCGTCCTCCACCTCGAAGACCAGCGAGCCCACGCCGTCCGGGTGGAGCCGGAGCCAGCGCGCCGCCCGGCCTCCCTGTCCGGCCGGGGCCGAGCAGAGGATGCGCACCTGGCCGGCCTGGAAGAGGGCGGAGCGCTGCCGCCCGTCGCGGGTGAGCCGCTCGCCGCTCACGGCCACCTCGGCGAAGTCGAGCCGCTCGGTGTAGAAGCGGCGGCTCCGCTCCAGGTCGTGCACGTAGTAGTGGAGCGCCTCGAGGCGCAGGATGCCGAGGGAGGTGGGCGCGCTCATGGGGCCTTGACCTCCAGCGGCGGCGCGTCCGGCGGCGGGGCGTCCGGCTGCCGGTCCGGGTGGGCGGCCTGGAAGGCCGGGAGGGCGGCGCAGGCCGCCTCGACGCGGATCAAGGTCGGGAAGGGGGCGGGGTCCACGCCGAAGCGACGCGCCGCGTAGAGCTGCGGCACGAGGTAGCAGTCGGCCAGGCCGGGCGCGTCGCCGTGGCAGAAGCGGCCGGCCCCCTCCTGCACCGCCGCCTCCAGGCCGCCCAGGCCGCGGCCGATCCAGTGGTGCACCCAGACGGTCTCGGTGCCGGGGTGGCGCCCCTTGAGCCACTTCATGACCGTGGCGTTCTGGTACGGCTGGATGCCGGAGTTGACGTGCTCGGCCAGGGCGCGCACCCGGGCCCGGCCGTCGGCGTCGGCCGGCAGGAGCGGCGGTTCGCGGTGGCGCTCGTCGAGCCACTCCAGGATGGCCATGGACTGGGTGAGCCGGAGCGGCGGCCGCCCGGCGGCCAGCACCTCCAGCACCGGCACGTGGTGCAGGGGGCTGCGCGCCACGTGGGCCGGCGCGTCCTGGTCGCCGGCCAGCAGGTTCACCGCCACGTACTCGTAGCCGATCCCCTTCAGGGCCAGGCCGATGCGGACCCGCCAGGCCGAGGAGGAGCGCCAGTAGCCGTAGAGCCGGTAGCTCATGCCGTCACCCGCTGGTCGATGTCGCCGAAGAGGCTGCGGCCGGTCTCGTCGCGCATCAGGATCTCCACCCGGTCGCCGGCGGCCAGGAAGGGCGTGCTCGGCGCGCCGTGCTCCAGCTGCTCCCGCACCCGCCGCTCGGCCAGGCAGGAGACGCCGCGGGCCGCGTCCTCGCTGGAGACGGTGCCCGAGCCGAGGAGCGTGCCGGCCGTGAGGGCGCGGGTGCGGGCGGCGTGGGCGATGAGGTCGGCGAAGGAGAAGTGCATCTCGGGGCCGGCCTCCAGGTCGCCGACCACGGTGCCGTTCAACCGCACGGTGAGCCTGAGGTAGACCCGGCCGTCGCGCCAGGCCGGCCCGAGCTCGTCGGGCGTCACGGCGAATGGGGAGAAGGCGGTGGCCGGCTTGGACTGGAAGAAGCCGAACCCCTTGGCGAGCTCGCCGGGGATGAGGTTGCGCAGCGAGACGTCGTTGGCGAGGCAGAGGAGCCGCACGTGGCGGAGCGCGCCGGCGGCCGGGGTTCCGAGCGGCACGTCGCCGGTGATGACGCAGACCTCACCCTCGAAGTCGAGCCCCCAGGCCGGGTCGCCGAGCGGGAGGGGATCGGTGGGGCCGAGCAGCACGCCGGAGCCGCCCTGGTAGACGAGCGGGTCGGTGGTCAGGCCAGGAGGCGGCTCGGCGCCGCGGGCGCGCCGCATCAGCCGCACGTGGTTCAGGTAGGCCGAGCCGTCGATCCACTCGTAGGCCCGAGGGAGCGGGGCGCGGACGGTCCGTGCCGCGAGCGACCGCGCCTCGACCAGGCCGGCGTCGAGGTCCGCGGCGAGGGCGCCGAGCCGCGGCGCGGCCTCCTCCCAGCGGTCGAGCGCGCCCTGGAGGGTCGGCGCCACGGCCGCGGCGTCGGCGCAGGCCGCCCCGTCGCGCCGCACCACGACCAGGCGGCCGTCGCGAGAACCGTCGTCGAGCGTCGCGAGCCTCATCTGGGCCACGATGTAACGGCCTGGACCGGAGCGCGGACCGACCCTCCAGGGTCCGGTCCGCGCGATGCACCGCGGCGCGTGGCGGTGCGCCCCCCGTCGAGGCTATGAGTGCAGGCCGTGACGCCGTCCGGCACCGCCCTGGCCCACTCCGACGTCCGCGTGGTCGGCTCCATCTCGGAGGTGCCCGCCGAGGCCTGGGACGCGCTGCACGCCCACGAGCCCGACCTGGCCAGCCCATTCGTCCGCCACGCCTTCCTCGAGGCGCTGGAGCGGAGCGGCTCGGCCGGGCCGCGCGCCGGCTGGAGGCCGCGCCACCTCCTCCTCTGGCGCGGCGGCACGCTGGTGGCGGCGGCGCCCGCCTGGCTCAAGGACGGTTCGGAGGGCGACTTCTCCCGCGACTGGGAGTGGGCCTCGGCCGCCTCGCGCGCCGGAGTGCCCTACTACCCCAAGCTCTCGCTCACCGTGCCCGCCACCCCGGCCACCGGCCGGCGCGTCCTGGTGGCGGAGGGCGAGCGGCGCCAGGAGGCGGTGCCCCGCCTGGTGGAGGCGGCGCTGGCCCTGGCCGAGTCGGAGGGCGCGGGCGGCCTGCACGTCCTCTTCACGCCGGGTGAGGAGGCGCTGGAGCTGGAGGCGGCCGGCCTGGCCCGGCGCCTGGACTTCCAGTACCACTGGCAGAACCAGGGCTATCCCGACCTGGAGGCGTTCCTGGCCCGCTTCCCGTCCAAGCGGCGAAACGCCCTGAAGCGCGAGCTGCGCGCCCCGGCCGAGCAGGGCATCGCCATCCGCACGGTGCGCGGCGAGGAGCTGGGGCGCGATCCGGGAGGCTGGGCCCGCGCCTGCTCCGAGCTCCACCGCGCCGCCACCGACCAGATGGCCTGGGGGATGCGCTGGGTGAACCGCGACTTCTACGAGCGGGTGCTCATCGGCATGTCCGACGCGGTGGAGGTGGTGGAGGCGCGGCGGGAAGGGAAGCTGGTGGGGATGGCCTTCAACCTGGCCTCGCCCAGGGTGCTCCATGGCCGCTACTGGGGCCACGTCGAGGAGCACCCCTTCCTGCACTTCAACGTGGCGCTCTACCACTCCATCGCCGAGTGCATCGGGCGCGGCGTGGGCCGCTTCGAGGGCGGCGCCGGGGGAGAGCACAAGCTCAGCCGCGGCTTCGAGCCGGCCGAGACCTGGAGCTGCCACCGGCTCACCGACCCTCGGCTCGACCAGGCGGTGCG
>JANNKC010000286.1:0-18545 GCA_031396105.1 Anaeromyxobacter sp.
TCGTCGATCGGAACTTCCTCGTCGCTGGCGTGCTCATCCCTCTGTCCCGCGCCGGCCAGGAGCAATCTTCGCGCGAAGCTTGCCCGCCTCATCCTCCCCCCGCGCCGCGCGCGAACATATCCGCGCGCAGTGAAGGTGAAGGTGAGCAGCTACCCCCGCAAGCGCCCGAAGCAACGGCGGAAGGTCGCTAAGTGACTGGCATTGCGTCTAGCCCGGCTCCCGGGCCGCGCCGCCCCCGCCGCGGCGGCCGCGCCTCCGCACCTCGCGGTGCTCGGCGGCGCGCTCGGCCCGGGCGATGCGGGTCCGCTGCTTCACCGACCTGGCGTAGAAGCGGGCGCGCAGCGCCGCCGCCTCCTCGTCCCCGAGGTCGCCGTGCCGTCCGCGCTCGGCCTCCCGCCGCTCCACGGCGCGGAAGAGGCTCACGGCCGCGGCCACCGAGACGTTGAACGACTGCGTGAAGCCGCGCATGGGGATGGCGTAGCGCAGGTCGGCGGCGGCCAGCGCCTCCTCCGAGACGCCGCGGTGCTCGTTGCCGAAGACCAGCGCCACGGGCCGGGCGAAGGAGAGCTCGCCCAGGTCCTTCGACCCCTCGCCGAGGTGGGTGGCGTAGATCGCGAAGCCCCGCGCCTTCAGGTGGGCCAGGCACTCGGCGGTGGACTTCCAGCGGACCACGTCGAGCCACTTGTCGGCGTTCTGGCTGATCTTCTTGTTCCGGTCGAAGGCCTTCATGGGCCCCTCGACCACGTGGACCTCCTGCACGCCGAAGGCCTCGGCGGTGCGGAGCACGGCGTTGACGTTCTGCGTGTCGCCCAGCGCCTCCATCACCACCGTGAGGGTGCGGGTGCGGCTGGCCACCGCCTGGTCGATGCGCTGCCGGCGCTCGGGCGTGAGGAAGTCCGCCGCGGCCAGCCGGGAGGTCACCGGGCGCCCCGCTGCTTGCCCAGCTTCTTCCTGCGCCCGGCCGACTTGGGCGCCACGTCCTCCCAGAGCACCGCGGCCACCGCGTCGAGCAGCTCGTCGAGCCCCTCGCCGGTGGCGGCGGAGAGCAGGTGCACCTTCACCGCCGCCTTGCGGCCGGCCATGGCCTTCTGCCACTTCAGCCCCGCGGCGCGGGACTCCGGGAGGTCCACCTTGGTGACCACCACCACCTGCGGCTTGCCGGCCAGCTCCCCGGAGTAGAGCTTCAGCTCCTTGTTGATGGCGGCGTGGTCCTTGGTGGGCGAGCGGCCCTCTCCCGGGTTGGCCCCCTCCACCAGGTGGACCAGGACGCGGCAGCGCTCCACGTGGCGCAGGAACTGGTGGCCCAGCCCGGCGCCGGCGTGGGCCCCCTCGATGAGGCCGGGGATGTCGGCCACCACGAAGCTGCGCTCGCCGCGCCAGCCCACCACGCCCAGGTTGGGCGTCAGGGTGGTGAAGGGGTAGTCGGCGATCTTGGGCCGGGCCCGGCTGATGCGGCTGATGAGGGTGGACTTGCCGGCGTTGGGGTAGCCCACGATGCCCACGTCGGCCAGCAGCTTGAGCTCGAGGAAGAGCTCCTTCTCCTCGCCCGGCGTGCCGTCCTGCGCGAAGCGCGGCGCCTGGTTGGTCGAGGTGGCGAAGTTGATGTTGCCCAGGCCGCCGCGCCCGCCCTTGGCGATGACGTAGCGCTCCAGGCTCCCGCCCATGTCGACGATCACCTCGCCGGTGACGGCGTCGCGCACCAGCGT
The DNA here is from genome assembly GCA_031396105.1 of Anaeromyxobacter sp. GTDB lineage: Bacteria > Myxococcota > Myxococcia > Myxococcales > Anaeromyxobacteraceae > JADKCZ01. The sequence continues at coordinate 1,707 of JANNKC010000286.1, forward strand.
GCCGGGCGGCACCTTGAGCTCGAGGTGGGCGGCGCTCACGCCGTTCATGTCGCGGCCGTGCCCCTGCTCGCCGCTCCTGGCCTTGTGCTCGCGGATGAAGCGGTAGTCGAGCAGCGTGGACATCTGCGGATCGACCACCAGCACCACGTCGCCGCCGTCGCCGCCGTCGCCGCCGGCCGGGCCGCCGCGCGGGATGAACTTCTCCCGCCGCCAGGCGATGGCGCCGGCCCCGCCGTCGCCGGACTTCACGTGGATGCGGACCTCGTCGACGAACTTCATGGCGACCCTTTGGAACGACGAACGCCGCGCACCCTCGAGAGGGCCGCGGCGTCGTTGGTGCGGCCGGCCGAACGGCCCGCCGTGAAGCCTGCTACGCCTTGGCCTCGACGGCCTCGGGGATCACCGAGACGACGCGGCGGTCGCCGCGGGTCCTGGAGAACTTCACCGTCCCGGCGCAGGTGGCGAAGAGGGTGAAGTCCTTGCCCAGGCCGACGTTGGGGCCGGGGTGGAAGAGCGTGCCGCACTGGCGGACCAGGATGTTGCCGGAGACGACCTTCTCCGAGCCGTAGATCTTCACGCCGCGGTGCTGGCCGGGGGAGTCGCGGCCGTTGCGGGAGGAGCCCTGACCTTTTTTGTGAGCCATGTGAGTCCGTCCTTCCTTAGCCGCGGACCGCGGTGACGAGGATCTCGGTGAAGGGCTGGCGGTGACCGCGCTTCTTGGTCCAGCCCTCCTTCTTCTTGCGGTAGTGGATGATCTTCTTGTGCTTGCCGTGGGCCACGATCTGGCCCTCGACGGCCGCGCCCGGGACGAACGGCGCGCCGACCTTGGCCTCGCCCTCGCCGCCCACCAGGAGCGCCTCGAAGTTCACCGCGCCGCCCACGTCGCCCGCGAGCAGCTCGACCTTGAGCCGATCGCCCTGGACGACGCGATACTGCTTTCCGCCGGTCTTGATCACCGCGTACATCGCCTGCTCCTTGGATTCACTGGAGTTTCGCCGGGAGCGCTGCCCGTCCCGTGGTGCCACGGCGCGCCGACCCGACCCTCCGGGAGGCGGCTCTATACGATCCGTCCCATGCGCCTGTCAAGGATGACGGGGGCTGAAGAGGCCGCGGGCGGTTCACCTGGGCTTCAGGCCGAAGTGGGCCGGCGAGAGCCCCTTCCACGTGCAGTAGTCCGTCAGCTCGCGCTTGAGCAGCCCCCAGACGAGCGCCACCACCAGCGCGTCGTCGGTGAAGCCGAGCGGGACCAGGAAGTCCGGCACGAGGTCGAAGGGCGAGACCACGTAGAGCGCGGCCGCCGCCAGCGCGGCGATGGCCTTCCAGGGGGCGCGGTACTGGCCCTTCACGGAGTCCTGCAGGACCAGCCAGAGGAGGCGCAGCTTGGCGATCAACCCGGCCGGCGCGGCGCGGGCCCACCAGGGCGGCCGCTCCAGGAAGCGCCCGGCCCGCTCGGCGGCCGCGGCCACGCCCGCCGGCGTCACGTCCTCGGCCTCGCGCGAGAGCTCGCGCGCCGCCGCCTCGCGGCAGGAGAGGCACTCGGCGTTGGAGCCACGGGGGCGCTGGCAGGCTGGGCAGGGCGCGGTGGGCATGGCGCCCTGACAGCTTAGCGGGGATCGACCAGGGCGCGCGGCCTCGACGGGGCGGTGGTGCCGGCGGGCCATAGGCTGGTCATCACCTCGGACCTGAACGGGGGCCTTTCTCTTCGGCGACGGGATCGAGGCCGACAGCCTCGACTCCCCGGGCCAGCGCGGATATATGCCCGCCGTGAGCGCCACCACCCCGTCGCGCAGGCGCCGTCCGGCCGGCGAGGAGGCCGCGTGAGCGCCGCGGCCCGCGGCGGCTGGCGCTCCCCGGCGGTGGTGCTCGGCGCGGGGGCGCTGCTCCTCGCCATCTCCCTCGGCATCCGCCACACCTTCGGCCTCTTCCTCGCGCCCATGTCGAAGGACAACGGCTGGACCCGCGAGGTCTTCGCCCTCGCCATCGCGCTGCAGAACCTGGCCTTCGGCGTGGCCCAGCCGTTCACCGGGCGGCTGGCCGACCGCTACGGCGCCGGCAAGGTGGTCGTGGCCGGGAGCGCGGCCTATGTGGCCGGGCTGGTCCTCATGGCCGGCTCGCAGAGCGCCGCCGCGCTGATCGGGTCGGCCGGCCTGCTCATCGGCCTGGGGCTCTCCGGGCCGAGCGTCCCGGTGGTCTTCGGCGCCATCGCCCGCACCATGCCGCCCGAGCGGCGCAGCATGGCCATGGGCGTGGCCATGGCGGTCGGGTCGCTCGGCCAGTTCGCCATGCTGCCCGCCACCAACGACGCCATCGGGGCCTTCGGCTGGCCCACCACGCTGCTGGCGCTGGCGGCGCTGGGCGTCCTCATGGTGCCCCTGGCGGCGCCGCTCGCCGAGCCCCGGGCCGGCGGCGCGGTCCGCGCCCCCCTGCGCCCGCTGCGCCTGGTGCTGGGCGAGGCGGCGACCCACCGCGGCTTCTGGCTGCTCTCCTTCGGCTTCCTGGTGTGCGGCTTCCACGTGGTCTTCATCGCCACCCACCTGCCGGCCTTCCTGGTGGACCGCGGCCTCCCGCCCAGGACCGGCGCGGTGGTGCTGGCGCTGGTGGGGCTCTTCAACATCGCCGGCTCCTGGCTGGCCGGCTGGCTGGGCCAGCGCCACCGCAAGCCGGGGCTGCTGGTGGGGCTCTACCTGGCGCGCGCCGTGGTCATCGCGGCCTTCGTGCTGGTGCCGGTCACCGAGGGGAGCGCCTGGGCCTTCGGCGCCGCCATGGGGCTGCTCTGGCTCTCCACCGTGCCGCTCACCAACGGCACGGTGGCGTCGGTCTTCGGGGTGAGCGACCTCGCCATGCTGGGCGGCATCGTCTTCTTCTTCCACCAGGTGGGCGCCTTCCTGGGCGGCTGGCTCGGCGGGCGGCTCTACGTGCTGACCGGCAGCTACGACGCGGTCTGGTGGATCTCGGTGGGCCTGGCCGTGGTGGCGGCGATCCTCAACGTCCCGGTCCGCGAGACGCCGCTGGCGCGGTCGCCCGCCGTACCGGAGCCGGCCACGTGATCCGCACCGTGGCCCACGCCGTGCTGCTGGCGCTCCTGGCCCTGCTGACGCTCTGGGCGTTCGTCTCCTACCTGCACCCGGGCTTCAGCGGGGAGGTGGCGGACCTGCTGCTGCGGTGCAACTGAGCCTACCGCGGCTCGTCCAGCTCCCGCAGCCCCTCGGCAAGGGGCGCCCGCACCACGCCCCGCTCGGTGACCAGCGCGGTGACCAGCGCCGCCGGGGTCACGTCGAAGGCCGGGTAGCGGGCGGTCACGCCCAGCGGGGCGATGCGTTGCGCCCCGATGAGGAGCACCTCGTCGGAGGCGCGCTCCTCGATGGGGATGGCGGCGCCGCTCGGCGTGGCGCGGTCCACCGTGGACCAGGGGGCGGCCACGTAGAAGGGGAGCCGGTGGTGGGCCGCCAGCACGGCCAGCTGGTAGGTGCCGATCTTGTTGGCCACGTCGCCGTTGGCGGCGATGCGGTCGGCGCCCACCAGCACGCAGGAGACCTCGCCGCGCGCCATGAGCCAGCCGGCCATGCCGTCGGTGAGCACCGTGACCGGGATGCCGTCGCGGTGCAGCTCCCAGGCGGTGAGCCGGGCCCCCTGGAAGAAGGGGCGGGTCTCGCCGGCCAGCACGGTGACCGGGTTGCCCGCCTCCACGGCGGCGCGGATGACGCCCAGCGCCGTGCCGTAGCCCGCGGTGGCCAGCGCCCCGGCGTTGCAGTGGGTCAGCACGGTGGCGCGCGGCGGCAGGAGCGCGGCGCCCAGCGCGCCCATGCGGCGGCAGGCCGCCTCGTCCTCGTCGCGGATGGCGTGGGCCTCGGCCAGCAGGCCGGCGGCGCCCTGCTCGAGCCGGCGCCCCATGCGCCTCACCGCCCAGGCCAGGTTCACCGCGGTGGGGCGGGCGTGGGCCAGCGTCTCGGAGGCCTCCCGCAGCCGCGCCAGCGGGGCGCCGCGCCGGGCCTCCACCGCCAGCCCGTAGGCCGCCGCCACGCCGATGGCCGGGGCGCCGCGCACCGCCAGCGTGCGGATGGCGTCGGCCACCCCGTCGGCGTCGCCGAGCTCGAGCCAGGTCTCCTCGCCGGGCAGGCGGCGCTGGTCGAGCAGGCGCACCAGGTCCCGCGCCTCGTCGTAGAGGACCGGGCGCAGCGGCGGGAGGGGTGTCATGTCGGGTCCTTGGGGCCGAGCCGGCCGGTGAAGCGCAGGGCGAACCAGGCGGAGGCGGCCCCGGTGAGGAGCGCCGCGGGCGAGCCCTCGAGGGCCAGCACCACCGTGATCACCGCCGAGGCCAGGCAGGCCACGGCCAGGAAGGCCCGGCTCGGGCCACCCGCCGAGCCGGCGCCCGCGGGCCCCGCGCCCCAGCCCGCCCAGGCCATCTATCCCCCTCCCAGCTTCTTCTTGAGGAGCGCGTTCACCACCGCCGGGTTGCCCTGGCCCTTCAGCGCCTTCATGACCTGGCCCACGAAGAAGCCGGTCAGGTCCTTCTTCCCGCTGCGGTGGCGCTCCACCTCGGCCGGCGCGGCGGCCAGCACCCCGGCCACCACCGCCTCGATGGCGCCGGTGTCGGAGACCTGGGTCAGCCCTCGCCGCTGGATCACCTCGGCCGGGTCGGCGCCGCTCCGGAAGGCCTCCTCCACCACCACCTTGGCGCCGGCCGCGTTGATGGCGCCGGCGTCGAGGAGCGAGAGGACCGCCGCCAGGTGCGCCGGCGTGAGCTTCCAGGCGCCCGGCGCGAGACCGGTCTCGTTGACGAGCCTGGCCACCTCGCCGTTGAGCCAGTTGGCCGCCTGGCGCGCCCCCTCGGCGGCGCCGCCCCGCAGCGCCACGGTGGCGTCGAAGAAGTCGGCGGTGGCCCTGTCGCCCGCCAGGAGGGCCGCGTCCGACGGCGGCAGGCCCAGCGCGGCCACGTAGCGGGCGGCGCGGGCGCGCGGCAGCTCGGGCAGCGTGGCGCGCACCCGCTCCACCTCGGCCGGCGAGACCAGCACCGGCGGCAGGTCCGGCTCGGGGAAGTACCGGTAGTCGTGCGCGTCCTCCTTGGAGCGCATGGAGCGGGTCTCGCCGCGGACCGGGTCGAAGAGCCGGGTCTCCTGCGGCACCGGCAGGCCGGCCTCGACGAGCTCCACCTGGCGCCGCACCTCGTACTCCACCGCCTGCCGGAGGTAGCGGAAGGAGTTCATGTTCTTGATCTCGGCGCGGGTGCCGTACTGCGTGGCCCCGTGGCGCATCACCGAGACGTTGGCGTCGCAGCGGAAGGAGCCCTCCTCCAGGTTGCCGTCGTTGACGCCCAGCGTGAGGAGGATGGCCCTGAGCGCCTTCAGGTACTCCACCGCCTCCTCGGCGCTGCGCAGGTCCGGCTCGGAGACGATCTCCAGGAGCGGCACCCCGGCCCGGTTGAGGTCCACGCCCGAGGAGCCGTCGGCCGAGACGTCGTGCAGGTTCTTGCCGGCGTCCTCCTCCATGTGGATGCGGGTGAGCCGCACGTGCTTCTCCCGCCCGTCCACCGTGACGGTCAGGCCGCCGCCCTCGCAGATGGGCGCCTCGTACTGCGAGACCTGGTAGCCCTTCGGCAGGTCCGGGTAGAAGTAGTTCTTGCGGGCGAAGACGCTCTTCTCGCGGATGGCGCAGCCCAGCGCCAGGCCGGTCAGCACGGCGAACTCCACCACCTTGCGGTTGAGCACCGGCAGGACCCCGGGCAGCCCCAGGCAGACCGGGCAGACGTGCGTGTTGGGCTGGCCGCCGAAGGTGGTGGGGCAGCCGCAGAAGATCTTGGTGCGGGTGAGGAGCTGGGCGTGCACCTCGAGGCCCAGCACCACCTGGAAGTCCTGGACCGGCATCAGCGCGCCCTCCTCGAGGCCGGGTCGAGCGCGGGGGCCAGGCTCTCCCAGCGCTGGTCGCTCGGGAAGAGCAGCAGCAGCGCCAGCAGGTCCACGCCGAAGACCCCGATGAGCCGCGGGTCTCCGGAGACGATCCAGGCCACCAGCGGGAAGAGGGCGGCCGACTCGCAGAGCGCCCAGGCGACCAGGAGCCGGGCGAAGACGGTGGCCTCCCGCCCGGCGCGGAAGGGGCCGAGCCGCGGTGGCAGCGCGCGAGAGAGCACGATGTTGAGGGCCGAGACCGCCACGGTGAGCCAGAAGAGGAGCGCGGTGGCGTCGGGGCGGCCGCCCCGCCAGCGCGCCGTGTCGGCCAGCGCCATGAAGAAGAAGGGCACCACCAGCATGGAGCCCCACACCAGGGTGGCGGAGCGGCGGGTCACGCTCACGGGGCCTCCAGCGCGGCCGGCGCCGGGGAGGGCCCGAGCTCCCGCTCCAGCGCGCGGGCGGCGCGCAGCAGCCCCGCCTCGTCGAAGGGGCGCCCCACCAGCTGCAGCCCCACCGGCAGCCCGCCGGAGAGGCCGCAGGGCACCGACAGGCCGGGCAGCGCCGCCAGGTTGCAGGTGATGGTGAAGATGTCGGCCAGGTACATCTGCAGCGGATCGCCGGTCTTCTCGCCGAGCCGGAAGGCCGGACCCGGGGCCACCGGCCCGGCCACCACGTCGCAGCGCGCGAAGGCGGCGTCGAAGTCGCGGCGGATGAGGGTGCGGACCTTCTGCGCCCTGAGGTAGTAGGCGTCGTAGTAGCCGCTCGAGAGCGCGTAGGTGCCGAGCATGATGCGCCGCTTGGGCTCGGCCCCGAACCCCTGCGCCCGCGACTCCGCGTAGAGCTCCTTCAGGCCGCGCACGCCGGCCGCGCGGTGGCCGAAGCGGACCCCGTCATAGCGCGCCAGGTTGGAGGAGGCCTCGGCGGTGGCGATGAGGTAGTAGGCGCCGATGCCGTAGCGCGAGTGGGGCAGCGAGATCTCGACGAGGGTGGCGCCCAGCCGCTGGTAGGTGGCCAGCGCGGCCCGCACCGCGGCCTCGACGCCCGGCTCGAGGCCGCCCTGGAACCACTCGGCCGGCACGCCGATGCGGAGCCCGCCCGCCCCGCCCTCCAGGCCGCCCAGGTAGTCGTCCACCGGCCGCGCCGAGGTGGTCTGGTCGGCCGGGTCCTGGCCGGCGATGGCCTGGAGCAGCGCCGCCGCGTCCCACACCTCGCGGCCGAGGGGCCCGGGCTGGTCGAGCGAGCTCGCGAAGGCCACCACGCCCGAGCGGCTGACGCGGCCCCAGGTCGGCTTCACCCCGACCACGCCGCAGAAGCTGGCGGGCAGGCGGATGGAGCCGCCGGTGTCGGAGCCCAGCGTGCCGTAGACCTGGCGCGCCGCCAGGGCGGCCGCGCTGCCGCCGGAGGAGCCGCCCGGCGTGCGGGTCAGGTCCCACGGGTTGTGGCAGGGCCGGAAGGCGGAGTTCTCGTTGGAGGAGCCCATGGCGAACTCGTCCATGTTGAGCTTGCCGAGCAGCACCGCCCCGGCGCCCTTCAGCCGCGCCACCGCCGTGCCGTCCACCGGCGGGATGAAGCCCTCGAGGAGCTTCGAGCCGGCCGTGGTGGGCACGCCCTTGGTCAGGAAGAGGTCCTTCAGCGCCACGGGCACGCCGTCGAGCGGCCCGAGCCGCCGCCCCGCGGCCTGGCGGGCGTCGCTCTCGGCCGCCGCGGCGCGCGCCGCCGCCGCGGTGACGTGCAGGAAGGCGCCCACCCGCCCGTCGGTGGCCTCGATGCGGGAGAGGCAGGCCTCGACGAGCTCGCGGGACGAGACCTGGCCGGCCTGCAGCCGCTGGCTGACGGCGCGCAGCGAGAGGCCGGTGAGCTCGGCCGCGGCGCTCATTCGATGATCCTCGGCACCTTGAAGCAGCTCCCCTCCCGCGCCGGCGCGTTGGCCAGCGCCTCCTCGGTGGTGAGGCACGGCAGGGGCACGTCCTGACGCAGCGGCGAGGCCTCGCCGGCGGCCAGCGCGTGCGTCATGGGCTCGACCTGGCTCACGTCGAGCTCGCCCAGCAGGGCCACGTGGTCGAGGATGGCGGAGAGCTGGCCGACGAAGGCCGCCTCCTCCTCCGGCGAGAGCCGGAGGCGGGCCAGGCGCGCGATGCGCCGGACTTCGTCGAGCGTCAGGGACATCCGGCCGGCGCCTACGGCGCGCCGCCCTCCGGCTTGAACCAGTTGAGGATGGCGCTCATGACGCCGCTCTTCCCGTGCGTGGTGACCGACTCGAGCTCGCCCTTGTCGAGGAACACGCCGCCGCAGGCGAAGCAGACGTCCACGTCGAGGCCCGAGTACTTCACCTCCTGCATCTGGAGGCCGCACTTGGGGCAGCGCATGAAGTGGAGCTCCTTCAGCCGCCTCAGCTCGGCGGCCTCGGTCTCCTTCTTCACCTGCAGCGCCAGCTTGCGCTTCTTCTCGGCGTCCTCGCGGACGAAGTACTCGTCCTCGGTGTTCGACGCCTTGCCTGGGGTTCCGCGGTCCGACATGGTCACTCCTTGAGCTGGCTGATGGCGTAGCGCGCGACCGCGGCCTCCTCGCCGCCCGGGTGCACGGCGAGGTACCGCTCGAACAGGCGCAGGGCCTCGGTCTTCTGGCCCTGGTGGCGGTAGATCTCGGCGAGTCCCATGATCGCGTCCGGGTGGTCCAGATCTAGCTGCAGCGCCCGCTGGAAGCTCGCCTCGGCGGGAGCGTCCTGGCCGAGCTCGGAATAGCACAGACCCCGGCCGGTCAGGGCCTCGACGTTGCCGGGCTCGGCGGCCAGGACCTTGCCGTAGAGCTCGAGGGCCCGGGCCAGCTCGTTCCTGGCGCGGAGCGCGTTGGCCTGGGCCAGCAGCGCCTTCGGGCTGGCCGGCTTCGGGGGCGCGCTCGCCGCCACCGGGTCGGGCGCCTTGGGCTGGGGGGCGTCGGCCATCGGCTCGGGCGCCTTGAGCGGCGCCGGCGCCTTCTCATCCGGTCCCGGTCCGGGCGTCGTCGCGCCCTCCGGCGCGGCGGACGGCTCCTTGAACTCGATGGTGATGGGCACCGCCACCGTCTCCGGCGCGGGCTTCGCGGCCGGCGGCGTGGCGAGCGGGGCCACGGCGACGGAGGTGGCGTCGCCTCCGAGGAAGGCCGGACCGAAGAGGTAGCCGGCGGCGCCCACCGCCGCGAGGAGCAGGGCCACCACGGCGAGGCGGGTGCGCCCTCCCTTGCGCCCGCGCACCGCGGCCAGCTCCTCCGGGTTCAGCTCCGCGGTGAGCGAGCCCTGGGCGGCGCCATGGGCCGGCGGCGGCCGGGCCGGAGCGGGCGCGGGCGCGGCGCCGATGGGCGCGGCCGGCGGCGGTGGCGCGGGGGGCGGGGCGACGGAGGGCGGCTGGTACGGCGGGGGCGGGTAGAAGTCGGTGCCGCCCGGACCGGTCACCGGCGGCGGCGGGCGGCGACCCCGCTCCGCGGCCTCCACCACGTCGAAGAAGCTCTGCAGCTCGGGGATGACGCCGAGCCGCACCCAGGCGTCGTCGCCCTGCGAGACCTCGTCGTCCCGCGCCACCTTCCGCTCCACGATCCACTTCTGCAGGGTGGTGAGCTCGGTGAAGGTGAGGACCCCGCCGCTCGCCTGGTGGATGGTCCAGCCCGGGTGCGGTGCATCGACGTGCGGCCGCAGGGCCGCCGCCGTGGCCAGCATGGGCTGCTCGGTCATGTCCTCCGGGCGGACGGGGACGGTGACCACCAGCTCCTTCTTCTTCACCATGAAGACGTGGCCGCAGTTGGTGCACTGCACGGTCAACCCCCGGGGGGTGACCTGCTCGTCGTCGAAGACGTACTGGGCCCGGCAGCGCTCGCAGCGGACGTCCATTCCAGGGCCTTCGGTCAGAGGGGGCGGCTGGCCCCAATTCTAGGGCATCCCAGCGGAATCGCCGAAATATTGACCCCCCTCCGCCCCCCGATATCCTCGGTCGGCACGGACCGCGTCCACGCGGCGCCGCGGCAGGTCACGAGGTCGGAGCTCGAATGGGCAACCCCAGGGGAAACCGTCGTCTTTCCGGGCGCGAGCGCTCGAGGCGGGGCGAGAGCGCCAGCGCCGAGCCGAGGGCCCGGGGGGCGCCGCGCACCGGGATGGCGCGCGACATCGCCGCGGTGGTGCTCCTGGCCCTCGGCGCCGGCGCCGGCTTCGCCCTCACCACCTTCTCCGCCCTCGACGGCGCGCTGATCGCGCGCAGCCTTCCGCCCGCCAACCTGATCGGCCCGGTGGGCCACTCGGTCGCCACCGCCGTCTACGGCGTGCTCGGGTTCGCAGCCCTGGTCGTGCCGGTGGGGCTGGTCACCATCGCCTGGCGGCTCTTCCGCGGCGCCACCGGCCGGCTCACCGCCGTCGGCAGCGGCGCCTACCTCGCCCTCACCCTCTGCCTGGCCGTCCTCTCGCACCTCCTGCTGGGCCGCCTCGACCTGGCCGCCTTCCCCGCCGGCGGTGGCGCGGGCGCCTGGCTGGCCGTCCGCTCGGTGCGGCTGCTCTCCACCGCCGGCAGCGTGCTGGTGGTGACGGCGGTGGCCCTGGTGGCGGCCATCGTGGCCACCGACCTCAAGCTCCGCGACGTGGCCCGGTGGACCTGGCAGGCCTTCGCCGCCCTCTTCGGCTTCGCCCGGGCCCGCCTCTCCGACGCCATCGACGAGCACCGCGAGGCGGTGGCCGAGCTGCGCGCCGAGGAGCAGGTCGAGCGCGTCCGCCGCGCCGAGTCCGAGGCGGCCCAGCTGGCGGCCACCGCCGAGCTGGAGGCCGACGGCGAGGAGGCCGCCGGCGAGGCCCGCGCCATGGCCGGCGCGCTGGCGCTGGAGCAGGTGCGCCGCGCCGGGCTGGACGACCCGGCCTGGGTCACCACGCTCTCGCCGCTGCCGCAGCCCGGGCCGGAGGAGGAGGCCGAGACCGCCTTCTTCGGGGCGCCCACCGCCGAGGCCGGTCCGATGGCCAGGCGGCGTCGCAAGAGGGCCGAGGAGCAGCCCGCCGTGGAGGCCGCCGCGGTGGCGGCGCCCGTCGCCGAGCCGGCCGCGGCGCCGCTCGCCTGGCTCCGGCCTCCGCCGCCGGCGCGCCCCGAGATCGTCCTCTCCTCCGCCATGCTGGAGGGGCGCAGGAAGCGGAAGGACGCCCGGATGGAGGCCCCCGCCTTCGCCTTCACCAAGGCCGGCGACGTCTTCCGGCTCCCGTCCCTCGACCTGCTCGACGTGCACGAGGAGAAGGCCGCCGACGTCGACAAGAGCGGCCTGACCCACACCGCCGACGTCATCGTGGCCACCCTGAAGGAGCACGGCATCGACGGGCAGATCACCTACATCCGGCCCGGGCCGGTGGTGACGCTCTACGAGTTCCTGCCGGTGGCGGGCGTGAAGCTGGCGCGCATCGAGAACTGCGACAAGGAGCTGACGATGGCGCTGGCCGCCACGCGGCTGCGCATCATCGCCCCCATCCCGGGCAAGGGCGTGGTGGGCATCGAGGTGCCCAACAAGCACCGCGCCACCGTCTTCCTGCGCGACATCCTGGAGTCGGAGACCTTCGGCCACGCCGGCGGCTTCCTCCCGCTCGGCCTCGGCAAGGACATCGAGGGCGTCCCCTACTGCGTCGACCTGCAGAAGATGCCCCACCTGCTCATCGCCGGCACCACCGGGTCGGGCAAGTCGGTCGGGCTCAACACCATGATCCTGAGCATGCTCTACCGGCAGACGCCGGCCGAGGTGCGCATGATCATGGTCGACCCCAAGATGACGGAGCTCTCGCCCTACGAGGACATCCCGCACCTGCTCCTGCCGGTGGTGACCGACCCGCAGAAGGCGGCGCGCGCCCTGCAGTGGGCGGTGGACGAGATGGAGCGGCGCACCCAGATCCTGGCCGACACCGGCTCCAAGGACCTCAAGTCCTACAACGCCAAGGTGGAGAAGCACCGCGCCCAGGGGACCCTCTTCGGCGAGGTGGACCTGCCGAGGCCGCGGAAGCTGGTGGTGGTGGACGAGGTGGCCGGCGAGACCGAGGAGCAGGCCGCCGCCCGCGCCGCCGCCGAGGCCGCCACCGCCGAGACCGCCGCGGCCGCACCCGCGGCGCCGACGTCCGGCTCGCCCGAGTTCGAGGACCCGACCGCCCCGCCGCCGGCCGATCCGGTGGCGGCGCGGGACGAGAAGCGGCTGCCGCAGAAGCTGCCCTACATCGTGGTGGTCATCGACGAGCTGGCCGACCTGATGCTCACCGCGCCCCGCGAGGTGGAGACCTCGCTGGCGCGGCTGGCCGCCAAGGCGCGCGCCACCGGCATCCACCTCATCGTGGCCACCCAGCGCCCCTCCACCGACGTGGTGACCGGCACCATCAAGAACAACTTCCCGGCCCGCATCTCCTTCAGGCTGGCCAGCCGCCACGACTCCGCCACCATCATCAACGGCCCCGGCGGCGAGAGCCTGCTCGGCAACGGCGACATGCTGATCATGACCGCCACCGCGCCGCTGACCCGGGTGCAGGGCGCCTTCGTCTCCGAGGAGGAGCTCCACCGCGTGGTGGGGTTCCTGAAGGAGCAGGGGCGGCCGGTCTACGACGAGTCGATCTTGAAGGCCCGCGACGGCGCCGGCGAGGGCGGGCGCTACGACGACGAGGAGGACCCGGTCTACGACCAGGCCATCGAGCTGGTGGCGCGCATGGACGAGGTCTCGGTCTCCAAGCTGCAGCGCGAGATGCGGCTCGGCTACAACAAGGCCGCCAAGATCGTCGAGCGCATGGAGCGCGAGGGGCTGGTCGGGCCCTCCAACGGCGTCAAGCCGCGCCAGGTGCTGATGCGCGGCGGCGTGCCCGGCGAGGCCCCGGAGCAGCCGAACCTGTAGGGCCCTCCTCACCCGCGGCGACCGGATCCGGCGGGCCGGAGCGGTGAAGAGCGCCCGGTGAGCCGGCTCGGCCGCCCTACCCCTCCGCCGCCTTCGCCTTCCTGGGCTTGGGCTTCTCCTCGCCGCGCAGGATGCGCCCGATGTTCTCGCGGTGGCGCCACCAGATCATGGCGCCCACCGCCGCGCCGGCCCAGGCGATGGGGCTCCCGGGCCCGCGCTGCAGGAACAGGCCCACCGCGCAGACCAGCGTACCCACCAGCGAGCCCACCGAGGAGATGCGCAGCGTGAGGTAGACGACGATCCAGGCGCCGAAGGCGGCCAGCGCCGGGACGGGCGCCAGCACGGCGAAGACGCCCAGGCCGGTGGCCACCCCCTTGCCGCCCTTGAAGCCGAGCCAGACGGGGAAGAGGTGGCCGGCGAAGGCGGCGATGGCCGTCCCCATGACCCAGAAGTCCTCGTGGGGCGCGCCGGCGAAGCGGCGCTGCGCCACCACCACCGGCACCATGGCCTTGGCCACGTCGAGCACGAAGACCGCCACGCCCATGAGCCGGCCGCCGGCGCGGGCGGCGTTGGTGGCGCCGATGTTGCCCGAGCCGATGGTGCGCACGTCCACGCCCTTCAGGAGCTTGGGCAGGACGTAGCCGTAGGGCACGGAGCCGGAGAGGTACCCGAGGGCGACGAGGAGGGGGCCGAGGACGGCGTCGGTCATGGGATCAGCCCTGGGCCTGGTGGGCGAGGAGCCACGCCCAGTTGGCGAGGAGCGCCACCACCCCGAGGGCGGTGGCGGCGCGGAGACGCCCGGCGGGGAGCGGCGGGAAGGGACGGCCCAGCGCGAGCCGCAGGAGGTCGAGGAGCACGTAGAGCCAGGCGCCGCCGGCCAGCGCGGCGCCGAGCGGGTTGGCCTGGAGCGCGGCCAGGACGTCGCCGTGGGCCAGCGCCACGAAGGCGTGGGTCATGCCGCAGGTGGCGCAGGGGAGGCCGAGCAGCCCCTTCGACGGGCAGGTGTACGGGAGGGCCAGGACCGGGAGGAAGCGGGCCACCAGGAAGGAGAGCGCCGCGATGGCGGCGAAGACCTCCGGGTGGCCGAAGCGCCGCGCCGGGGGCGCAGCCGGGGGCGCGCCCTCTCCGGCGCCGCTCGCCGCCTCGCCGCTCATCAGAGGTTGGTCCCCTGGCCCTTGGCGGCGTCGGCCGCCTGCTGCAGGGTCTTCAGGAGGTCGCTGCTCCCCGCGCCGATGACCCCGAGCGCGCCACAGCAGCAGACGCAGGCCAGCGCCAGCGGCGCGAAGACGGCCGCCGCCGCCTTGCCCGGCCCGCAGCGCTGCGCCTCGCCGAGGCCGATGATGAGCACCACCATGTACCAGACGGCGGCCACCAGACCGCCGCAGCCGGGCACCGCCAGCAGGAGCTGGAGCCCGGTGGCGTACCCCACCACCGTGAGGGTGGCGTCGAAGCCGCGCGGCGCGCCGCGGAAGAGGAGCAGCAGCACGTGCACGATGGCGGCGTTGAGGTAGATGCCGATGACGGCCAGGAGGGGCGCCAGGAGGATCTGGGCCAGCGTCATGCCGCCCGTCATCCCCTGCGTGAAGAAGCGGAGGAAGCGGGCCTGCTCCTCCGGCATCTGCTGCACCATCTCCTGCACGGCGGCGAGCGAGGCGGCGCCGGAGAGGTAGCCGTAGACGGCCGAGGCCACCGAGCCCACCGTGGCGGCCAGCACCCCGAAGAGCACCGCCGAGCCGGACTGGTCGATGCGGACGCGCCGGAAGAACTCGGCCGGCTGGGTGGCCACCAGCTTCCAGGTCTCGAAGAAGGCCGGGAAGAACCCGCGGGTGGCCCGCTCGGCGAAGGGGGCGGGCAGCTCGGGCGGCGCGCCGGGGCCGCGACCGAAGCCGCCGGGGCCGCCGGCACCAACAGGCGGCGGCTGCGCTGAAATTGCTTGAGCACCGGCAACGCAGCGGGCAGCGCTTCCAGATTCTTGATTTCGATGTTCCACAACACAGTGGAAAACGCCTCCAGAATCTCCGGCAGCAGCGGGACCGTATGCCCGACATCGCTTTCGAGCTCACGATGAGTGATTTCGCCGATTACACGTCTTTTCGGCGACACGCGGTCGTGGATTATCACGGGCTTACCGTCCGCACTCAGGCGCACGTCGGTCTCGATGCCATCGACGCCGAGTTTTGTGGCGGCTTCGAATGCAGCCATCGTGTTCTCCGGCGCGTCGGCGTGATAACCGCGGTGAGCAAGTATAAGCATGGCTTGGTTCAACCTTGCATGGGATTCACGTTATATGAAGATGCGCCTAAGTCGATTGACCAATGCTTTCCACAGCAACTCAAAAGCCGAAACTTCCGGTTGAGACGGTGGAGCTATTTTTTCCGCGGTTAGCTCATCCTGCGCCGGTGGCACCGCCCGGATCTTCGCACTCAGATTTGCCGCGAACTTCGAAATCAATTGCGCGGACAACTCGGCAATCATTCCTGTGCCCCGGCCGTATTGGGCAACTTGACCCGCAAGCTGCACGTCGCTGTCGACGACGACAGCGGTGCCGCTACCGCGTTCCTGCATGGTGAAACTAGTCATCGCGACGGCATTTCCGCGTCCCTTGGTTTCAGTCCAGGTTGCCCTTACGGTTGCCGAGTGTGCGGCTTCATTTCGATTCTCGACATGCAAATTCCCAGCGAACACCATCATCAACGGCCCCAACCTGACCGTCACACGCCCTTTGTAAGTGTCTGCGTCGATTTTTTCGAGCAGTTCCGCCCCCGGAAAACATGGCGCAGTGAAGGAAATATCCATCAGCAGCGGCCATGCCGCCTCCGGCGGGATCGGGACTTCGAATCGGTTCTGGATTTGCATCTTGCTGGAAGTATATGTTGCGGCTCGCTCCAGTGATAATTACGGTCCTGCCTTTGACATGCAATCGCGCAGTGACCTGATAGCCGCGTTTTATTCGCCCCGTATCCCGGCATCCTTGATGACCTTACCCAGCCTGGAGATTTCGGACTTGATCTGGGCCGCGAACTCGCGTGGACTCGAAGTAGCGACCGCATCTACCCCGGCGCTGAACAGCTTCTCTTTTATGTCCGGCTGGTTGGCGGCCCTGACTGTTTCCTGACTCAATCGATTTACGATCGCCACAGGTGTTTTGGCTGGTGCAAATAGGCCCGACATCTGTCCGTATTCATAATTGGGTATTCCCGCTTCCGCTACCGTTGGCAATTCAGGATACGAAGCTGAGCGCTTAGCGCTGGTTACCGCCAAGGCTCTAACCCTTCCTGCCTTGATATGCGGTGTCATCCCACCCGCGCTGGACATCAATACTTGTATTTCGCCAGAGATCAAAGCGGTCAGCGCCGGGCCCGAACCTTTGAACGGGATGCGCACCATGTCAACACCCGCCATGGCCTTGAATAATTCGGCGGCGAGATGCCCCGATGACCCCGCGCCACCGGAACCGTAGTTAAGCGCTCCGGGTTTGGCTTTGGCCAGAGCAATCAGTTCCTTGATCGACTTCACCGGGATCGCGGGATGAACCAGCACAATATTTGGTGAAGTCACCGCCAATGCGACCGGCGCAAAATCTTTCAACGTGTCGTAAGACACCTGGTCCTGGAGTAACGGCAACAGCCAAAGAATGCTGCCGTAGTAGAGCAGGGTATAACCGTCGGGCTGGGCTTTGGCCACGATTTCTATGGCCGCCACCCCGCCGCCACGATTTTCTATAATCACCTGCTGGCCCAGACCGCTCGCAAGTCCCTGCGCGACCAGACGTGCCGCGAAATCAGAGCTGCCCCCGGGAGCGCTTGTGACCACGCGTATCGGCCGGGTCGGATAATTCTGGCTCGAAACTATGCCGCTCATAAAAACCAGCGCTCCGAACAGGCATATCTCTCCGATAAAACGTCGTGTCAGCATATATCCTCCTGGTTGTTGGTACAGCTTACTCATCCCGAATGCCCGCTGCCCTGATCATCCTGCCCATTTTGCCCACCTCGGATTTGATCACGGCCGCAAGCTGTTCCGGCAATCGCACTGAAATCCCCATAGTGCGCAGTTAGTTCACTCCCCCGCCGGCCGATGGGTCGGGCGTCGTCGTCGA
>JANNKC010000299.1:0-3546 GCA_031396105.1 Anaeromyxobacter sp.
TTCTAGGGCGCGCCCCGGCCGCCCGCCGCCCACCTCGGTCCGCGCCTCGCCGGCGGCGTGCCGCAGTTGCCCTCCGCCCGCCCGCGCGCCATCCTCTCCGGCATGCCGCCAGCCGACGCCGCACGGCGGGTCCGCCAGCTCCGCGAGCAGCTGCGCGCCGCCGACCACGCCTACTACGTCCTCGACAACCCGATCCTCGCGGACGCCGAGTACGACCGGCTCATGCGCCAGCTCGGCGCGCTCGAGGAGGCCGAGCCGGCCCTGCGCACCCCCGACTCGCCCACCCAGCGGGTGGGCGGCGCGCCCTCCGAGCGGTTCGAGAAGGTGGCCCACCGCGAGCCCATGCTCTCCCTGGGCAACGTGGTGAGCGACGAGGCGCTCGACGAGTTCGACGCTCGGGTCCACAAGCTGCTCGGCACGGGCGCCGACGCGCCGGTGGACTACGTCGTCGAGCCGAAGCTGGACGGCCTGGCCGTCGAGCTGGTGTACCAGGGCGGCCGGCTCGTCCACGGCGCCACCCGCGGGGACGGCGTGACCGGCGAGGAGGTCACCCCCAACCTCCGGACCATCGGAGCGCTCGGCGCCAACCGCGGCGTGCTGCAGGCGCTCCCCGCCGGTGCGCCGCCGCGCCTCGAGGTGCGCGGCGAGGTGCTGCTGCAGAAGGCCCACTTCGAGGCCATGAACCGGCGGCTCCTGGCCGCCGGCGAGGCGCCCTTCGCCAACCCGCGCAACGCGGCCGCCGGCAGCCTGCGCCAGCTCGACTGGCGCGTCACCGCCACCAGGCCCCTCTCCTTCATCGCCTACGAGGCGCTGGTGCCGGGCCAGCAGCCCTGGGCCACCCACCAGGAGAAGCTGGCGGCGCTCTCCGCGCTGGGCTTCGAGGTGAACGCGGAGAACGCGAGCTGCCGCGGCCTCGCCGAGGTGAAGGCCTACCGCGACCGGATGGCGGCGCGCCGCTTCGAGCTGCCCTACGACACCGACGGCATCGTGGTGAAGGTGGACGATCTCGACCTGCGCGCCCGCCTCGGCGCGGCCTCCAAGGCGCCGCGCTGGGCGGTGGCCTTCAAGTACCCGCCACAGGAGGAGGCCACCCGGGTCACGCGCATCTGGGCCTCGGTGGGGCGCACCGGCGTGCTCACCCCGGTGGCGGAGGTCGCGCCGGTGCGACTCGGCGGCGCGGTGGTGGCGCGCGCCACCCTCCACAACGAGGACGAGCTGCGGCGCAAGGACATCCGGGTGGGCGACTGGGTCCTCATCCGGCGCGCCGGCGAGGTCATCCCGGAGGTGGTGAAGTCCATCCCGGAGCGGCGCACCGGCCAGGAGCGCGAGTTCACCTTCCCGGAGGCCTGCCCGGAGTGCGGCGCCCGGGTGGTGCGGGAGGAGGGGGAGAAGGCGTGGCGCTGCACCGGCGCCGCCTGCCCGGCCCAGCTGGTCGGGCGGCTGCGCCACTTCGCGGCCCGCCGCGCCATGGACGTGGAGGGGCTGGGCGAGAAGCTCTGCGCCGCGCTGGTGGAGCGCGGCCAGGTGAAGGACTTCGCCGACCTCTACGCGGTGCGGTTCGAGGACTGGCAGCAGCTCTTCAGCCGGCCCAGGAAGGAGCGCGAGGAGGGCGAGGGGCCGCCGGAGCTGCCGGAGAAGGCGGCGCAGAACCTGATCGAGGCGCTGGACCGCTCCAGGGCCACCACGCTGCGCCGCTTCCTCTTCGCGCTCGGCATCCCGCAGGTGGGCGACGCCACCGCCGGGCAGCTGGCGCGCGCCTTCGGCGGGGTCCAGGCGCTGCTCGACGCCGGCGAGGAGGCCCTGCAGGCGGTGCGCGACGTGGGGCCGGAGGTGGCCCGCCAGGTGCGCGCCTGGACGGCCGAGCCACGAAACCGCGCCGTGGTGGAGCGGCTCCTCGCGGCGGGCGTGGCGCCGGCCGCGGAGGTGGTGGCGGCCCGTGGGCCCTTCGCCGGCAAGACGGTGGTGCTCACCGGGGCCCTCGCCGGCATGAGCCGCGACGACGCCAGGGCCGCCATCGAGCGGCGCGGCGGCAAGGTGTCGGGGAGCGTCTCCAGGAAGACCGATCTCGTGGTGGCCGGCGACGAGGCCGGGTCCAAGCTCAAGAAGGCCGCCGAGCTCGGGGTCGAGGTGGTGGACGAGGCGGGGTTCTTGAGGCTCCTCGAGGAGTGACGGCGGGGCCCCAGCGGGCCCGGGGGCGTGGAGTCCACCGATGAGCGGCGCGCCGCCGGCCCGCCGAGAGAGGATGAACCCCATGCCGCCCGCCCGCCTGCACCTCGTCGTCTCCGGCCGCGTCCAGGGGGTCTTCTACCGGCAGTCCACCGTCGACGTGGCGCGGCGGCTCGGTCTCGTGGGGCTGGTGCGCAATCTGGCGGACGGGCGCGTGGAGGTGGTGGCCGAGGGGGAGCGGGCCGCGCTGGAGGCGCTGCTCGCCTTCTGCCGGCGCGGCCCGCCCGCCGCGCAGGTCAGCGGCGTGGAGGCCGGCTGGGCCGAGGCGCAGGGCGGCCTCGGCCCGTTCGCGGTGACGCGGTAGGCCGGCTGGGCCGCGAATGGAAAGGCCGCCCTGCCAGCTGGGCAGGACGGCCTCACGTCGACAGCGTCTACGCTGCGTGCGCGGAGAATGCCCTGGAGCGCCTACAGGGGGCAGCCGTTGCCCGGCACGGAGACGACGTTCGCGTCGAAGGCGAGCGTGCCGCTGGCCGTGACGGCCCCTGCCAGCAGTCTCCCGCAGGACCTCGAGCCGGTCTCCATGGTGATGGACGCGGCGGCCAGGACGTTCCCCTGGAACCTGGCGTAGGTGCCCAAGGTCGCCGAGCTGCCGACCTGCCACCAGACGTTGGAGGCCTTGGCCCCGTTGATCAGCACGACCTCGCTGCCGGGAGCACCCGGGGCGCCCGGGGCCGTGGTGAGCGCGGAGGGCACCTGGAAGACGAACTGGGAGTTGGCGTCGCCCTGGCCGTCGAGGGTGAGGACGCCGGTGAGCCCGATGGTCGAGGCCGTCGCGGAGATGTAGACCCCGGGCGGCAGCGTGGCGTTGCCGGCGCAACCCAGCAGCGCGCCCGCGCCGCCCGCGGTGCCGATGGTCCCGCAGCCCAGGACGACGGCCCCAGGCAGGTTGGCGGGCATGAGGCTGAGGTACGCCGCCAGCAGGTCGGCCTTGACGGCCAGCGCCGCCGGATCCGCGCCAACCAGGACCGCGCCGTTGACGATGGGGGAGACCCCTCCGCAGGCCGGCCACGTCACGGCGTTGCACGTCGAGTTCGGGGACAGCACGACGTCCCCGTTGATGGTGGTCGCGGGGAGCGTCGAGGCGTTGGTCATCCCGGCCGCCGAGGCGATGGCGAACGGGGTGGCCAGCTTCAGGTCGATCGAGAGCGCCAGCACGGCGGCCGACGCCGTCGTGAAGCTCCAGGGATTCTGGAGGAGGCCGGCCGCCAGGGCGTTGCCGGCCAGGTCCGTGGCCCCGGTGGTCATCAGGGCGGTGTAGGTGGTGCTGGCCTTGAGCGGGCTCAGGGGTGAAAAGACGGCGATGTTGTTGAGCGCGTCATA
>JANNKC010000331.1:0-5602 GCA_031396105.1 Anaeromyxobacter sp.
AGCTCCCCCTCCGGCTCGGAGAGGAGGCGCCGGCCCAGGCCGGTGTCGAGGATGACCGAGCCGGGCCGCTCGGCGATGGCGTGGGCGAAGATGGCGGCGTCGCGCCCCAGCGGGTGGGCCCGCAGCGCCGCCAGCACCTTCGCCGCGGCGGCGGCGCGCACGCCGATGACCGCCTTGCCCTCGTTGGCCACCAGCAGGGGATCGATGCCCAGCATGTCGGCGGCGGCGCGCACCTCGTCGCGCAGCGGCACCTGCTGTTCCTCGATGACGATCCCGACCTTGCCCTTGGCGGCCATCTCGTGGAGCGAGCCGGAGACGCCGCCGCGGGTGGGGTCCTTCATGGCCACCACGTCGTCGCCGCCGGCGGCCAGCGCGGCGCGGATCAGGCCGTTGATCGGCGCCACGTCGGAGCGCAGGTCGCCCTGCAGCCCCAGGTCGTGGCGCTTCGACATGATGGCCATGCCGTGGTCGCCCACGTGGCCGGTGATGATGAGGAGATCGCCGGCGCGCAGGCCCGCGTCGGTGACCAGGCGGCGGGTCAGCGCCACGCCGGTGGTGTTGAGGACGATGCCGTCCACCTCGCCCCGGCCCATCACCTTGGTGTCACCGGTGACGAAGGGGGCGCCCGCCTCCAGCGCGGTGGCCTTGAGCGAGTCGCGGATGCGGACCAGGTCGGCGCGGGGGAAGCCCTCCTCCAGGATGACGGCGCAGGTGAGCGCCAGCGGCTCGGTGGCGCCCATCATGGCCAGGTCGTTGACCGTGCCGGAGACGCCGAGGCGCCCGATGTCACCGCCCGGGAAGAAGATGGGGTGGACCACGTGCGAGTCGGTGGTGATGACCAGCCACTGGTCGCCCACCCGGATGGCGGCGCCGTCGTCGAGGGCGGCGAGGCCGATGCCGTCCACCGGCGAGGCGAGCTCCAGGAACACCTCCTCGATGAGCTGGCGCATGGCGCGCCCGCCGGAGCCGTGCTTCAGGCCGATCTTCAGCTCGGGCTTCTCCATCGCGGTCCCGCTCCTAGCCCTGGCCCGCGGCGCGGCCTTCCAGCTGCCGCAGGTCCGGGGCTCCTCCGTAGGTGTGCCAGATGCGGCAGGTCCCCTCGGAGGAGACCATGCAGGCGCCCACCGGCGACTCGGGGACGCAGGCCTTGCCGTAGAGCACGCAGTCGTGCGGCGAGGCCAGCCCCATCATGATGGGGCCGCAGATGCACTCGCGCTCCAGGCCCGCCGCCGCCTCGTCGCGCACGCCGGCCGTGTCCACGTCGAGCCGCCGGCGCGCGTCGAGGTGCGCCCACTCGGGCCTGAGATCCAGGTTGCCGTCCGGCACCTCGGCGATGCCGCGCCACGTGCCGGCGCGGGGCTCGAAGACCTTCCAGAGCGTCCGCTGCGCCGGCAGGTTGCCGACCTTGGTGACGCAGCGGGGGTAGGCGTTGAAGACCTCGGGCCGCCGCTCGCGGATGAGGTCGGTCAGCTTGACGATGGCCGCCAGGATGTCGAGCGGCTCGAAGCCGGCCACCACCACCGGCGAGCCGGTGCGGGCCGCGAAGGGCTCGAAGATCCCCCAGCCGGTGATGATGGCGGCGTGGCCGGCGGCGATGAACCCCTCGATGTTGGACTCCTTGGAGCGGGAGACCACCTCCATGGCGGCCGGCACGTACTTGTGCACCGAGAGGATGGAGAAGTTCCTCGGCAGGTCGCCGAGGGCGATGGCGGCGGTGGCCACCGCGGTGGTCTCGAAGCCGGAGGCCATGAAGACCACCTCGTCGGCCGGGTGGGCGCGGGCCACGTCCACCGCCTGCGCCACCGAGTAGACCACGTGCACCTTGCCGCCGTCGGCCTGCGCGTCGGCCAGGCTCCTGGAGGTGCCGGGCAGCCGCAGCATGTCGCCGTAGGTGCAGACGTGGGCCCCGCCGAGCGCCAGCGCCACCGCCTCGTCCACCTCCGGGCCGTCGGTGACGCAGACCGGGCAGCCCGGGCCCATGATGAGGTTGAGCTGGGGCGGCAGCACGGCGCGCAGGCCGAAGCGGGCGATGGCCTGCTCGTGGCTGCCGCACACGTGCATCACCGAGACCTGGCGCCCGATGGCGTCGAGGTTGCGCTGCATGGCCCCGGCCAGCGCCCGGGCCCTGGCCGGGTCGCGGAACTTCAGCTCCTGGGTGAGGTCCTTGGCCATGGCGTCCGCCCTAGTCCTTGGCCCTGGCGGCGGCGATCTCGCCCCGCACGTCCATGGCCATGAGGTCCTCCTTGGCCCCGGTGACCTCCAGGATCTGGTCGAAGAGGGCCAGCGTCTCCTGCACCTCGTCGGGCGGAATGCGGCGGATGGCGAAGCCCACGTGGTTGAGCACGTAGTCGCCCACCTCCACCGGCTCGTCGACGATGTCGAGGCGAAGCTCCTTCCTCACGCCGAAGAAGTCCACCGTGGCCAGCAGGCCGTCGATGGCCAGCACCTTACCGGGAACGCCGAGGCACATGCTGTGGCTCCTTCCTGACCGCGCGTCAGCGCCGGGTGACCGCGTCGGCCACCAGCGCCTGCCCGAGCGAGAGCCCCCCATCGCCGGGCGGAACATGGGAGTGCGTGTATACCGCGAAAGACCCTGAAAGCTCACGCAGGATCCCCTCCGCGAGCCGGGCGTTCTGGAAGCAGCCGCCGGTCAGGACCACCGGCCGGCGGCCGTGCTCCCGGGCGGCGCGCCGCACCAGCGCGGCCCCCCCGGCGGCCAGCGAGGCGTGGAAGCGAGCCGAGACCAGGCCCGGCGCCAGGCCGTCGAGGACGTCGGCGGTGAGCGCACGCCAGAGGGGCCGGAGGTCGAGCGCGGCCACCTCGCCGGACTCGTCCACCTCGAAGGGGTAAGCGTCCGCTTCCCCGGGCGCGGCGGCGTTGTCGAGCGCCAGCGCCACCTGCCCCTCGTAGCGGGAGGTGGCGCGCCCCAGCGTCAGCGCCCCGGCGGCGTCGAAGGCGCGCCCGGCGCCGTGGGCCAGCGGGCTGGACACGCCGCCGGCCAGCATGCGCCGCACCACCTCGAGGTCGGCCGGCGCCACGGCCCGGAAGAGCGGCAGCCGGTCCAGCGGCGGAGCACCGTCGAAGGCGTCGAGCAGCGCCGAGAGCGCCAGGCGCCAGGGCTGGCGCACCGCCTGGTCGCCACCGGCCAGCGCCAGCGGGCGGAAGGTGGCCAGCCGCCTGAAGGTGGCGGCCTCGGCGAGGAGCAGCTCGCCCCCCCATGCGGCGCCGTCGCTGCCGAGCCCGGTGCCGTCCCAGCAGAGGGCCAGCACCGGCCCGGTCAGGCCGTGCTCGGCCATGGCGCTGGCGGCGTGGGCGTGGTGGTGCTGCACCGGCACCAGCGGCAGCCCCTGGCGCGCGGCCCGCTCGCGGGCGTAGCGGGTGGAGAGGTAGAGCGGGTGGAGGTCGCAGCCCAGCACCTCCGGCGCCAGGTCCAGGAAGGACTCCAGGCGGGCCACCGCCGCCTCGTAGGCCGCGTAGGTGGCGAGGTCGTCGAGGTCGCCCACGTGGGGCCCGAGCGTAGCCTCGTCGCCGCGCGCCAGGCAGAAGGTGTTCTTGAGCTGGGCCCCGGCCCCCAGCACCGGCGCCGCGAAGCGGTGAGCGGTGCGCACCGGGCGCGGCACCCAGCCGCGCGAGCGGCGCATCACCAGCGGCTTGCCCGCCACGGCGCGGGCCACCGAGTCGTCGCAGCGTGAGGCGATGGGCCGGTCGTGCAGGAGGAAGAGGTCGGCGATGGCGCCGAGCCGGGCCAGCGCCTCCTCGTTCTCGAAGGCGATGGGCTCGTCGGAGAGGTTGCCGCTGGTCATGACGAGCGGCACGCCGGCCTCGGCGAGGAGCAGGTGGTGGAGCGGCGCGTAGGGGAGGAGCAGCCCCAGCAGCGGGCTGTCCGGCGCCACCCCGGGCGCCAGCGCCGTGCCCGGCCGCCGCCGGCAGAGCACGATGGGGCGCTCCACCGAGGCGAGCAGCCGCGCCTCGGCCTCACCCAGCTCGGCCAGCGCCCGCGCCGTCGCGAGGTCGGCCACCATCACCGCCAGCGGCTTCTCCTCGCGCCGCTTGCGCGCCCGGAGGGTGCCCACCGCCCCGGCGGAGGAGGCGTCGCAGCAGAGGTGGAAGCCGCCGATCCCCTTGACGGCCAGGATCCGGCCGGCGCCGAGCGCCGCGGCCGCCAGCGCCAGCGCGTCGCCCGGCACGGTCCGGCCCGCCGCATCGCACAGCGTCAGCCGCGGCCCGCAGGCGGGGCAGGCGTTGGGCTGGGCGTGGAAGCGGCGGTCCAGCGGGTCGGCGTACTCGGCGGCGCAGGCCACACACATGGTGAAGCCGGCCATGGTGGTGGCCGGGCGGTCGTAGGGCACCGAGCGCGCGATGGTGAAGCGCGGCCCGCAGTCGGTGCAGTTGGTGAACGGGTAGCGGTAGCGCCGGTTCAGCGGGTCGGCCACCTCGGCGGCGCAGGCCGGGCAGGTGGCCAGGTCCGGCGGCAGGGCCACGCGCCGCTCGGCCGAGGCGCCGCTCTCCACGATCTCGAAGCCGGCCAGCGGCTCGAAGGGGATGGCGGCGCCCTGCAGCGTCACCACCGCGGCGGCGGGCGGGTGGTCGCTCCGCAGGCGGCGGGTGAGCTCGTCGAGCGCGGCGGGCGAGCCGAAGGCCTCCACCGTCACGCCGCCGGCGTCGTTGCGCACCCGGCCGCCCAGGCCGAGGGCGTGGGCCAGCCGGTAGACGAAGGGGCGGAACCCCACCCCCTGGACCGTGCCGGTGAGCACGATCCGCCTCCCCTGGCCCGGCCCGGCGGGCCCACCGTCTGGTGGCGTGGTGGCCATGTGCTCGCGCGGCGGCGCGGCCGCTCAGGGGTGCTGCGGCCGCTCCCACCAGAGATCGGCGGCGAGCGGCGGGTCGCGCGGCGTGACCGGCACGCCCAGGGCTGCGAGCTCCGCCTTCACCTGGGCCACCGCGGCGGGCAGCGCGGCGCGCACCTCGGGGGTGAGCCGGCAGCCGAACTCGATGGAGCCGGCCACCACGCCGATGAGCCGCACCACCTTGGGGGCGACGCCCTGGAACTCGGCGTGGAGGATCGACTCGCGCAGCCCCGGCTCGTGCGGGCTCAGGGCGATGACGGGGCCGCGGTCCAGGATGCCCGGCTTGTCCAGCACCTTCATCTGGCCGGCGGCGCCGCCCTTCGACTTCATGGCGTCCACCACGATGAGCGCCTCCAGCTCGGCCATGTAGGCGGTGAGATCCAGGCCTGGCGTGCCGCCGTCGATGACGGCCACGTCGTCCGGGACGGCGTAGGCCGCCTCGAACATGCGGACCACGGTGGGGCCGAGCGCGTCGTCCCCCTCGAGGACATTGCCGATGCCGATGACGGAGATGCGTGCCACGCGTGCGGCTCCTTCCCACCCTCGAACATGGCGATCCCGCCGCCGGTTGCCCGGTGGCGGGATCGGGATACTACGCCAGCCGGAGGCCTGCTAGGCCCCCACCTTCACCTGGCTGACCTCGTGGCCGTCCGCGTCGTGGGTGTGGATGGCGCAGGCCAGGCAGGGGTCGAACGAGTGGATGGTCCGGAGGGCCTCGAGCGGGAGCTTGGGGTCGGCGATGGGGTTGCCGACGA
>JANNKC010000046.1:0-45079 GCA_031396105.1 Anaeromyxobacter sp.
CCGCGGAGCTGATGCTCGGAGAGGTCGTGATGGCTCGGCAGCGCGGCTCCCACCCCTTCCGATCGCTTGAGCCTAAGTGATCGGCATTGCGCCTACGCTCGGGGCGACCGGAGTGATCGCGAATCCTGCACGGTCGTTTAGACTCGTCCGGCGTCGCCGCGTCGCGATCGGCCGTCCTGGCCCTCCGCGGGCGCTCAGTGCCGGAAGTGGCGCAGGCCGGTCGCCACCATGGCGATCCCGGCGGCGTCGGCGGCGGCCACCACCTCGGCGTCGCGCATCGAGCCGCCGGGCTGGATGATGGCGGTGGCCCCCGCCTTGATGATCTCCTCCACGCCGTCGGCGAAGGGGAAGAAGGCGTCGGACCCCACGCAGGCGCCGCGCACCGGGAGCTGCGCCTTCATGACCGCGGTCTTGACCGACTCGACGCGGCTGGTCTGGCCGCCGCCGATGGCCACGGTCCGGTCGCCCGCCGCGAAGACGATGGCGTTCGACTTGACGTGCTTCACCACCTTCCAGGCGAAGAGCAGGTCCTGCCACTCCGCCTCG
This sequence comes from Anaeromyxobacter sp., assembly GCA_031396105.1. Classification (GTDB taxonomy): domain Bacteria; phylum Myxococcota; class Myxococcia; order Myxococcales; family Anaeromyxobacteraceae; genus JADKCZ01. Next base: position 547 of record JANNKC010000046.1, read on the forward strand.
GTGGGAGCGCGCCTGGTCATGACCTTGCAGTCCTCGCGGCGCACCGCGCCGAGATCGCGGTCCATCACGAGCAGGCCGCCGGTGATGGAGCGGAGCTCGCGCTCCTCCTCCGGGCGGCGGCGCCAGCTGCCGCGCGGCTGGCCCAGGCGCGGGGCCTGGAGGAGGCGCAGGTTCTTCTTGGCCGCCAGCAGGGCGCGGGCCGCCGGGGCGTAGGCCGGCGCGATGACGCACTCCAGGAAGAGGTCGGCCAGCTCCCTGGCCGCGGCCTCGTCCACCGGCCGGTTGAGGGCCACGATGCCGCCGAAGGCCGAGACCGGATCGCAGGCGCGGGCGCGGGCGAAGGCCACGTCGGGCGTCGGGCCCAGCGAGACGCCGCAGGGCGTGTTGTGCTTGATGACCACGGCGGCCGGGCCCTCGAACTCCTTGACGCAGGCGATGGCGGCCTCGAGGTCGAGCAGGTTGTTGTAGCTGACCTCCTTGCCCTGGAGGATCTTCGCGAAGGCGACGGTGGGCTCCTCCGGCTCGAGCCCGGCCCGGTACAGGGCGCCGGCCTGGTGCGGGTTCTCGCCGTAGCGGAGGTCCTGCACCTTGCTGAAGACGGCGCCCAGCGTGCCGGGGAAGTGGCTCGGCGCCGCCTCCGGAGTCTCGCGCGCGGTCAGGTACTCGGAGATGGCCGCGTCGTAGGCCGCGGTGTGGGCGAAGGCCTTCTTCATGAGCTCGAAGCGGGTGGCGGCCGAGAGGGCCTGTCCGGCCTCGAGCTCGGCGGCGACGCGCTGGTAGTCGGACGGGTCGATCACCACGCCCACGTGGGCCGAGTTCTTGGCGGCGCTGCGGACCATGGTGGGCCCGCCGATGTCGATCTCCTCGACGCACTGGTCGAACGACCTGCCGGCCGCCACCGCCTGGCGGAACGGGTAGAGGTTGACCACCACCAGATCGATGGGCGGGATGTGGCGCGCCAGCACCTCGGCCTCGTCGGAGGCCAGGCCGCGCCGGAAGAGGATGCCGCCGTGCACGCGGGGGTGAAGGGTCTTGACGCGGCCGCCCAGGATCTCGGGCGCCTGCGTGAAGTCGCTGACCGAGGTGACCGGGACGCCGGCCTCGGCGAGCGCCTTCTGGGTGCCGCCGGTGGAGAGCAGCTCGATGCCGAGGGCGGCGAGCCTCCTGGCGAACGGGACGAGACCGGTCTTGTCGGAGACCGAGACGAGGGCGCGGCGGACCATGGGGGGCATTCCTCCGGAGGGGTGCCCCGTTTAGCAAGCGCGGCGGGCCGTATCAAGCGCGACGCGCGGAGGCGCGCCGGCCCGAAGGGACGAGGCGGCGGACGGCCCGGCTAGTAGACGCCGTCGGGGCGGTCCAGCCCGGGCTTCCCGCTGCGCGGCTCGTCCTCGGCGATGGCCCTGAGCTTGAGCAGGCCGCGGGTCTCGACCTGGCGGATGCGCTCGCGGGTGAGGTTCATGATGGCCCCCACCTCCTCGAGCGTGATGCCGCCGCGGTCGGCCACGTCGAGCGCGCAGGTGTTCTCGAGCTCCCAGACCTCCTTGTCCGGGAAGTTGAGCTTGATCGACCCGGTGGACGGGTTCACGTCCAGGTAGAGGTGGTGCTTGCAGGAGATGAACATGCACGGGCGCGGGCCGGTGGCGCACTCGGCGCGCTCCCGCGGCCGGTGCTCCTCGATCTCCCGCATGACCGCGTCGAGCTCGGGATCGGCCACGCCGGACTGGCGCTGGCGCCGCAGGTCGCGCGCGATCTCCTTGCGCGACATGGTCTTGGAGCGGCGGCGCCCCGCGACCTCGCCGTCGTCCTTCCCGCCCACTGGTGCCGCCAGCCCGTCACTTCGCTTCGCCTCGCTCATCCCCGACCCCTTCCCCATCCACCTTGGCGCCGCTCGCGGCGCCTCCTGTCACCGTCCGACGGACGCGGCCCCCGCGCCCGGGCCGCGAGATCCGGCGGCCTCCGCCGCCCCGATCGTCGCGACCGCACCCCCCACCCTCTCAAGCCTCCGGAGCGCCGTGCGTGCCTCGCGCTCCGCCCTGCCCAGCTCCACCTCGAAGCGCCGGCGCCGCGGGTGGGTCAGCGCCTTCCCGGCGATGACAGCCACCAGCTCCGTCAGCCCGCGATCCACGTCCTCGATCCGATTGCGGACCGTGACGAAGCTGCCGCGGATGTCCTCCACGGTATAGCCCTCGGCCATCATCCGCTTGATGAGCGCGACGCGGCGCACCACCGCCACCGGGTAGAGCCCGGTCGAGCCGGTGTGCTTGCCCTTGCGCCCGACCCGGCGGCTCCGGGGCAGCAGCCCGAGCTGCACGTACTTGCGGAAGGTCGAGGCCGACAGCCGCGCCCCCTTGGCCTCGAAGAGCCGCACCACCTCGCCGCTGGTGATGCCAGCGGCGCGGTCGCGCTCCACCTGCTCCATCTCGGCCTCGGTGAGGAAATCCATTGGATTCATCTCTCCAAAATCTAAACTCGAAAACTTGATTTCCAAGCTACGCTATTGAGTGGAGATCGTCAACGAGGAAGGACGGGAGGGGCCCCGTCCGGTACGCGGGTGGGCGAGGGTGTCGGAGAGGGAGGGATGCGGGGGCCCGCGCGACCGCGCGACCGCGACGACCGCGCGACCGCGACGACCGCGACGACCGCTGCGGGGAGTGGGGGGGTGCGGCTACCGGCTCAGCGAGGGGTGCCAGTCGAGGCGGCGGCCGGGCTCCACCGCCACCTCGAGCTCCGCGGCACCGAGCTCCGGGTGCTGCGCGCGCAGCCGGTGGCGCCCGGCCGGAAGCCGGAGGTCCTGCGGGGTCTCGCCGACGGGCTGGCCGTCCACCGCCACGGTGGCCCAGGGGTGAACCGTGATCACCACCCGCCCCTCCCCGCGCGCCGCGGCGGCCTGGTCCACGCCGGGATCCAGCACGAGCAGCGGCCCCTGGGGGGAGGCGCGGACGTCACCACCGGCCTCGCCGGGCGCCGCGATGGGCGGCCACGTCCCCTTGGGTTCTCGAAGCGACCAGGCGCGCAGGGCGCCACCCAGCCCCAGCGCGAGCGCCGCCGCGGCCACCACCGGCCCCGCGACCTTCCACCGGAAGAGGCGGAGGGACCGGGGGCCGACCGTCCGGGTCGCCTCCGGCGTCGCGGCGCCCGGTGGCGCGGCGGCGGCCGGCCTGAGCGCCGTCCGCTCCGGCGTCCTGGCTCCCGCCGGCCCCGCCGGCCCCTCCGGCCCCTCCGGCCAGAGCTGGCGCATGAAGGCCCGCAGGTCGAGGTCCTGGGGCGAGCGCACCAGCCGGAGCAGCACCGCCGCCAGGGCCGACCCGAGCTCGCCGGCGCTGGCCGTGCGCACCTCCGGGTCGCGCGCCAGCGCCGCCAGGAGGGCCTCGTCGAGCTCCGGCGGCACCGCCTCGTTCCAGGCCGAGGGCGGCGAGACCGGCTCGGGAGCGAGGAGCGCCGCCAGCGTGGCGGCGTCGCCGTCGCGGGCGAAGAGGCGGCGCCCGGCGCACAGCTCCCAGCAGAGGACGCCGAGCGCGAAGACGTCGGCGCGCGCGTCCAGCGGCTCGCCGCGCGCCTGCTCGGGCGCCATGTAGGCCACCTTGCCCTTCACCGTGCCCGGGTCGGTCAGGCCGGCCTGGCTCATGGCCCGGGCGATGCCGAAGTCGGCCAGCTTGACCTCGCCCTCGAAGGAGACGAGCACGTTGTGCGGGCTCACGTCGCGGTGGACCACCCCGAGCGGCCGGCCTCCGTCCGCCAGCCGGTGGGCGTAGTCGAGCCCGCGGGCCACCTCCACGCAGAGGTGGAGCGCGCGCGGCAGCCCGAGGCGCACCCCCGCCTGCCGGGCCTGCTCCAGCACCCGGCCCAGGTCGTGGCCGCGCACCAGCTCCATGGCGATGGCGTGGCGGCCGCCCGCCTCCACCAGCTCGAAGACCTGCACCACGTTGGCGTGGGTGAGCCGCGCCGCCAGCCGGGCCTCCTCCACCAGCATGCGGGCGAAGTCGCTGGAGGCGCCGTGCTCGCCGCGCACCAGCTTGAGCGCGACCTCCTTCTCCACGCCGGCCGGGCCCGTGGCGCGGGCGCGCCACACCTCGGCCATGCCGCCCGACGCGAGCGGTTCGAGGAGCTGGTAGCGGCCGAAGACGCGCACGGAGGGTGAGTGTAGCCGGGGTCGCGCCGGGGAGCGAGCCGGCGGCCGGCCCCGGCCCCGCGCCGCGGCGGGGCCGGCGCCGCCGTGCTAGATCCTCCCCGTGAACGCCCTCCTCGCCGCGCTGCTGCTGGCCGCCGCCGATCCACGCCTGGCCGTCCTCGACACCATGGCGCTGGAGCTGGCCCGCTCGACGGCCCGCCTGCAGCTCGACGGCTACGAGCGCCCCTACTTCATCGGCTACCAGGTGCGCGATCTGGTCTCCCACCAGGTGAGCGGCCGCTACGGCGCGGTGATGGACGACCTCTCCCGGCACGACCGGACCGTGGCCGCCGAGGTGCGGGTGGGCGGGTACGACCTCGACGCCTCCGGCAGCGCCGAGGACGTGCTGGTGCTGGGCGACCTGCAGCCCAGCTGGTATGCCCCCAAGGACGCGCCCATCGACGAGGACCCGCAGGCCCTGCGCAGCGTGCTCTGGCTGCAGACGGACGAGCGCTACAAGGAGGCCCTGGCCGGCTACTTCAAGAAGCGCTCGCGGGAGGTCTACCGGCGCGACGATCCGGCGCGCGCGCCCAGCTTCTCGCGCGAGCCGCCCGCCCGCCAGGTGGAGCCGCCCCGCCCCTTCCCCTTCGACCGGGAGCACTGGCGCCGCGCCGTACGCGACGCCACCGCCGTCTTCAAGGACCAGCCCCACGTCTTCGACGCGCAGCTCAAGGTCACCGCCGAGCGGCAGGTGCGCTGGCTCGCCACCACCGAGGGGACGCGGCTCGTCACCGAGCAGACCATCTACGGCGTGCATCTCCTGGCGGTGACCCGCGCCGAGGACGGCCAGCTCCTCGACGGCGGCCGCGACTTCTACGCGCCCACCGAGGCGGGGCTCCCCTCGCCGGCGGCGCTGCAGGCGGCCGCCCGCGCCGTGGCCGCCGAGCTCGCCGCGCTGCGCGCCGCGCCGGCCATCGATCCGTACACCGGCCCGGCCATCCTGGAGCCGGAGGCCACCGGCGTGCTCTTCCACGAGGCGGTGGGCCATCGGCTGGAGGGCGAGCGGCTCGAGGACGACAAGGACGGCCAGACCTACAGGGGCCAGGTGGGGCGGGCCGTGCTGCCGCCCTTCCTCTCCATCCTGGACGACCCGACGCTGGCCGAGGCGGCCGGCACCCCGCTCAACGGCAACTACGCCTTCGACGACCAGGGCGTGCCGGCGCGCCCCACCGTGCTGGTGAAGGACGGCACGCTGGTGGGCTACCTGCTCTCGCGCAAGCCGGTGAAGCCCTTCGACCGCTCCAACGGCCACGGGCGCTCGCAGGGGTCGCGCCCGCCCATGGCCCGCATGGCCAACCTGGTGATCGAGTCGTCGCGGCGCGTCTCGCGGGAGGCGCTGAAGCGGCTCCTCATGGCCGAGGCGCGCCGGCAGGGGAAGCCCTACGGTCTCGTCATCCGCGACATCACCGGCGGCAACACCAACACCACGTCCTACGGCTACCAGGCCTTCAAGGGGACGCCGCGCCACGTCTACCGCGTGGACGCCGAGACCGGCGCCGAGACGCTGGTGCGCGGGGTCGAGCTGGTGGGCACGCCGCTCAGCAGCGTCAACAAGGTGCTGGCCACCGGGGACGCCGTCAGGGTCTTCAACGGCTACTGCGGCGCCGAGAGCGGCTACGTGCCGGTCTCCACCGTGGCACCGGCCGCGCTGGTCGGCGAGATCGAGCTGCAGCGGGTGGTGCGCGCCAAGGAGCGCGGCCCCATCCTGCCCTCGCCGTGGCAAGTCGGAGGTCCGGCCTCGACGCCGGCCTCCTCGAGCAGCGCCAGCGGTGCGGCCGCCCATCCCGAGCCCCTCGACTCCGCCTCGCCCGCGCCAGGCTCCGCTCGGGACCGGCCGCGCGCCGAAGGCGCGACGTCGAGGGAGCGCCCGACCACCCCATGACCGCCCTCCCCCTCCCGCCCCTGGCCTCCGTCCTGCTTCGCACCCGCCGCGACGCCCTGGCCGCGTTCCTGGCCCTGGGCTGGCGCCCCTGGGCCCACCCCGTCGGCCTCGACGCCGAGCGGCGCCGCGCGCTCAACGTCGACCTCTTCGAGCCGGAGGTGGGCCTGGGCGACGGCGCCGCGCTCCGAGCCGTGGCGCACGTGGAGACCGACCGCGAGGGCGTGGTGATCAACCTGGAGGTGGTGGCGGTCGATCCGGCGGCGCCGGCGCGCGTGGCGGCCGGCCTGCTCGGCGGGGCTCCAGGCGAGCCGCGCACCGGCGGCGGGGCCGCGGCGCGCGAGTGGATCTGGGGGCCCGAGTCCGGGTCCTCCGCGGCCGTGGACGGCGAGCCGGTGCGGCTCTGGATCTGCGCCGAGCAGGCCTACGGCGACCGGCTCTGGCTGATGGCCTCGGTGGTGCGCCGCGCCGGCGACGACGACTGACGGCCGCCTCGGCGCTCGCATCCCGGCAGGCCTCCACGCGGGGTCCTGGGTCGTGCTGCACCCGTCCCGCTGGACTTTTGCCACCGGTTTGAGGTTATTTGGCGGCCATCACGCCGCAGCTGGAGCCGTCGAATCACGCCCGACCTCTCGCTCGGGCGCGCTCCGGCGCTTCGCGCTGTCACAGGGGCCGCCCACCGCGGCCTCTCTGACATCGGAGTCAACGAGGTCAGGAAGGGGGCCGCATGGCTCGCTACATCGGCATCGACGTCGGGGCAGAGGCGATCAAGGTCGTGGAGTTGGTGAAGGAGGGCGCCTCCCTCCGCTGGACCCGGCGCGCCGTGCTGGAGCACCACAAGGAGCCCGGCTCGGTCCTGAAGGCCATGCTGGCCGGCTGGAGCTGGGCGCAGGTGGACGGCGCCGCCGTGACCGGCCGCCTCGGCCGCTCCGTGGCGCTCATGCGGGTGCCCGCCAAGCAGGCCCAGGCCGCCGGCTACCGGTACCTCCACGGCGCCGCCCCGGCCACCATCGTCTCCATCGGCAGCCACGGCTTCTCGGTGCTCGAGCTGAGGGACGGCGGCATCGAGGTGTTCCGCGAGAACTCCCGCTGTGCCCAGGGCACCGGCAACTTCCTGCGCCAGCTGGTGGAGCGGTTCGACCTCGACGTGGAGGCCGCCGCCGCCATGGCGGCCGGCGTGGCCGAGGCGGCACCCCTCTCGGGCCGCTGCCCGGTCATCCTGAAGACCGACATGACCCACCTCGCCAACAAGGGCGAGCGCAAGGACCGGATCCTGGCGGGGCTCCTCGACGCCATCGCCGAGAACGTGCAGGTGCTGGTGAAGCCGCGCGTCTGCCCGGAGCGGCTCCTGGTGGCCGGCGGCGTGGCCCGCTCGGTCCGCGTGCGCCAGCACTTCCGCAGCTTCGCCGAGCGGCAGGGCATGACCTTCGTGGACCTGCCGGACGACGACGGCCTCTTCCTCGACGCCCTGGGCTGCGCCGTGGCGGCGTCCGAGCACGGCTTCCGCCGGCCCGACCTGGAGGCGCTCATCGAGCCGCCGCTGGAGACCACGCTGGAGCGGCTCCCCTCCCTGGCCTCGGCCCTGTCGCGGGTGCGCCGCATGCCGGCCGCCCCGCCCCGCGAGTGGGAGGGGGCGCGCGACGTGGTGCTGGGCTTCGACATCGGCTCGACCGGCTCCAAGGCGGTGGCGCTCGACCTCGAGTGGAAGGAGCCGATCTGGGAGGCCTACCTGCGCACCAACGGCGACCCCATCGGCGCCGCCCAGGCGCTCATGAAGGAGTTCCTGGACGGGCCGGCCGGCCTCCACCGGGTGCGCGGCTTCGGCGCCACCGGCTCGGGGCGGGAGATCGTGGGCTCGCTCCTCTCCACCTGCTTCGGCTGCGAGTCGGTCTACGTGCTCAACGAGATCGCCGCCCACGCCACCGGCGCGCTGAGCTTCGAGCCGCGCGTCGACACCATCTTCGAGATCGGCGGGCAGGACGCCAAGTACATCCGGCTGGCCGAGGGGCGCGTCGTCGACGCCGCCATGAACGAGGCCTGCTCGGCCGGCACCGGCTCCTTCATCGAGGAGCAGGGCAAGCGCTTCAGCGGCATCGAGAACGTGGTGCAGCTGGGCGCCGAGGCGCTCTCCGCCTCGGAGGGCGTGGCGCTCGGCCAGCACTGCTCCATCTTCATGGCCGAGATCATCGACGAGGCGGTGGCCGGCGGCGTGCCGCGCGAGCGCATCGTGGCGGGCATCTACGACTCGGTCATCGCCAACTACCTGAACCGGGTGAAGGGCAGCCGCTCGGTGGGGCAGGTCATCTTCTGCCAGGGACAGCCCTTCGCCTCCGACGCCCTGGCCGCCGCGGTGGCGCGCCAGACCGGCGCCGAGGTCATCGTGCCGCCCAAGCCGGGCCTGATGGGCGCCATCGGCATCGCGCTCCTGGCGGCCGACGACCTGGCGGTGACCGAGCTGGCCCCCGCCGACGGGCGGCGTCTCCTCTCCGCCCGCATCGACAGGAAGGACAGCTTCGTCTGCACCTCGACGCAGGGCTGCGGCGGCGCCGGCAACAAGTGCCGCATCGACCGGCTCACCACCCTGGTGGAGGGCGAGAAGCAGCGCTTCACCTGGGGCGGCAACTGCTCGCTCTACGACCGCGGCACCCGCAAGAAGAAGCTGCCCGACCTGGCGCCGGATCCGTTCCGCGAGCGCGCCGCGCTGGTGCACCAGCTCATCGACGAGGTGAGCGCCCGGCGCGGGGGGCCGGTGGTGGCCATCACCGACGAGTTCCAGCTCAAGGGGCTCTTCCCCTTCTACGCCACCTTCCTGCACCGCATGGGGCTCGACCTGGAGGTCACCACCGGCGCCGACCGCAAGGCGCTCAAGCGCGGCATCGAGGAGGGCAACGTCCCCTTCTGCGCGCCCATGCAGCAGTACCACGGGGTGGTGGCCGCCATGGCCGACCGGCAGCCCGACTGGCTCTTCCTCCCCATGCTCCGCGAGATCCCGCGAGTGGCCCAGGAGCGCACCTCGCAGGTCTGCCCCATCGTGCAGGCCGCCCCGGACATGCTGAAGTGGGACCTGGGCGAGGCGTCGGGCGCCAAGGTGCTCTCGCCGGTGGTGGACATGGGCCCCGGCTTCCTGGACTCGCCGGCCTTCCTGGCGGGCTGCGCCTGGCTGGCCGAGAAGCTCGGCGTCCAGGAGTGGAAGGCCGCCTGGTCCGAGGCGCGCGGCGCCCAGGCCCGCTTCGACGAGGCGGTGCTGGCCCAGGGCCAGCGGGCGCTCGACTTCTGCCGCGAGCAGGGCGTCACCCCGGTGGTGGTGCTGGGGCGCAGCTACACCATCCACAACGACGTGCTCAACTCCAACGTCCCCTCCATCCTGCGCGAGCAGGGGGCCATCGCCATCCCGGTGGACGCGCTGCCGGTGCCCGACGACGCGCCCATCTTCGACGACATGTTCTGGGGCTACAGCCAGCGCATCCTGCGCGCCGCCTGGCACATCCGGCGCACCCCCGGGCTCTACAGCATCTTCTGCTCCAACTACTCCTGCGGCCCGGACAGCTTCACCGTCCACAGCTTCGCCTGGCTCATGGAGGGCCGGCCGCTGGCCATCATCGAGACCGACGGCCACTCCGGCGACGCCGGCACCAAGACCCGCGTCGAGGCCTTCCTGCACTGCGTGCGGGAGGACCAGCGCGCCACCCGCGCCGGCGACGCGCCGGACCCGGCCGGCCTCTACGTGACGCCCCAGACCATCGGCCAGATCGCGGCCGCCGGGAGCCGCGTCCTCATCCCGCCCATGGGGCCGGAGGCCGAGGCGCTGGCCGCCGCGCTGCGCGGCCTGAAGGTGCCGGCCGAGGTGATGCCGATGCCCACGCGCGACACCCTGCGCATCGGGCGCCGCCACACCTCCGGCAAGGAGTGCCTGCCCCTCACGGTGACGCTGGGCAGCGTGCTGGAGCGCGTCGAGCGGCAGAAGGACTCGCTCGACAAGTTCGTCTTCTTCATGCCCGGCTCCGACGGCCCCTGCCGCTTCGGCGCCTACCGGCAGCTCCACAAGCTCATCCTGGACCGGCTCGGGTGGGGTGACCGGGTCTCCATCTGGTCGCCCCCCTTCGGCGACTACTTCCAGGGCCTGCCGCCCGGCTTCGCCGCCATCGCCTACGTCGGCTTCTGCGCCATCGGCGGCCTCTCCGAGGCGCTCCACGACGTGCGCCCGGTGGAGACCCGCACCGGCGCCGCCGAGGAGATCAGCGCCCGGGCCACCCGGCGAATCTCGCAGCTCGTCGAGCAGGCCACCGCCGGCGACCTCTCCGGCGCGCGGGTGCTGCTGGAGGCCGCCACCGGACGCCTCTGGGGCATCCCGGCGGCGCTCAGGGAGGCGGCCCGCGAGCTGGCGTCGGTGAAGTCGCAGCGCGAGGTGCCCAACGTGCTGGTGGTGGGCGAGATCTACGTCCGCTGCGACCCCTTCTCCAACGACTTCATCACCCGGCAGCTGGAGCGGCGCGGCCTCCGCGCCCGCACCGAGCCGGTCTCCGAGTTCATCCAGTACTCGGACTACATCGCCTGGAAGCGCGGCTGGAAGAAGGGGCTGGGCGACCGCATCGACCAGCTCGTGCGCAACCGCATCGTCTCGGTGACCCACCACGCGGTCTCCGAGCCGCTCGGCCTGCCCGACGCCCCGTCCATCCAGGAGGCGGTGGACGCCGGCTCGCCCTACGTGCGCGACCAGGTGGAGGTGGAGACGCTCCTCACCATCGGCGTGCCGGTGCGTGCCTGGCGCAAGAAGGAGATCGACGCGGTGGTGAGCGTGGGCCCGCTCGAGTGCATGCCCAACAAGATCGCCGAGGCGCAGTTCTGCCACGTGGCGGAGCAGGAGGGGCTGCTCTCCCTCACCCTCTCGCTGAACGGCGATCCGGTGGACCCGGAGACCCTGGACAACTTCGCCTTCGAGGTGCACCAGCGCTTCCGCCGCGCTCGGCAGGGCGCCCCGGCGGCCGCCGCGCCCGAGGCGTCAGGCGATCTGGCGACAGCCCCGGCCGAGAGCTAGCCGGCGCGTCCCCGGCGCGCGGGACCACCCGGCCAGGGCGGCCCCAGGGCCGGCCGGTCCCGGGGATCCCGCGCACGGTTGGTTGGCCGCGGCCGCCCCCGCCGCCTATGACTCACCTCGCCGCGCCCCGCTGGGCGCGCTCGAGGGAGCGCCGACGCATGACCGAGCCGGGCCACGACGACGATGGGGAGTTCGACGCCCATCACCAGCTGCAGGGGGCCATGATCGACGCCTACGAGGCGTCGCTCCTGGACGGCGCGTCGCGGCAGCTCGCCGCCGACACCCTGGGCCACCTCGTCGACTTCACGGCCGTCCACTTCGCCGAGGAGGAGCGCTTCATGGCGGCGCGGAGCTACCCGCAGCACGACCTGCACCGGGGGGCGCACGGCGTGCTGCTGGAGCAGCTGCGGGCGCTGGAGGGCGAGGCCCGGGAGGCGCCGCCCGCGGAGGCGCTGGCCGGCGTGCAGCGGCTGCGCAGCTGGCTCCTGGAGCACGTCGTGGGTCCGGACCGGGCGCTGGCCGCCTGGCGGGAGGCTCAGCGCCGCCAGCCCTCCCAGACCACGTAGCGCCGGAAGTCGGAGACCAGCTCGGCCTCCTCGATGCCGTACGCCTCCTTGAAGGCCCGGGAGAACGGCGCCCCGGCGCGCATCCGCGCCAGGACGTCGTGCGCGGCCGCCTCTCCGTAGCGCTCCAGCAGGAAGCCGAAGGCGTGATGCGCCGCGCCGTACACCACCTCGGAGCGGTCCTGGTAGAGCAGCTCTGGATCGCCCAGCGGGTCGCCCTCGGGCGACCGGCCGCGCGCCGCTCGGTCCACCGCGCCGGGGTGGCGCTCGCCGTCGCCGGCGCCGGCGCCGGGAATCCCCAGCTGGTAGAAGCGCCACAGGTCCTCGAGGGTTCCGCGCCGGTAGCCCTGGGCGGCCGTGTGGCTGGCCAGGCCCTCGCGGAACCAGAGCGGGATCCCCTTGAGCGACCAGGTCACGTCGCTGGCGGACCGCTGGTACATCACGCAGTGGGTCAGCTCGTGCGTCAGGAGCTCCACCAGCCTGGCGTCCGAGGCGCCCCGCAGCGACCAGGTGGAGGGCGACTGGAGGTCGATGGTGGCGTAGCGGGCCCAGGCGCGCAGCCAGGCGTAGCCGGGGCGGCGCACCGCCTCCTCGAGCGCCGCGTGGGTGGGGTGGATGGTGATGGTGACCGGCTCCTCGAGACCGCCCCAGCGGGCGGTCCGCGGCAGGGCCACGTGCAAGGCGGCGGTCACCTGGCGCGCCGCGCGAGCGTCCTCGGGCCAGTAGAGGACGCGGACCCGGGCCTCGCCGATGGTCACCGAGGAGGTGAGCGGGCTGCCTGGTCCGGATGCGCGAGGCGCACACCCGGCGGCGAGCGCCAGGGCGAGGAACAGGGAGCGGAGAGGCACGCCGGTGTCCTACCCTTCCGGGTTGGAGGAAGCAAGGTCCGGACCGACCCCGGCGAGCGAGAGCAGCAGGGGGGCGATCCCGGTGAGGTCGCGCACCGCGTCGAGCCGCGCCGCGGCCCACCCGAAGCCGAGCACCGGCACCGGCGCCAGCGTGTGGTTGCGGGTGGAGAGATCCTCCAGGTTGCCGTGGTCGCTCGTCACCACCAGCGCGTCGTCCGGGCCGAGGCGCGCCACCAGGGCCCTCAGGAAGGTGTCGAGCCGGGTGAGCGCATCGAGCGCCCGTTCCATGGAGCGGGCGTGGCCCGCCTCGTCGGTCTCGAAGAACTCGAAGGCGGCCAGGTCGTGCCCCTGGGCCAGCGCCCAGAACACGGCGGCCGCCTCCTCCGGCGTGCGGCGGGGGAGCAGGAGCCCGAGCTCCTCGGCGCGGCGCGCCGTGAGGTCGTGGGTCAGGCCCTGGCCCGCCCGCGCGTCCGCGAAGGTGCGGAAGGTGCCCCCGCCGGCGGCGTAGGCCACCGTGGTGGCCGAGGCGCGGGCGCGGCGGCGCAGCGCGAACTCCGGCTCGCCGGGGACGTCGAAGCCGAGCGCGCGGAGATAGGCCACCGGGTAGGCGTTGGCGAAGACGGCGCGCCGTCCGGCCTCGGCCAGGCGCCGGTAGATGGAGCGGCGCTCGAGGAGCGCCCGCAGCGCCGGGTTCGGGAAGCCGAGCAGGTGCTTGCCGAGGAGGGCCGGGGCGTTCTCGCCGGTCAGGATGGTGGTCTGGCCGGTGGCCGACTGCGGCCGCCCGGCCACGCCGAGCCGGGCGTCGGCCAGCACCGCCCGGCCGCCCGCGGGCAGCGGCGTGCCGCCGCCGTCGGCGAAGCGGGAGAGCAGGAACTCGCCGCGCGCCAGCGGGTTCCGGTCAGGGTCGGGCGCGCCGGCGCCGACGCCGTCGACGAAGACGAAGAGGACTGGCACCGGGGGATGATAGCGGACGGGCGCCGGCGGGGCCGGACCATGAACCTTCGAGACTCCCGCCCGGCCCGGAGGTACACTCGCCCCAGCGAGCCCTCGCAGATGCCCCGCCTCCCCGACCCCGCCTTCGCTCCCGACGTCACCATCCGAGTGGACGGCGCGGCGCTTCCGGCGCGCGCCGGCGAGCCCATCGCGGTGGCGATGCTGGCGGCGGGCCGGCCCCTCCTGGCGCGCAGCCACAAGTACCACCGGCCGCGCGGCCCCTTCTGCCTGGCCGGCTCCTGCCAGTCCTGCCTGGTGCGGGTGGACGGCCAGCCCAGCGTGCGCGCCTGCCGCACGCCCTGCCGCGACGGCCTGGTGGTCGAGACGCAGCACGCGCTGCCGAGCGCGGCCCACGACCTGCTCGGCGTCATCGATCTCGCCACCCCGCGCGGCCTGGATCACCACCACCTGGCCACCGGGAGCCTGCTCCTCAACCGGGCGGTGGTGGCGCTGTCGCGCCGGCTGGCCGGCCTGGGGAAGCTGCCCACCGAGGTGCCGCCCTCACCGGCCACGCCCATGGAGGAGCGCTGGGACGCGCTGGTCATCGGCGCCGGCCCCGCGGGCCTGGCGGCCGCCGAGGCGCTCGCGGCGGCGGGCCGGCGTGTGCTCCTCGCCGACGCCGAATCGCGCCCGGGCGGGCGGCTCCGCTGCCGCCTGGACGGCGCTGGCGGGCTCGATCTCGCCTGGCCGGCGCGGGTGGCGGCGGCGGTCGCGGCGGCCGGGGGCGAGCTGGTGCTCGGCGCGCCGGTCCTGGGCCTGTGGCGCGACGGCGGGAGCCCGATCGCGCTCCTCTCCCAGTCCGGCGCCACGCCGCGCCTGCGCCTGGTGCGGCCAGCCACCGTGGTCCATTGCGCCGGCGGCACCGCGGTTCCGCCCGCGCTGGAGGACGGCGACCGCCCGGGCATCCTGTGGGGGCGCGGCCTGGCGGTGGCGCTGGCCGAGCACGGCACGCTGGCGGGGACGCGGGCGGTGGTCCTGGGCGCCGGCGCCGAGGCCGAGGCGCTGGCCTCCCGCTTCGCCGCGGTGGGCCTGCCGGCCGAGCTCCTCCCGGCGGCGGCGCGGGCGCTCGGTCGCGCCAGGGTGCGCGCCCTGGTCGCCGGGGACGGCGCGCGCCACCGCTGCGATCTGGTGGCGGTGGTGGCCCCGCCGGCGCCGGCCACGGAGCTGGCCCGCCACCTCGGCGCCGCCGCCCCCTTCGATCCCGGCTGCGGCGCCTTCGCGCTGGCGGTGGACGCCGCCGGGCGCACCGGCGTGCCGGGCCTCTTCGCAGCCGGCGAGGTGACCGGCGCCATGGACGCGGGGCGCGCCGCCGAGGCGGGCCGGCGCGCCGGGGAGGCGGCCCGTGGGTAAGCGGCTCCTGTGCGGCTGCGAGGACGTGAGCCTCGAGGAGGTGCGCCGGGCCTTCGCGGCCGGGCACCGCGACCTCGAGTCGGTCAAGCGTTACACCGGCTTCGGCACCGGCCCCTGCCAGGGCAAGAGCTGCCTGGCGCTGGTGGCGCGCGAGCTCCTGCGGCTGGGGGCCACGCCCGGCGAGGTGGTCCCCTTCACGGCGCGCCCACCGCGCGAGCCCACCGCGCTCGGCACGCTGGCCGCGCTCGATCCGGAGGCGCTGCCCATCGGCCACGAGGGGATCCCGCCGGAGGTCCCGCCGCCGCCGCCCGGCGAGGCGGCGCTCCACCCCCTGCCCGCCCGCGCCGACGTGGTCATCGTGGGGGGCGGCATCCTCGGCCTCTCGCTGGCCTACGAGCTGGCGCGGCGCGGAACCACCGACGTGCTGGTGCTGGAGCAGGCCTACCTGAACGCCGGCGCCTCGGGGCGCAACGGCGGCGGCGTGCGAGCCCAGTGGACCACCCCCACCATGATCCGGCTGGCGCGCCGCTCGCTCCAGCTGTGCGCCACCTTCGCGGTGGACATGGGGATCAACGTCTGGTTCCGGCCGGGCGGCTACCTCTTCCTGGCGCCCACGGCCGAGCACGTGGCGCGGCTCGAGCGGAACGCCCGGCTGCACGCCGAGCACGGCCTGCGCACGCGCATCCTCACGCCCGCCGAGGCGCTCGGCGTGGTGCCCCACCTCGACCCCGCCTGCTTCCTGGCCGCCTCCCACAACCCGGACGACGGGGTGGTCTTCCCCTGGCCCTTCCTGTGGGGCTACGCGAGCCGCGCCGAGGCGCTCGGCGTGAAGGTGCGGACCTTCACCAGGGTCACCGGCTTCCGGCACGCGGGGGGAGGGCTCACCCACGTGGAGACCGACCGCGGCACGGTGGCCTGCGGGGCGGTGGTGAACGCCGCCGGCGCCTGGTCGAAGGGCGTGGCGGCGCTCTGCGGCGTGGCCACCCCGAACCGCCCCACCCGCCACGAGATCCTGGTCTCCGAGCCGCTCGAGCCCTGGCTCGACCCGCTGGTCTCGCTGCTCGGCAGCGGCCTCTACTTCTCGCAGTCGCAGCGCGGCGAGCTGGTGGGCGGCATGGGCGATCCGGCCGAGCCGGAGGGGGTGGTGCAGGGCTCCACCTTGCGCTTCCTGGCCCGCTTCGCCCGCGCCTCCACCCGGCTGGTGCCGCGCCTGGCCGGCGTCAAGGTCCTCCGCCAGTGGGCCGGCTGCTACGACGTGACCCCTGACAACAACCCCATCCTCGGACCGGCCGGCTTCGCCAACTTCTTCCAGCTCCACGGCCTGGTGGGGCACGGCTTCATGATGGCGCCCGCCCTGGCGGAGCTCTACGCCGACCTCCTGACCGGCCGCGGCCGGGACCAGCTCTTCGACAGGTTCCCGCTCTCGCGCTTCGAGCGGGGCGGCGCCGTGCGCGAGGACTTCATCATCGGGTAGACTGCCGCCCCTATGGCACTCGGACAGACCATCGCGTTCATCGGCGCCGGCAACATGGCGGAGGCCCTGGTGAAGGGGCTGCTGCGCGCGGGCGTGGCCACCCCGCAGGAGATCATCTGCACCGACCGGCGCGTCGAGCGCGGCCCGGAGCTGACGCAGAAGTACGGTGTCCGCTTCAGCCAGGCCAACCTGGCGGCGGTGAAGGAGGCCGGCATCGTCGTCCTCTCGGTGAAGCCGCAGGTGATGGACAAGGTGCTCGACGAGATCGGCCCGGCGCTCGACGCCTCCAAGCTGGTCATCTCCATCGCCGCCGGCATCCCCATCCTGGCCATCGAGCGCAAGGTGGGCCACGGCGTGCGGGTCGTCCGCACCATGCCCAACACGCCGGCGCTGGTCGGCGCCGGCGCCACCGCCCTGTCGCCGGGCGAGCACGCCACCGAGGCCGACCTGGCGCAGGCCAGGGCGCTCTTCGACGCCATCGGCATGACCGTGGTGGTGGAGGAGGCGCTCCTCGACGCCGTGACCGGCCTCTCCGGCAGCGGCCCGGCCTACGTCTTCCTCATCATCGAGGCGCTGGCGGACGGCGGCGTCAAGGCCGGCCTGGCCCGCGCCCAGGCGCAGGACCTGGCGGCGCAGACCGTGTACGGCTCCGCCAAGCTGCTCATCGAGACCGGCGAGCACCCGGGGCGGCTGAAGGACCAGGTGACCAGCCCGGGCGGCACCGCCATCGCCGGCCTGCACACGCTGGAGGCGGGCGGGCTGCGCACCACGCTCATGAACGCGGTCGAGTCGGCCACCAACCGCTCGCGCGAGCTGGGGAAGAAGTTCCTCAAGCCGGACGAGGAGTAGCGGGGACCGGGCCACGCCGCGGGGCCGGCGCCGGCGCGGCTACTCCGTCGTCTCGCAGCTCGCCCACCCGCACCGCCCGCAGGTGGTGCAGCCGCCGCTGCGCCACAGCGGGCCGTCGCACGCCGGGCAGCGCTCCGCGCCCGCGCCGCTCACCAGCACCTGCCCCTGGCGCGAGCCGTCCCGGTAGACGGTGAGCCCCTTGCAGCCGAGCTCGAAGGCGAGCCGGTAGGCCCGCGACACGTCGGCCACCGTCGCCTGGGCCGGCAGGTTGATGGTCTTCGAGACCCCGTTGTCCACGAAGCGCTGGAAGGCGGCCTGCATCCGCACGTGCGCCTCCGGCGAGACGTCGTGGGCGGTGGCGAAGCGGCGCGCCACCTCGGGTGGCACGCCGGCCACGCCGCGGGCCCGTCCGCACGCCCGCACCGCCGGCAGCGCCGCCAGGGCCCCGGCCGCGGCGAGCGCGGCCGCGAGCGCCGGGTGCTCCTCCGGCAGCTCCACGCCGTCGAGGGCGTGGCGCACGTAGGCCAGCGCGAAGAGCGGCTCGATGCCCGAGGAGCACCCGGCGATGAGGGCCAGCGTGCCGGTGGGGGCGATGGTGGTCACGGTGGCGTTGCGGCGTGGCCGCCCGCCGTGGGCCGCCAGCGCGCTGGTGGGCCAGCCGGGGAACGGACCCCGCTCGGCGGCCAGCCGCTGGCTCTCCTCGTGAGCCTCGCGCCGCACGAACCCCATGACCTCCTCCGCCAGCGCCAGCGCCCCGGGGCCGTCGTACGGCAGGTCGAGCGCCACCAGCAGGTCGGCCCACCCCATGACGCCCAGGCCGATCTTCCGGTTCCGCTCCGACACCGCGGCGATCTGCGGCAACGGCCAGTGGTTCACGTCGATCACGTCGTCGAGGAAGCGCACGCCGTCGCGCACGCAGCCGCCGAGCCGCTCCCAGTCCACCCGGCCGCCGGCCGCGAAGCGGGCCAGGTTCACCGAGCCGAGCGTGCAGGCCTCGAAGGGCAGGAGCGGCTGCTCGCCGCACGGGTTGACCGCCTCGAAGCGCCCCAGGTCCGGCGTGGGGTTGCCCGCCTCCACCCGGTCCAGGAAGACCAGCCCCGGTTCGCCCCCTTCCCAGGCGGCGGTGGCGATCCGCTCCAGCAGGTCGCGCGCCTGGAGCGTGCCCACCACCGCGCCGCCGCGCGGGTGGGTGAGCGCCCAGGCGCCACCCCGCGCCGCCGCCTCGAAGAGCGCGTCGGGCGCCGCCACCGACACGTTGAAGTTGCCGAGGCCCGCGCCGCGCTTGGCGTCCACGAAGTCCAGGATGTCCGGGTGGGCCGCGTGGAGCACCGCCATGTTGGCGCCGCGCCGCACGCCCCCCTGCTTGATGATCTCGGTGGCGGCGTCGTAGACGCGGATGAAGGAGACGGGGCCGCTGGCCACGCCGTGGGTGGTCTTGACGAGATCGCCGCGCGGGCGCAGCCGGGAGAAGGAGAAGCCGGTGCCGCCGCCGGACTGGTGGATGAGCGCCGCCCACTTGAGCGCGTCGAAGATGCCGCCCAGATCGTCGGCCACCGGCAGCACGAAGCAGGCGGCCAGCTGCCCGTGCGGACGCCCGGCGTTCATGAGCGTGGGCGAGTTGGGAAGGAACTCCAGCGCGGCCAGCCGCGCCAGGAAGGCCTCGGCGATGCGGCGTCGCAGCGGCGGCGGCTCGGCCTGGGCCACCGCCTCGGCCACGCGCCGGAAGAGCTCCTGCGGCGTCTCCACCGGCTGCCCCGCCTCGTCGCGGAGCAGGTAGCGGCGGGCCAGCACCTGGAGGGCGTTCTCGGAGAGCGTGGCCATCTCGCCGGTGATCCTACCGGACCGCGGGACGCCGGGCCGTCCCTGGCGGGGGCGCCGCCGAGCCGACCCGCCGGGGCCGCCGCCTTGCGGGCCAGGCCGGCCCGTGACAATGAGAACCCATGCGCCGCCACCTCCTCGCCGCCCTTTCGCTCCTCGCGCTCCTCGCCGCCTCCGCCTGCACCCCGCTCGTCGTGGTCCCCGACGCCGAGCGGGCGCGGACCCGCGCCGCGCTCGACGGCCAGCAGCGCTACCTGCGCGCGGCCGTCACCGTCCACCCGCTCTTCGGCGACACGAGCCGGCGGCTCATCCTGGACGGCCCACCCGCCGAGGCCGACCTCCTGCGCGGCGGACAGGACGAGCTCATCGCCCCACCGCCCTCCGAGAAGGTGCTGCCGCCCGGCACGCCGGTGCGCGTCGAGCGGGTGGAGTTCCCCACCGGCCTGATCATCGCCGGGCGGGTGGTGATGTCGCCGCGCTACCACCCATGGGTGCTGCTCTCGGTGCCCGGCGACGCGCGCCCGCATGTGCTGGTGCTCTCGCAGACCACCGCCACCGCCGTCGACGCCCTGGCCGAGGTGGACCGCGTGCTGGCCGTCGACGATCCCTCGGCCGCCTTCGCGGCGCTTCAGCCTGAGCAGCGCGAGGCGGTGCTGCGCAAGGAGCTCACGGACGGGATGTCGACGCGCGCCGTGGAGATGGCCTGGGGGCTGCCGGAGAGGAAGCGCCTCGACCGGCCCGCGCACAGCGAGGACTGGGCCTGGCCTGGCGGGAAGCGGCGCGCCTCCTTCAGCGACGAGAAGCTGGTGAGGTGGGAGCGGTAGTCCGCGGTCCGCCGCGCCTACCGGTCCCGCCGCGGCCCGCCCCGGCCGCCACGGCGTCCACCCGGCCCGCCCCCGCCGCCGCGGTCCTCCCGCCCGGCCCGATCACGCCCCTCGCGACCGCCCCGCTCGCCGCGCTCCGGCGGCGGCGGCGTCACGCCGAGCGCCACGCAGAAGACGGTGCCGGCGCGGAGCTGCGCCACCACGTCGGCCTCGCTGGCCACCGGGTCCCGAAAGAGCGTGGCGGCGGTGCCCACCTCGCTGGCCGCGCCGAGCGCCCCCGACCCGCCCACGCAGGGCAGGTTGAGGTGGTCGGCCGCCTCGATGGCGAGATCGTCGTGCGAGCCCTTCCTGCGGCCGTGCAGCCCCTCGATGGCGGTGAGGCCGTCCAGCGTGAAGATGAGGTCGCCGCTCGGGTGGCCGATGGTCTTGTCGTAGGGGTGCGCCGCCACCGCCACGCCGCCCAGGGCGTGCACCCTGGCCAGCACCTCGCGCACCGGCCAGGGCGTGGCGCTGCCGAAGAGCTGCGCCGGCGCCGGCACCCTGGCCGGGTCCGGGAAGACGCACAGGTAGTGGCCCTTGTCGGTGGCCACCTCCAGCCCCACCAGCGCCAGCAGCCCCGCCTCGCGGCCGGCGGCCCGGATCTCGGCGAGGCCGTCCAGGGTGTCGAGGTCGGTGAAGAGGACGCCGTCGAGGCCGGCGGCCCGGGCGGCGGAGAGCACCGCGCCGGGCTGGAGAGCGCAGCCGCGGGTGTGGTGGCTGTGGACGTGGAGGTCGATGAGCATGCGGACACGAGTTTGACACACCCCGGGACCGCACCGATACTCGCTCCGTGACGTTCACCGGGGTCAAGGTCTTCTCCGCCACCAAGGCCAAGGAGCGCGAGGAGCTGGGT
Organism: Anaeromyxobacter sp.; assembly: GCA_031396105.1. Taxonomy (GTDB): domain Bacteria; phylum Myxococcota; class Myxococcia; order Myxococcales; family Anaeromyxobacteraceae; genus JADKCZ01. Next base: position 21,240 of record JANNKC010000046.1, read on the forward strand.
GAGACGGTCACCCGCTGGGTCCGCGCCAACCCCGACCTGGAGATCGTGGACCGGGTGGTGTCACAGTCCTCGGACGACGAGTTCCACTGCTTCTCCATCGTCTTCTTCTACCGGCAGAAGGCCTGAGCGCGGCGCGCCCGGGCCGCCGCCCGGAGTGACACATGCGGCTCAAGCAGCGGCCCGAAGACTTCTCGGTCACCGAGTCCTGGCGGTTCGACGACGACCACGCCGGGCCGTGGCGCGTCTACCTGATGGACAAGCAGAAGCTCACCACCTTCGAGGCGGTGGAGCGCATCTGCTCGCGCTTCAAGGTGCCGCGCGCCGACGTCACCTACTGCGGCCTGAAGGACAAGCAGGGGCGCACCACCCAGCTCGTGGCGGTGCGCGGCCGCGAGGTCGACCTGCAGGACGAGGACCTGCGCCTCAAGCTCATGGGGCGCTCGCGCACGCCGCTCTCCGCCAGGAACACCACCTCCAACCGCTTCGCCGTGACGGTGCGCGACCTCTCCGAGGAGGACGTGGCGCGCCTGCCCTCGGCGGTGGCCGAGGTGCAGCGGCTCGGGGTGGTCAACTACTTCGACTCGCAGCGCTTCGGGCCGCTCAAGCACGGCCAGGGCTTCATCGTGAAGGAGCTGATGCGCGGCGACTTCGAGACCGCGCTCAAGAACGTCATCGCCCACCCCAGCGAGCTCGACGTCAGCAACGACGCCAAGGTGAAGCAGTTCTGGAAGGACCACTGGGGCGACTGGACGGCCCGCAACCCGGTCCCGGGCGCCGAGAAGTACGAGGCGGTCCTGAAGTGGCTCAAGGCCCACCCGCAGGACTACCGGGGCGCGCTCCTGCGCACCGAGCCGCGCTGGCGGGCGCTGCAGGTCTTCACCTACCAGAGCTGGCTCTGGAACGAGGGCGTGCGCCAGTACCTGCGCGACGTGGTGGGCATCCAGCACCTGGTCTCCATCCGCTACCAGGCCGGCTCGCTGCTCTTCCCGCGCGAGCTGGACGGCGACCAGGCGCGGCGCCTCAAGGGGCTCACCTTCCCGCTCCTGGCGCCCGGCTCCACCTTCGCCGACCCGCAGATCCAGAAGGCGGCCATGGCGGTGCTGAAGCGGGAGGACATGACGCTGGCCTCGCTGGCCATCCCGGGCACGCCGGAGATCCACTTCGACCACGAGGAGCGGCCGCTCTTCTCCTACCCGGGCCGGCTCACCCTGGGCGAGGCGCGCCCCGACGACCTGAACCGCGGGCGCCTGAAGCTCAACGTGGCCTTCACGCTGCCGCCCGGCGCCTACGCCACGCTGGTGGTGAAGCGGCTCTTCTGGTGGACGCTGGAGCCGGGGGCCGCCAAGAAGGCCGCGGCGGCCCGCGCCGCGCCGAAGCCGCGCCCGACGCAGAAGGAGATGCACCAGCAGCGCAAGGAGACCGGCTTCCTGGCCGTCAAGCGCGCCATGAAGGAGCGGAAGCAGGCGGCGCGCGACGCGACGCCGACGCCGATGCCGGCGCCGAAGGCCAGGGCCAGGGCCAAGGCCAGGAAGCGCTGAAGGACCGAGCACGAATCGCGATCGCCCCGGACGTCCCGAGCCCTTCGGCTCCGCCCAGCGCTGGCTGGGCTACGCAGCCTGCACGCCCGGCACGACCGGCCTTCCCCGGGCACCACCGGTCGCTCAGCGTGCCAGCCGCGCCGCCAGCGCCTCCGCCAGCGCCCCCGCGGTCTGCTCCCCCGGCTCGACGCCGGGCGTGAACCCGGCCTGGCGCAGCGCCGCCGCGGTGGTCGGGCCGATGGCCCCGAGCAGCACCTTCCCGAGCAGCGGGGCGCGGCTGCCCAGCGCGGCCACCACGCTCCTCACCGCCGACGGCGAGGCGAAGGTCACCGCGTCCACCGAGCCCGCCGCCAGGAGGTCTCCCAGCGGCGCCAGCGAGCCGGGCGGGGTGGGCACCGTCCGGTACGCCACCGGCGCCACCACCTCGGCCCCGGCGGCGCGCAGGCCACCCACCAGCTCCGGCCGCCCGTCGGCGGCGCGAGGCACCAGCACGGACCGCCCGGCCACGTGGCGCGAGAGCGAGGCCGCCAGCGCCGCGCCGGTGTGCTCGGACGGCACGAGATCCGGGGCACGCACCAGCGCCTCCAGCCGCGCCGCCGTGGCGCTCCCCACGCAGGCGAGCCTGAGGTCCGAGAGCAGGCCGCGCGGGATCCCGAGCGCGTCGAGCCGCGCCACCGTCCGCTCCACCGCGTTGCCGGAGGCGAAGGCGACCCAGGCGAAGCGGCCCAGGTCGCGGAGCGCGGCGTCCAGCGGCGCGGCGTCCTCCGGCGGCGCCAGCGCGATGGCCGGGAACTCGAGCACCGTGGCGCCGAGGTCGCGCAGCCGCGGGGCCAGCGAGTCCTCGCCGCCCGCGCCGCGGGTGACGACCACGGTCCGACCCTCGAGCCCAGGCGCCATGGCGCGCTACGTCCTCGGCGCGCCGAGGCCGACCGTGTGCCCCTCGGCCTCCTTGAGGATGCCGTCGGCGCCCCGGCCGAGCAGCTCCTCGGCCAGGGCCACGCCCAGCGCCCGCGCCTCGGCCACCGGCCCGCGCCGCTCGCCGCGGATGATGCGCGCGCCGTCCAGCGAGGCCACCAGGGCGCGCAGGTGCACCTGCCCGCCCGCCACGGTGGCGTGGCCGGCGATGGGCACCTGGCAGCCGCCCTCGATGCGGGCCAGGAAGCCGCGCTCCGCCTCGACCCGGAAGCGGGTGTCGGCGTCGTCGAGCGCGGCCAACCGCTTCATGCTGACGGCGTCGGCGGCGCGGGCCTCCAGCGCCAGCGCCCCCTGGGCCACCGCCGGGAGCATCTCCTCCGGCGAGAACACCTGGGTGGCGTGGCCGTCCAGGCCGAGGCGGCGCAGGCCGGCGTAGGCCAGCACCACCGCGTCGAGCCCCTGCGAGGCCTTGTCGAGGCGGGTCTGCACGTTGCCGCGCACCACCTCGGTCCGCAGGTCGGGGCGCAGCGCCTTCAGCTGGGCCGAGCGGCGCAGCGAGGAGGTGCCGACGCGGGCCCCCTTGGGCAGCTGGTCGAGCGTCTTCCACCTCGGCGAGCAGAGCGCGTCGCGCGGGTCCTCGCGCACCGGCACCGCGCCGATGGCCAGCCCCTGGGCCAGCAGGGCCGGCAGGTCCTTCATGGAGTGGACCGCGATCTCGGCGTCGCCGGCCAGGAGCGCGTCCTCGATCTCCTTGACGAAGAGCCCCTTGCCGCCCACCTGGGCCAGCGGGACCTCCAGGATCCGGTCGCCGCGGGTCATGAGCTCGTGGAGGCGCACCTCCAGGCCCGGCTCCCGCTGCCGCAGGAGGTCGGCGACGTGGTTGGCCTGCCACTTGGCGAGCGGGCTGCGACGGGTGGCGATGCGGACGGTCACTTGGTCTTCTCCGGTGAGGCGGCCGGGCGGGCCGCGGCGTGCCCCCCGGCGCGGCGGGTGCGCGGGGGCTGCTCCTGCTCCTCCAGGCCGAACAGCGCGGCGGCGGCGCCGGGCAGGTCGCTGTCGCCGTGGGCGGCCGCGTCCTTGAGCCGGTAGGTCGGCTGGTGGAGGAGCTTCTTCACGATGGCCTGGGCCATGGCCTCGACGCTCTTGCGTCCCTTCTCGTCCAGCCGGGCGCCCACGCTGGAGAGGGTGCGCTCCGCCTCGGCGCGGGCGATGCGCTCGGCGCGCTTGCGCAGCTCCACCAGCACCGGCAGGGCGGCGCGGACCTCACGCTCCTGGGCGAAGGCCATCACCTCGGCCTCCACGATGGCCTCGGCCCGCACCGCCTCGCCGCGGCGCGCTTCGTGGTTGGCGCTGACGGCCTTCTCCATGTCGTCGACGTCGTAGGCGAAGACCTCGTCCAGGTCGGCGCAGGCCGGGTCCACGTTGCGCGGCACGGCCAGGTCGATGAGGCAGAGGTTGCGGTGGCGCCGGCGCTTCATGGCCCGCCGGATCAGCGCCTCGGTGAGCACGAAGGTGGGCGCGCCGGTGGAGACGATGACCACGTCGGCCTCCACCAGCAGGTCCTCCAGCTGCTCCCAGGGGCGGAAGGTGCCGCCCACCTGGTCGGCCAGGGCCTGGCCGCGCTCCGGCGAGCGGTTGGTCACCAGCACCGCCTCGGCCCCCAGCACCCGCAGCGCCTTGGCGGAGAGCGCCCCCATCTTGCCGGCCCCCACCAGCAGGATGGCGCGCTTCTCCAGGTCGCCGAAGATCTTCTCCACCAGGTCCACCGCCACCTGCGACATGGAGGTGGCGCCCTTGCCGATGTCGGTCTCGGTGCGGACCCTCTTGGCGGTGACGAAGGCGCGGTTGCAGAGGCGCGACATGAAGCTGCCGGCCGCGCTGGCGGCGCTGGCCAGGCCGTAGGCCTCCTTGACCTGCCCCAGGATCTGCTGCTCGCCCACCACCATGGAGTCGAGCGAGGCGGCCACGCGGAAGAGGTGGCGCACCGCCTCGGAGCCCTGCTTCACGTAGAGGTGCTCGGTGGCCTGCTCGGCGCGGCTGGTGAAGAAGTGGCGGGCCGGCCCCTCGCCGGAGGCCTGCACGAAGACCTCCACCCGGTTGCAGGTCGAGACCACGAAGGCCTCGCCCACACCCTCCATCCCCTTCAGCTCGGTGAGCGCCGCCTTGAGGGCCTCGCCGGAGAGGGCCACCCGCTCCCGCACGTCGATGGGGGCGCTCTTGTGGGAGAGCCCCACCAGGAAGAGGTCGAGCGGCTGGCTCACGGCGCGCCTCCAGGCCGCGGGGGCGGCACCCCCGGCACCGCCGGCGCGTAGGTGCCGGTGTGCAGGGTGAAGCCCGGCACGGCGCGCAGCGCGAACATGGAGCCCATCACCAGCGCGAAACCGACCATGGTGAGCTTGGCATAGCGGCGGCCGTGCCAGCCGGCGTGGCGCAGCTGCACCATGCCGCCGTACAGCAGCCAGACCACCACGCTGGAGACCTGCTGCGGGTCCCAGCTCTTCCAGACCTTGTGGGCCATGACCTGGCCGGCCAGCAGCGCCACCGTGAAGACCACGAAGCCGAGCCGCACCAGCCGCTGCGTCAGCGTGTCGAGCGACTGCAGCGGCGGAAGCCGCGAGAAGAGGACGCCGAACTTCTTCCCCTTCACCTCGCGCTCCTGCAAGAGGTACATGAGCGCCACGCCGAAGGCGATGCCGAAGAGGGCCACGCCGAGCGAGGCGCTGATCACGTGGAAGGTGAGCGCGGGGTGGCGCAGCGTCTCCGGCGCCACGCCCGGCGAGCCGCCCTCTCCGAAGAGCGTGGGGACCAGCACCAGCAGGACCATGGGCGTGACGAAGGCGCCCACCGAGGGCAGGTGGTGGAAGCGCTGCACCAGCAGGTAGGCGCCGGCGATGAGCCAGGCCATCAGCACGAAGCCGCCGCGCAGGGTGAACCACTCCAGCCCGCCGAACTCCTTGCAGGCCAGGCCGATGGCCACCATGTGGACCACGAAGGCGAAGGCGAGCACCCAGGCGCCGAAGCGGGCGGCCACGGCGTGGCGCGGGCGCGCGAAGTAGAGGATGTAGCCGGCGGCGGCGACCAGGTAGAGCGCGGCGGCGATGCGGAGGAGTTCGAGGCTCATGGGGCTCCGTGGAGCGGGTCCCACGCCGTCGGAGGGCGCGGGAGCCGCTTCCTACCACAGGTGTCAGGCGAGGTTGTCGAGGAGGAAGCGGGCCAGCGCCTCGGCCTCCTTGCGCCGCTCCTCCAGCTCCCGGGGCAGCGGCGCCGAGGCATAGTGGCGTGCCGGCCCGGACGGCGGCGGCGCGGGCGGCGGCGGCGGCTCGGCGGCTGGCGGCGGCGCGGCGGCCTGGACCGGCTCCACCCGGGCGGTGGCGGCGGCCTGCAGGGCGCTCATCTCGGCCAGGAAGCCCGGCTCCACCTCATAGCCCACGTCGCCCATGATCACCGAGGTGTCGACCGCCTCGGCCCCGATCTCCTTCAGGTGGGCCAGCGACTTCACCTTGCGCAGGAGCTGGTTGGGATCGGCGTCGGCGCCCAGGACCGAGAGGAAGCGGACGGCCGGATCGAGGGCGTAGCTGCGCCCCTTCCCGTCACCCGCCAGCAGGGTCATGACGTTCCCGACGAAGTCGATCTTTCCTTGCCCGGCCCAGGAGTCGAGCATCGCCTGGGCCACGAAGAGCAGGCCGGCCATTCGGTCCCTCGAGTCCTTTCCCTCGCCTGCAAACCCGCGAGAGGTGAGGGAAAATACCACGCCGCCGCCGTCGCTTGCCAGCGGGGTCGGGGGCGTCTAAGAGTAGCCCCCTGCCGCCGTTCGACACGGAGAACCCATGGCCTCCAGCGATGTCATCACCCTCCAGGACTCGACCTTCGACGCCGAGGTCAAGCAGAGCGACATCCCGGTCCTGGTGGACTTCTGGGCGGTCTGGTGCGGGCCCTGCAAGGCCATCGCGCCCGCCGTCGAGGAGATCGCGCGCCGCTACAAGGGCAAGCTCAAGGTCTGCAAGATGGACGTCGACGAGCACCAGCAGGTGCCCCAGGCCTACGGCATCCGCTCCATCCCCACCCTGCTCATCTTCAAGGGCGGCCAGGTGGTGGGCACGGTGGTCGGCGCCGACAAGGGCAAGATCGAGGAGGCGGTGAAGCGCGTCACCGCCTGATGCCTCCCCGCTGGCCCCGGGTCAGTTGAAGAACCGGCGCATCCCCACGTTGGCCAGCAGTCCCACGCCGCAGAAGATGGCCAGGACCGAGGAGCCGCCGTAGCTGAAGAGCGGCAGCGTCACGCCCACCACCGGCAGGATGCCGGTCACCATGCCGATGTTGACCGCCGTCTGCCAGAAGAGCATGGCGCTCACGCCGACGGCCAGGAAGTGGCCGAAGCGGTCGCGCGCGTTGCCGGCGATGTCCACCGAGATGGCCACCAGGGCGAAGTAGAGCAGCAGCAGGAGCAGGCAGCCGACGAAGCCGTGCTCCTCCGCCCAGACCGAGAAGATGAAGTCGGTGTGCTGCTCGGGCAGGAACGACAGGTAGCTCTGCGTCCCCTGCCCCCAGCCCTTGCCGAGGGCCTGGCCCGAGCCCACCGCGATCTTGGACTGCATGGCGTGATAGCCGGCGCCCAGCGCGTCGCCCTCCGGGTTGAGGAAGGTCTCGACGCGCCTCTTCTGGTACGGCTTGAGGTGCGGGTAGGCCAGGGTCGCCCCCAGCGCCGCCACGCCAACCAGCACGGCCACGGTCCGCCAGCGCACCCGGGCGAAGAGCAGCATGGTGCAGCCGATGGCCACCACCACCAGCGCGGTCCCCAGGTCCGGCTGCTTCAGGATGAGCGCCGCCGGCAGGAAGGTGAGGCCGAGCGGGACGGCGATGCCGCGCAGGCCGAGCGGCTCCTTGCGCTGCTCCGCGTCCCACTCGAACCAGCTGGCCAGCGCCATGATGACCGCGATCTTGGCCAGCTCGGAGGGCTGCAGGTTGATGCCGCCCACGCCGATCCAGCGGCGCGCCCCCATGACGGTGCGACCCACCAGGAAGACCGCGCCCAGCAGCCCGAGCACCAGCCCGTAGACCACCCAGGCGAGCCGCCGGTAGGAGCGGTAGTCGATGACCGTGACGGCCACCGCCACCAGCGTGCCCACGCCCATCCAGCCGGCCTGGGCGATCCAGACCGGCGCGTGGGCGCTGCGCGAGGCCGAGGCCAGGTTCCAGATGCCGAGCGCTCCGATGGCGAGCACCACCGCGGCGAGCGGCCAGGGGAAGTGGACGAAGGTGCGCCGCGGCGCGCTGGTGGCGAGCGAGACCTCAGCCATGGCTGGCCCCTCCTCCCGCCGGGGCGGGCCGGGCGCCCAGCGCGGGGCGGTCCGGACGGCCCGGGGCCCTGGCCGGCGGTGGGGCCCTCTCGGGCGGCGGCGCCGGGGCGCCCGTGCGGCCGGCCCGCTCCGCCTCGTCCTGCGACTTGAGCTCGAAGTAGGCCTTGATGAGCGCGGCCGCGGTGGGGGCCGCCTTCACGCCGCCGAAGCCGGAGTGCTCGTTGAGCACCACCACCACGACCTGCGGGTCGTCGGCCGGCGCGAAGGCGGCGAACCAGGCGTGGTCGCGCTGGAAGTAGCCGACCTGCTCGGCCCGGAGCCGCGTCGCGCCGAGCTTCACCACCTGGGCCGTGCCGGTCTTCCCCGCCACCAGGACGTCCGGGTTCCGGGTCAGGTAGCCGGTGCCGTACGGCTCGTTGACCGCGGCCATCAGCCCCTTCAGCACCGTCTGGCGGGTCGAGGGCTTGAGCTCCAGCCGCCCGCGCGTCGCCGGCGCGAACTCCTTCAGCACGTTGCCGTCCACGTCCTCCACCCGCAACACCACCTGCGGCTTCCAGATGAGCCCGGTGGCCAGCGCCCCGTAGAAGACCAGCTGCTGCATGGGCGTGACGTTGACGTCGCCCTGCCCGATGGCGAGGTTGACCGCCATGCCCCGCTGGTATCCGCCCGGGACGCGGGCGTCGTGCCAGGCCACGTCGGGGATGACGCCCGCCCCCTCGCCGGCCACGTCGAAGCCGGTGAGGGCGCCCAGGCCGAGCCGGCGCCCCCACTTGGCGATGAGGTCGGCGCCCAGGAGCGCGCCCGCCTGGTAGAAGAAGACGTCGCAGCTCGCCCCCAGCGCGTGGGTGAAGTCCACCGCGCCGTGGCCCGAGTCCTTGTCGCAGCGCCAGCGCGCCGAGCCCATGCGGTAGTGGCCGGGGCAGTTGATCACCGTCTCCGGCCGGTAGACGCCCTCCTCCAGCGCCGCGATGGCGGTGACCGCCTTGAAGGTGGAGCCGGGGTGGTAGTGCTGCTGGATGGCGCGGAAGAGCTCGGGCTGCAGCGGGTCGTCGTGAATTCGCGCCAGCTCCGCGCCGCTGATGCGCCCCGACATCTTGTTGGGGTCGGGGGCCGGGCGGTCCACCAGCGTGAGCAGGAACCCGGTCTTGGCGTCCATGACCAGCACCACGCCGGCGGTGGCCGGGAAGGTCTTCTCGGCCAGCTCCTGCAGCCGCCAGTCGAGCGAGAGCACCAGGTTGCGGCCGGTGCGCGCCGCCACCAGCCGGTTCTCCTCGGCGATGAGGTCGCCCTCCTTCTCGCGCCCCTTGGCGTCCACGGCGATGCGCCGCTTGCCGTCCACGCCGCGCAGCTCCCGCTCCCAGCGCCGCTCCAGGCCGCGCCGGCCCACGTAGTCGCCCAGCAGGTAGGGGCCCTGCGGGCTGCCGTCGCGCTGCAGCTCCTCGTTGAGCCGCTTCTGCTCCTCGGGGCCCACCTCGTTCATGTAGCCGATGAGGTGGCCGCCCAGCGGCCCGAAGCGGTAGCTGCGGTGTGGCACGGCCTGGACGTCCACGCCGGGCAGGTCCATGGCGTTGGCCTCCAGCACGTCCAGCTCCTCGCGCTGCAGGTCCACCTTCACCGTGAAAGGGCGGAAGCGCTCCAGCTTGCGCGCCCCCCTGAGCAGCCCGGTGGAGCGCTCCACCTCCTCGTGGGACATGCTGAGCAGCGCCGCCAGCCGCCCCAGGATCTCGTCGCACTGCTTGCCGCAGAAGTAGGGCGTCAGGCTCACGTCGTAGCTGGGGCGCGAGTCCACCAGCACCTTGCCGCGCCGGTCCAGCACCTGGCCGCGGTCGGCCGGCACCCGCAGCTCCTTCACGAAGTTCTCGTCCGCCTTCTCCTTGAACTCGTCTCCGTGCAGGATCTGGAGCTGGTAGAGCCGCCCGAGCAGCACCAGGAAGACCGTGGCGAGCACGGCCGTGGCGGCCAGCAGGCGGGGCCTGGTCTCGCGCTGATCGCCGTCGGGGCTGGAGGTGGGGAGGAGCGCCATGGTCGGGTCAGGCGATGAGATCCGACTCCTCGGCGCCCAGCAGGGCGTCGAGGCGGCGGAGCGCCAGCAGCACCAGCGGCGCCGCCAGGCCGGTGAGCAGGGCCTCCACCAGCAGGCGCAGCCACAGGCCCCAGCCCGGCTGCGCCTCCGGCAGCGCGGCCACCCGCTGCAGCGCCACGGCGCCGATGGAGAGCCCGAGCGCGCCGGCCGCCGAGAGGAGCGCGAAGCCGAGCCGCCCGCGCACGTCCACGCCGGCGCCCAGCAGGCGCGCCGCCAGGAACACCGCCACCGCCAGGAAGGTCATCAGCCCCTTGGGCGTGCCCCAGGTCAGGTCGAGCACGTAGCCCACGCCGGCCGCGCCCACCGCGCCGTCCACGTTGCCGGCCGTGAGCGCCAGGTGGATCAGCGAGGGCGCCAGCAGGCAGGCGGTGACGGCGCCGCCCCCCAGGTGGCGCGCCAGGACGGCCTGCAGCGTGGCCAGGAGCAGCGCCAGCGCGACGTGGGCCAGCGGCTTCACGGCCGAGGCCCGGGACCGGCGGCGGCGGGCAGCAGCGAGGGGTCGCGGGCGCCCGAGGTGATGATCAGCACCTCCTCGAGCCGCGTCGGGTCCACCGCCGGCACCACCATGCCTTCCAGGAAGAGGCCGTGGGCGGCCCGCTGCAGCCGGGTGGCGCGCCCCACCGGCAGGCCGGGCGGAAAGGTGGCGTCGGTGCCGGAGGTGACCAGCAGGTCCCCCTCGATGACGTCCTCGCTGCGCAGCGCGTAGTCGAGCCGGCACTGGTCGGGCCGCCCCAGGCCGCGCACGTTGGCGCGGGCGCGGGTCCGCTCCACCCGCACCGCGATGGAGCTGTTGCGATCGACGGCCAGCAGCACCTCGGCGCTCTGTCCGGCGGTGGCGTGGATCCGCCCCACCACGCCGTCGGCCACCACCACCGGCATGGCGCGCACCAGGCCGTCGTCCGCTCCCTTGTCGATGGTGAGGAGCTGCAGCCCGGCCGGGGCCAGCCCCACGCCGATGACGCGCGCCCCCATGTAGGCGCGGCGCGGCTCGGACTCGGCCAGCGAGAGGAGGCGGCGCAGCCGGTCGTTCTCGGCCCGCTCCTGCTGGAGCTCCTGCGCCTCCAGCCTGAGCATCCCGTTCTCCCTGGAGAGGGCGCTGGCCCGCTGGTGCGAGCCGCGCAGCGCCACGTAGCCGCGCCACGCCTCGAGCGTGCCGGTCACCACCGCGGCCACCACCTTCTCGAGCGGCGCGGTGCCGACCAGGAGGAGACGGTCGACGCGCGAAAGCTCCGCCGGCCGCTTCGCGTGGGCGAAGAAGACCGCCAGCGGGAGGAGGAGCAGGACGGCGACGAGGATCAGCTCGCGGTACCGCTTGAGCAGGGCCAGCACGAGGTCTCCAGCAGGGCAAAATCCCTTGCATTTTAGCGACTGTTGGCTACCTTGTTCAACCTTCTGGCGCCTCCCGGGCGCCGTTTCTTCTTCCCCACATCGGCAGAGGAGTCGCAGGGCCCATGCTGGACAATCTCAGAGCGAACAAGGGCGGCATCATCACCTACGTATTCCTCTTCGCCATCATCGTCGTCTTCGTGGTCAGCTTCGGCCCCGGCTCCTTCGACAAGGGGTGCAACTCGGGCCAGGCGCCGGCCTGGGCGGCCACCGTGAACGGCGAGGTCATCCCCGCCGCCGAGTACGAGCGGGCCCACGCCAACCTGCTCCGCAGCTTCCAGCAGCAGGCCGGCCCGTCCTTCTCCCGCGAGCTGGCCGAGCAGCTGGGCCTCTCCTCCATGGCCATGAACCAGCTGGTGGAGCACGCCCTGGTGATCCAGGAGGCCAGGCGCCAGGGGCTGGTGATCACCGACGAGGAGCTGGCCAAGACCATCTTCGAGCTGCCCGGGTTCCAGGTGGACGGCCGCTTCGACAAGGAGGGCTACGCCCGCGCCGTCGAGGGGGCCTACGGCACCCGCGGGCGCTTCGAGCAGGTGCTGCGAGACGACCTGCTCTACCAGCGGCTGCTGGCCGGCGTGCGCCAGACCGTCAAGGTCTCCGAGGCCGAGGTGAAGGAGGCCTGGGCCGCCGAGCACGACCAGGTGACCCTGGCCTTCGTGCGGTTCCCGCTGGCGGCCGCCGAGGCCGAGGTGAGGAAGCCCACCACCGCCGAGGTGGTGGGCTTCGTGCAGAAGGAGGGCGCCCGCCTCGAGCAGGCCTGGAAGGACGGCGCGGCCCGCTTCGACCAGCCCAGGAAGGTGCGCGCCCGCCACATCCTGGTGAAGGTGGCGGCCGGCGCCGCGCCCGCCGCCGAGGAGACGGCCAGGAAGAAGCTGGAGGGCCTGGCGGCACGCGTCGAGAAGGGCGAGGACTTCGGCACGGTGGCCGCCGACGCCTCCGAGGACGAGAACACCAGGGCGCGCGGCGGCGACCTCGGCTTCGTGTCGGAGGGCGTGGTGGAGAAGCCCTTCGCCGACGCCGCCTTCGCGCTGGCGCAGGGCAAGGTCTCGCCGCCGGTGCGCACCGCCGCGGGCTGGCACCTGGTCCGCGCCGACCTGGTCGTGCCGGCCAAGAAGGTCCCGCTGGAGGAGGCCCGCGCCCTCCTGGCTCCGGAGCTCATCCTCAGGGACCGCGCCGCCGCGCTGGTGAAGGAGAAGGCCGCCGCCGCCCTGGCCGCCGTCAAGGCCGGCAAGAAGCTGTCCGCCCTCTTCCCCACCGCCGAGGCCGCCAAGGCGGCCGGGAAGGCGCCCGTGAAGCTGGGCGACCTGGTGGTGGCCGCCGATTCGACCGGGCCGTTCAGCGAGCAGGGGCCGTTCGTCCCCCGCATCGGCGCCGCCCCGGAGCTGGCCGCCGACGCCCTGACCGCGCCAGCCGGACAGGCGCTGGGCAAGGTCTACGAGACGCCCCAGGGGCCGGTGGTGGCGGTGGTGGAGGCGCGGGAGCGGCCCGACCCGTCCCAGTTCGCCGCCCAGCGCGAGCAGGTGGAGCGGCGGCTCGTCAGCCGCAAGGAGACCCAGGTCCAGCAGGCCTGGCTCAAGGCGCTCCGCGACGGCGCCAGCGTGAAGCTCAACGCGGCCATCCAGGCCGCCGCCCCCGTCGAGAACGGCTAGCCCGCGGCCGCGCCCACGGGCCATGGCTTCGCCGGTCCTGACGCTCGCCTCGCAGAGCCCGCGCCGTCGGGAGCTCCTCGGCGCGCTCGGGATCGCGCTCGAGGTCCGCCCGGTCTACGCCGACGAGACCCCGCACGCGGGCGAGAGGCCGGTCGACTATGCCCGACGGGTGGCGCGGGAGAAGGCCCGCGCCGTGGCCGGCGAGCTGGTGCTGGCGGCCGACACCACCGTGGCCGTGGACGGCGAGATCCTGGGCAAGCCGCGCGATGACGCCGACGCGGCGCGCATGCTGCGGCGCCTCTCCGGGCGCGCTCACGAGGTCATCTCGGCGGTCTGCCTGCGGCGCCCGGCCGTGCGCCTGGAGTTCGACGCCGTCACCACCACCCGCGTCGAGGTGGCCCCGCTCGACGAGGCCACCATCGCCTGGTACGTGGCCACCGGCGAGCCGCGCGACAAGGCCGGCGCCTACGCGGTGCAGGGGCTCTTCGGGGCCTTCGTGCGCGCCGTGGAGGGGAGCATCACCGGGATCATCGGCCTGCCGCTCGACGAGACGCTGGCGCTCCTGCGCCGCGCCGGCTACCCGCTGCCCTGGGAGGCGCCGTGAGCATCGCCGCCAGGCTGGCGGCGCTCTCGGCCCGGCTGCCGCCCGGGGTCACGCTCATCGCGGTCTCCAAGACGCAGCCGCTCGTGGCCCTCCGCGAGGCGTACGCCGCCGGGCAGCGCCACTTCGGCGAGAACTACGCGCAGGAGTGGCGCCAGAAGGCCGAGGCGCTGGCCGACCTGCCGGACCTCACCTGGCACTTCATCGGCGGCCTGCAGACCAACAAGGTGAGGGTCCTGGCTGGCAAGGTCGGCTACGTCCACACGGTGGACCGGGTGGAGCTGGCGCGTGAGCTGTCGCGCCGCTCGGCCGCGGTCGGGGCCACCTTGAAGGTGCTGCTCGAGGTGAACCTGGGTGGCGAGGCGCAGAAGGGCGGCTGCCAGCCCGGCCAGGCGCCGGCGCTCGCCGAGGCGGTGCGCGCCCTCCCCTCGCTGGACCTGCGCGGCCTGACCTGCATCCCACCGCCGGATCAGGACCCGCGACCCCACTTCCAGGCGCTGCGGGCGCTGCGCGACCGGCTCGGGCTCGAGGAGCTGTCGATGGGGATGAGCGCCGACTGGCCGGTGGCGGTGGAGGAGGGGGCCACCTTCGTGCGCATCGGAACGGCCATCTTCGGGGAGCGACCGGGGAGCGACCTGGCCCCTGCCGTGCGCTAGAGCAACCGGAGCTTGAGCCGGCCCGAGTCGGTGACCTTCACCAGGAACTCGCCCCCGCAGTAGTAGCAGCGGACCTCGTCCCCCTGCCCGAACTTGTCGTCGTAGGGGTTGTTGGCGCTGCACTCGGGGCAGTCGAAGTCGCCGAAGCGGCGCGACGGGCCCTCCATGGACCCGTCCTTCGGATCGTCATCCTCGTCGTAATCCCGGTCGACCGGCATGACCCGCCTCCGCGCGGCCCCTGCCGGCCGCTGACGCCGGCCAGCGTAGATCATCCGGGCCGGCCACGTCCCGGGTGGACCTCCGGGTGGACCTGCGGGTGGACCTCCGGGTGGACCTGCGGGTGGACGCCCGGGGCGCTTCCCGGGCATCGTGCTCCCGTGCTCGCGCCGCTCCTCGCCATGGCCCTGTCCGCCCCGCCGGCCTGCGCCCTGCCCCCGCTGGCCGGGGCGCCCCCCTTCGGCCCCGGCGAGGTCCTCTCCATGGACCTGGGCCTCCTCGGCGCGGTGAGGGTCGGCGAGCTCAGGTTCGCGGTGGAGCGTCCCACGTCCGGGGGCGCGGTGCTGCCGCTCTCCGGCCGGGCCCGCAACACCGCCCGCTTCGGCCCGCTGCAGCGGCTGGTGGCGGTGGCGCTCTCCTGGGTCGACGCCCGCACGCTGCGCCCGGAGCGCTACCGCGAGGAGTCGGACGAGGACGGGCGGCGGCGCATCAGCGACACGCGGCTGGCGCCCCAGGGCCCTCAGGTCACCATGGAGCTGAGCGACGGGGCGACGACCGGCCGCGCCGTCTTCCAGCGCCACGGCGAGGCGCTCGACGCGCTCTCGGCGCTCTACTACCTGCGGGCGGCCCGGCTGGCGCCGGGCGACCGGTTCTGCTTCGACATGGTGGGCAACGGCAAGTACTGGCGCGTCGAGGGGAAGGTGGCGCCCGCGTCCGAGCCGGTGGAGGTGCCGGCCGGCCGCTTCCAGGCCCTGCGCCTGGAGGCCACGGCCCGCCAGGCCGATGGCCACGGGAGGAGCCGGCCGCTCTGGCTCTGGCTCTCCACCGACGCGCGGCGGCTGCCGGTGGCGGCGGTCTCGGAGGTGGACCTGGGGCCGGTGTCGGCCAAGCTCACCGAGGTTCGAGGGGCGCGCCGGCCCTGAGCGCGGCGGCGGGCCGAGCGTCGAGGCGAGGCGCCGCTACATCCGCGCCGCGACCTGGGCGACGCGGCGGCGCACGTTGGCCAGCACCTCGGCCAGGTACTCGATCTGCCCGATGGGGCCTCCACCGAGCGCCAGGGCCAGCAGCTTCTCCTGCGAGACATCGGGGGCCCCGAGCACGTCGTCGATCCGCCCGAGGTAGCCCTGGAGCACGGAGAGCGCCTCGCGGGCCTCCTTGAGGTCATCGGACAGGAAGTCGAGCACCACGTGCTCGCGCGCCGTCTTGCCGGAGAGCCGGCGCCGCAGCGCCTCGACCGGATCGCAAGGCAAGGCCGCCGGCAAGGCCGCCACCCGCACCTGCGTGACCGCCGCCGGTGCCACCCGCACCTGCGTGACCGCCGCCGGTGCCACCCGCACCACCACGCCCGACCTCACCGCCTTCGCCGTCATCACGACCTCCGCTCCGCCTGCCCCGCCCGGCGCCGCGCCACGGCCGCGATGGCCGCCGCGATGCGTGCTCCCGACTGCCCTTCATCCATGAGCTCCCGCACCTCGCGCAGCGCCGCCGCGAAGGGATCGTCGCCGTCGAGGCCGCGCGCCAGGCAGAGCGCCCGAGCCAGGTCGCGCTCCCGCTGGCCGGCGCGCGCCGCCGGGAACGCGGCCTTGACCGGACCGCGGGCCGCCGCAGCGGCGGGCGAGGCCGCCGAGGGGGCGGGCAGGCTGGCGCCCGGGGCGAGCGAGTCGGCGCGCGGGGCGACCGGGCTGGCGCGCGGCCCGAGCGTCGGGGCCGCCCCGGGGCGCCGGGCGTGGCCATCGGGCGGCGCCGCGTCCACCGGCGCCGGGGCGGCCCGGCCCAGGAGCACGTCGTCGCCGACCGGCTCGCCGAAGGCCTCGCAGGGCAGCGCGACGCGCCACAGGGTGCCGCGGTTGTCGCGGTGGAGCGGCCGGGCGAAGCCCTTCCGCACCAGGGCGTCGAGCACGCGCAGCAGCCGCCGCTCGGAGAGGCGCAGGCGCCCCATCAGCTCCTTCTTGCCGGCGCGGGCCCAGTTGCGCCCCTCGCCGTAGGAGAGCCGGAGCAGCTGGAGGTAGGCCGCCTGCTCCTCGGCCTCCAGCGCCTCGCCGGCGCGGTCCAGCGCCTCGAGCGGAATGGCTGCGTAGGCGGAACGGACTCGGACCGCGCCGAGGAGCTCGCCCGCGAAGGGCACGCGGCGCATCTCGCCGGGCGCGAGGGCCTCGGCCGGCACCGCGGCGGAATCGAGCCGCGCGGTGGAGAGCGCGGCGCTGCCGCGGATGCCCCGGTAATAGGCCACGCCCTTCGCCACGACGCCTCCGCCCCAGACCCGAGGCCCCAGGGTAATCGCGCGATATCGGAGGTCAATTTTCCGGCCGACCGGGGCGGGACTCCCGATCGAGCTGCCGTCTAGATGAGGCCCCGCGACCGGCGCAGCAGCTCGATGGTCTTGCCGTACTCGATGTCGAAGGCGGCCGAGCCCTCCTGCAGGTGCTTCAGCCTGGCGCGCGCCTCGCGGTCGATCTCGTCGTCCACGTCGAGGTGCTTCTTGAAGATGCCGAAGATCTTCTTCCGGAGCAGGTTGTCCTCCGTGAAGACCTCCTCGACGTTCCGGGAGACCAGGAGGAACTCGATCATCTGGCCGATGACGTACTCGATGCCCTCGTCGCCCATCTTGAAGCCGCGCACGTCGGCCATCTCGCGCTTCACGGCGTTGAAGCGGGAGTGGTCGTAGCCGCGCCGCTCCAGCGCCTCGCGGGTGGCGCCGTTGACGCGCTCCTCGGCGGCCAGGTACTCCTTCATGATGGCCGCCATGTCCATCTCGGCGTCGGCGATGCGGAGCGTCTCCACCTCGACGTCGCCGTCCTGCATGAGGGTCGACACGACCTCGCGGGCGATGGTGGGGATGACCTTGGGGTAGAGCCGCATTCTGTTGTCCTCGCCTCGACGTCCGGGGCCCACGCCGTGGGCCATCTTCAGCGCCGTGAGCGGGAACCGCGGTTGAAAGGTGAAGCCTTGTAAACCCCAGCCCGAGGGGCGGGCAAGGGAAAACTATCTCGTTTGGGCACTTTCCGTGCAGGGAAAAGGTTCCCCGGCCCCTTCCGGAACGACCGCGGGCCCAGGGGCGCCGGGGTCCCAGGTGAGGAACGGCACCCCCCGTGGAGGGAGCGCCGCTCCTTGACCGGGCGCCTGCGAGCGCCGCCGCGAGCTGAATGCTAGGCCGTGTAGATCTTCATCACGTCGGCCAGCAGCTTGAGCGCGTCGGCCCTCGGGCGCTGGAAGGCGTTGCGGCCCATGATGGAGCCGAACGCGCCGCCCTCGGCGATGCCCTTCACCTCGGCCAGCACCTCCTCGGTCCCCTTGGCCTCGCCGCCCGAGAAGATGACGATCCGCTTGCCGTTGAAGGCGCTCTGCACCACATGGCGCACCCGCTCCGGCAGCGTCTTGATGGGGATGTTCAGCTTCTCGTAGACCTTCTTGGCCTCCGGGTGCTCCAGGAACTCCTTGGGCGGCTTCACCTTGATGATGTGCGAGCCCATCTGCGCCGCGATCTGGGCGGCGTAGGCGGCGATGTCCACCGCGGTCTCGCCGTCCTTGGAGATGCCGGAGCCGCGCGGGTAGCTCCAGGTCACCACCACCAGGCCGGCCGCCTTGGCCTCCTCGGTGAGGTCGCGCAGGGCCTCCAGCTGCGAGTTGCGGGCGTCGGAGCCCGGGTAGATGGTGTAGCCGATGGCCGCGCAGCCCAGCCGCACCGCCTCCCTCACCGAGCTGGTCACCGCCGACATGGGGGCGCCGCCGAGCTTGGAGAGCGAGTCGGAGTTGTTGGCCTTGAGGATGAGCGGGATCTGGCCGGCGTACCGGTGGGCCACCGCCTCGATGAAGCCGAGCGGCGCCGCGTAGGCGTTGCAGCCCGCCTCGATGGCCAGGTTGACGTGGTACTCGGGGTCATAGCCGGCCGGGTTCGGCGCGAAGGAGCGGGCCGGGCCGTGCTCGAAGCCCTGGTCGACCGGCAGGATGACGAGCTTGCCGGTGCCGGCCAGCGTGCCGGTCGTGAGGAGCCGGTAGAGGTTGGCGCGGGTCCCCGGGCTGTCGGACTGGTACCAGGAGAGGATTTCCTGCACTCGCGGGGTCATCGCCATCGTCGGGGCTCCAGGCTGGGTTGGTGGGACGGGTGGGCGCTCCTCGGGCGGGCGCCGCACAGGGGAGCATCTTCCGGCTGAGGGGGCCGCGAAAGCAAGAACCGAACGCCGGCCGGAAGTCCCACTGGCAGGGCCCTCGCCGGGGACGGGTGGTGAGCCGACGCGTGCCGCGGGGACGCGTCCTCAGGCCTGGCCGGACCGCGGCCGCGGGTAGCAGCGCGCCACGAAGCCGCAGCCCTCTTCGCGGCAGCGCTCCTCGGTGCGGCCAAGCTCGGCCGGCGAGCGGTCACCCTCCCCGCGCGCCGCCCCGGCCGCCAGGGCCGGCGCCTCGGCGGCGAAGCGGGCCAGCGCCTCGGTCGAGGGCGTCACGTCCAGGCCGCGCAGGTCGCCGCGCAGGAACTGGAGCCGCGCCTCGACCCTGGCGCCGCCGTGGGCCCGCGACGCGGCGGCCGCATAGGCCAGGAGCTGCGGCCGGTACCGCTCGGCCGCCCCGGGGCGCGCCATGGCGTACTTGAAGTCGACCACCAGGAGGGAGGCGCCGCGCCTGGCCGGGAGGACCAGCGCGTCGATGGCGCCGTTCAGGTAGCAGGCCGGGGCGCCCGGCGGGCCGTCGAGCCGGAGCAGGAAGGGCACCTCGCGGCGGAGCCGGCCGGCCGCCGCCGCCTCGGCGAGCTGCTGGCCGCCCGGGGACTCGGCGAAGCGGGCCACCTCGCGCAGGATGCGGCGCACGCCGGGGCCGTCGGGATCGTAGCCGCGCCGCGCCGCCACGGCGGCGAGCTGGGCGCGCCGTTCCAGCGGCGGGGCCGCCAGGTCGGTCTCGGCGAGCATGGCGTGGGCCAGGGTGCCCCGGGCGGTGGCGCGCGCCGGGTCGTCATCGAGCGCGCCGCCTCGCTCGCCCCGGGGTTCGGTGAGCCCCAGGCCGCGAGAGAGGTGGTGACGCCGCGGGCAGCGCGCGTACTCGGCGAGGTCGGTGACGGCCAGCCGGACCGCGGGGAGCGGCGCGGGCCCTGCGAGGTGAGGGGCGGCGACCCCGACCCCGACCCCGACCCCGACCCCGACCCCGACCTCGACCCCGACCCCGACCCCGACCCCGACCCCGACCCCGACCCCGACCCCGACCGCGACCCCGATTCGCCCCACCTCCGCGTACGGCACCCGCCGCACCAGCTCCGGCCTCGCCGCGGCGGCGGCCTCCACGAGGTCGCGCCACCCGTCGGCGCCGGCCGGCCCCTCGCCGGAGAGGACCAGGAGATCGCGGGCGCGGGTCAGCGCCACGTGGAGGAGCCGGCGCGACTCGGCCGACGCGGCGCGGCGCTCCTCGGCGTGCGCGGCGTCGAGCGAGCCGGTCGTCCGGAAGGTCTCGGCGGCCGGGTCGTACCAGGCGGCGCAGAGCCGCCCCCCGGCGTCGAGCGCGGCCCGCGCGGCGTCGTGGCGCGCCCGCGCCCCGAGGTCGGGTACCAGGACCACCGGCCACTCCAGCCCCTTGGCCTGGTGGATGGAGAGGATGGCCACGGCGTCCCCGTCGTCGAGGTCGGCCTCCGGCTCGCGCGGGGGGCGGGCCGCCAGCGAACGCCAGCGGGCCGCCAGCTCGGGCGCGGTGCCGCCCGCCTCTCCGAAGCGGCGCGCCAGCCAGAGCGCCTTCAGGAGGTTGCGCCGGCGCCGCTCGCCCTCCGGCGAGGCGAGCAGGGTCGCCTCGAGATCCAGCGCCTCGGCGGCCCGGGCCAGCAGCTCGTGCGGGCCGAGCCGGTCCCGCACGGCGAGGAGCTGGCGCCAGGTGGAGAGGAAGCGGAGCAGCCGGCTCGCCTCGGCCTCCTCGAGCGCGGGTGGGGCGTCGGCGCCGCCGGGGGCGAAGAGCTGCTCGCCGGTGAGCCGCGGCAGCCGCGCCAGGCCCCAGCCGGCCAGCTGCACCAGCGCGCCGTCGGAGAGGGCGCAGAGCGGCGAACGGAGCAGCGCCGCCCAGGCGAGCTGGTCCTCGGCGTCGAAGAGGCTGGCCAGCAGCTCGGCCAGGTCGCGCACCTCGGCCGCCTGGTAGAAGCCACCGCCTCGGGCCACCCGAACCGGCACGCCGGCCGCCCGGAGCGCCCGCTCGTAGGGGCCGAGCGCGGTGAGCCGCCGGAAGAGGATGGCCACGTCGCCGCAGCGCGGCAGGCGCGGCCGCTCCACCCCGTCGGCCCCGCGCTCCATGACCACCACCCCGGCGGCGCCGGACACCAGCGCGCGGATGCGGGCGGCCAGGGCCTCCGCCTCGCGCCCCCGGCGCACCTCGGCGCTCCCCTTCCCGCCGTCCTCCAGGAGCTCCACGGCCGGCGCGGCGCCACCCGGCCGGCGCGCCACCAGCCGGTCGGCCGGGTCGAAGGAGAGCTCGTACGGCCGCGGCGCCAGGCCGGCCGGCGGCCGGAGCGCCACCGCGGAGACCTGGTTGACCAGCTCCAGGATGGCGCCGGCGGAGCGGTGGTTCTCGGCGAGGTGGAGCACCCGCCCGTCGCCGTCCGGCGCGCCGAGCCGCCCGATGACGCCGGCGAAGACGCCCACGTCGGCGCCGCGGAACCGGTAGATGGACTGCTTGAGATCGCCCACCGCCACCGCCACCGGCCCGGGCGGATCGCCCGGACGGCCGGGGCCGGCCAGCAGGTCGAAGAGCGCCTGCTGCACGCCGTTGACGTCCTGGTACTCGTCCACCAGGAGCGCGCGCAGCCGGGTGCGGAGCTCGGCGCGCAGCCCGTCGTCGCGGGCCAGGAGATCCCGCGCCTCGACCAGGAGGTCGTCGAAGTCCAGCGCCCGGGCGGCCCGCCTGGCCGCGGCGTAGCGCGCCTCGGCGTCGGCGGTGAGCGCCGCCAGGGCGGCCCGCTGCGGCGCGCCGAAGGCCTCGGACGCCGCGAGCGCGAGCCGCTCGGCCAGCGCCCCCAGCCCGTCGCGCCCGGCCCTGAGGTGCTCCTCCCCCTTTCCGGTCCGCTTCCCCTTCACCGCCGCGGCCAGCGCGCCGAGCCGGGCCAGCGACGCCGGCGCCAGCGGGCCGGCGCGGTCCCCGTCGCGCAGCGCCTCCAGGGCCTTCCCCAGCCCCTCCACCAGCTCGCGCGCCCCGGCGGTGCGGGCGTCGCTGCGCGCGGCGAGGAGCCGTCCGGCCGCCTCCACCAGCGTGTCGCGCGCCGCCTCGGCCTGGCCCGGCACGCCGGCCGCCGGCACCACCGGGCCGCGCTCGCCGCGGGTGGCGCGGTGGCGCACCAGGCCGGCCACCACCGCCACCAGGCCGCCCTGGAGCCCTTCGGCGGAGAGGCCGGCCGAGAGCTGGCGAACCGCCGCATCGCCGGCGTCGAGGGCGGCCACCACCGCGCCGCGGGCCGCCTCGCCGAGCAGCGCCCCCGCCTGCTCCTCGTCGAGCACGGCGAAGGCGGGATCCAGGCCGGCCTCCACCGCCTGCTCCCGCAGCAGCCGGCCGCAGAAGCCGTGGATGGTCCCCACCGGCATCCGGTCCAGCGCCCGCAGCCGCTCGGCCCAGGCCTGGCGCTCCGCCCCCTCGGCGGAGCGCGCCCGCGCCGCCACCGCCGCGCGCAGCCGCTCGGTGAGCTCCTCGGCCGCCCTCTCGGTGAAGGTGATGGCGGCCAGCGTGCCCGGCTCGAGCGGCGTGCCGGTGGCCTCGCCGGAGAGGAGCCGCACGCAGAGCTCCACCAGCGCGGTGGTCTTGCCCGAGCCGGCGCCGGCCGAGACGGCGGTGTCGCCGCCGAGATCGAAGAGCCGCAGGGCCGCCTCCGACCAGGTGATGGCGGCGCTCACGAGGCGGCCTCCCCGCCCGCGCCCCGCTCGGCCACGCCCGGGAAGCGGCAGACCGCGCCGAAGGGGCAGCCCTCGCAGTCGCGGCTGCGGATGGGGAGATCGCCCCCGCGGATGCGCCCCACCGCCCCCACCACCGCCGCGGCGAGCGCCGGCTCGTCGGGCGCCCCGGCCACCGGCTCGAGCCGCTCGGCGCTCTTGAGGAGCTGGTAGGTGGCCGAAGGCGCGCGCCCCGGCAGCTCGCGCGCGGCGGCCAGCAGGTAGAGCGGCACCTGGTAGGAGTCCACGCCGAAGGACTCCGGCTCGAGGAGCGGCCGGTGGCGAGCGCCGCCGCGGGCGTTCTTGTAGTCGATGACCAGGAGCCGCTCCGGCGAGGCGTCCACGCGATCGATGCGCCCCCTGACCCGCACCACCTCGCCGCCGGACGCCAGCTCGAGCGGCGGGCGCGGCGATCCGGTCCCGAAGCGGAACTCCAGGAGCGCGGGGGTGAGCCCGCTGGCCGCCCCCGCCTCGGCCGCCACGATCCGGTCGAGCCGGGCCCGCACCGCCTCGCGGCGCGCCGCCCAGACGGCGGGATCGCCGGTGCGCCCCTCCCGCTCGAAGCGGGTGAAGAGGCCGTCGGCCACGGCGCGGGCCTCGGCCTGGTCGGCCGCGCCGCCGTCCGGGGGCCAGGCGTGGCGCGCCACGCGGGCCGCCACCCAGCGCTCCAGCACGGCGTGGAGCAGGCTCCCCTCGTCGCGCCCGTCGATGTCGAGGCCGGTGGACTCCGGGTCGGCGAGCCCGAGCCCCACCGCGGCCAGGAACCGGAAGGGGCAGCGGGCGTGGGCCTCGAGGAGCGAGGGGGACCACTCGTCGGGGAGCCGGGCGGCCAGCGCGGCGAGCGCAGCGCCCTCGACCCGGCCGGCGTGGGGCGTGGCCACCCCGGCCAGCACCGCGTCGCGCCGCTCGGCCTCCACGGCGCCGCGCGCCAGCGCCGCCTCGGCCCGGCCAGCCAGCCCGGCGGGGAGGAGCGCCATCGCCCGGGCGGCCGCCGCGGGGCCCTTCCGCGAGAGGCGCACCACCGCCGCGAGCGCCTCCGCCGGCGTGCGCGCCCCGGCGAGCGTTGGGGTCTCGGGCGGCTGGTCGAGCGCCACGCCCACCGCGAGGAGCGCCTCGGCGGCCAGCGGGGCCGGCCCGCCACCGCCGGAGGGCCCGTCGCCGGGCCAGCCGAGCGCCACGACCTCGCGCCCCGCCGCGAGCGCGCAGGCCGCCCGGTGGAGCGCGTCGGCCCGGCGCGCCCCGGCGGTGGGCACCGCCCCGCGACGCAGCGCCTCGTTGATGGCCCGGCGCTCCGGCTCGCGCAGCAGCGGCTCGGGCGGCGGCGCGGCCGGGAAGGCGCCGCGGGCGCAGCCGAGCACCAGCGCGGCGCTTCCGGTCCGGCCAGGCGCTTCGTCCAGCCCCCAGAGCTCGGCGGCGCCCGCCACGGGCTCCCCCGTCGCAGGGAGGGCCGCGCCATCGAGCGCGAGCGCCAGGAGCGGGCGCCACTCCGCCGCCGGCAGCCGCTCGGCGCCGCGCCCGGCGAGCGTGAGGGCGCGCGCCAGGTCCTCGGCCGCCTGCTCGAGCCGGGAGAGCGCCGCCAGGTCGCGCGCCGCCACCGGCCCTTCGGCCCTGCCGGCGCGGCG
>JANNKC010000397.1:0-4068 GCA_031396105.1 Anaeromyxobacter sp.
AGGTAGTGCTGCGCCGCCAGCCCGAAGTGGCCCTCGTTCTCGGCCGAGTAGACCGCCTGCATCATGGCGCGCAGGAGGAGCTGGTTGAGGGCCCGCTGCTGCCGGTGCCCCTTCAGGCTGGTCAGCAGGGCGTCGAGCGCCCGCGGGTTCACCGGCGCCACCGGCACCTCGAAGCCGTGGGTGGCGGCCAGGTCGAGGAAGAGCTGCAGCTTCTCCTCGTTCGGCACGCCGTGCACCCGGTAGATGGTGGGCAGGTCGCGGTCGGCGAACCAGCGGGCCACCGCCTCGTTGGCGGCCAGCATGAACTCCTCGACGACGCGGTGGGCCCGGTTGCGCGGCCGCTTCTCCAGGCCGGACACCTGGCCCTCGGCGTCGAGCACCACCTTGGCCTCGGGGAGGTCGAAGTCGATGGCGCCGCGCCGGCGCCGCATGGAGGTGAGGTGGTCCTGCAGCTCGCCCATGAGCGTGAACTGGGCGCGGAAGCGCTCGCGGTCCGGCAGGACCTCGCCGTCGAGCACCCGCGCCACCTCGGTGTAGGTGCAGCGGGCGGCGCTGCGCATGACCGCCTCGTAGACCTCCACGCCCCTGGGCTCGCCCTTCGCGTCGATGACCATGTCGGCCACCATGCAGAGCCGCTCCACGTCCGGGTTGAGCGAGCAGATCCCGTTGGAGAGCCGCTCCGGCAGCATGGGCAGCACCTGCATGGGGAAGTAGGCGCTGGTGCCGCGCCGCAGCGCCTCGGCGTCGAGCTGCGAGCCGGCGCGGACGTAGTGGGCCACGTCGGCGATGGCCACCACCAGCCGGAAGGCCCCGCCCCCCTTGCCGTGGGGCAGCCGCTCCACGTAGACGGCGTCGTCGAAGTCGCGGGCGTCCTCGCCGTCGATGGTCACCAGCGGCAGGCTGGTGAGGTCGCGCCGGCCAAGCTTGTCCTCCGGCCGCACGCGGTCCGGCACGCCGGCCGCCTCGGCGATGACCGGCTCGGGGAAGACGTCGGCGAACCCCTTGGCGTAGGCCACCGAGAGGACCTCGACGCGCGGCTCGCCGGGGCGGCCGATGGCCTCCACCACCTCGCCGGTGAGCTCGCCGGTGCCGGGGGCGAGCGCCACCTTGACCACGTCGCCGTCGCGCGCCAGGGCCGACTCGGCCACCGGCACCACGCCGCCCAGCGCCGCATCGGCCGGCACCACGAAGGTCTGGCGGCCGCGGGCCTGGTAGGTGCCGATGAGCAGCCGCCGGCGCCGCTCCACCACCTCGAGGAGCTTGCCCGCCGAGCGGCCGCCGCGGCCCGGCACGATCTCGACGCGCACCAGGTCGCCGTCGAGGGCTCGGGTCGCCTCGCCCGGCGGCAGGAAGACGTCCTCGCCGTCCCGGTCCAGCCGGGCCACGAAGCCGAAGCCGTCGCGGTGGCGGGTCAGCGTGCCCACCACGCCGCGGCCGCCGGCGTGCCGGCCCGCCTTGGCTGGAGGGAGGGCGACCGGGGTCGGCGGAGGCGGGCTGCTGCCGGCCAGGGTCCAGCGCTTGCCGTCGCGGTGGGCCAGCCCCTCCGCCACCAGATCGCGAAGGTGGCGCTTGGCCTCGGTCTGCTCGCCGGCGTGGAGGCCGGCCTCGTGGAGCAGCTCCTTCAGCCCAGCCGGCTTGCCGGCGAAGGAGGAGAGGGCCTTCAGGAGCGCTTCTTGGCGGCGCTCGCGCCTGGGGTTCTCGTTCATGGGATGTCGTTCTCGGTTCGTGGCGCGAGGCCGCTCCGGGCAGGGAGCGGGCCGCGAGGCCAATGGGATCCGGCGAGCGCCTGCGTGGATCGGGGCGGGAGCCTTGGCTCGCCCGGGCCGGTGATGACGGCCTCCAGGGCTGCGCCGGAAGAGGTGTTGCATGGCCACCCACCTGGGGCGACCGAGGGCATCGTGTACGGCATCCGGGCCGGGAACGCAACCCGGCCCCCCGACGAGACCACCCGGAGCGGGCTGGGACGGTTCATGGACCGTGAGTCTACACGCTCGCGGGACGCGGCGTGGCGGCGCCCGACCTCGATCCCGACCCCGCGCCGCGATGGTATGACCGAGCGGTGCTGACCCCCGCCCAGGCCCTGGCGCGCATCCTGGCGGCCGCCGCCGAGGTCGGTCCGCTGCCGGCCGAGCGGGTGCCGCTCGCCGACGCCGCCGGCCGCGCGCTCGCCGCGCCGGTGCGCGCCCGCACGCCGCTGCCCCCCTTCGCCGCCGCCACCATGGACGGCTACGCGCTCCGCGCCACCGAGGCGCGCCGCCCCGGCGCCAGGCTCCCGGTGGCCTTCGAGGTGGCGGCCGGCCACCCGGCCAGCGCGCCGCTCCCCCGCGGCGCCTGCTGCCGCATCTACACCGGCGCGCCGCTGCCGCGCGGCGCCGACGCCGTGGAGATGCAGGAGCGCGTGGCGCGCCAGGGCGCCGTCGCCGTCTTCGAGCGCGCGGCCGAGCTGGGCCGCTTCGTGCGGCCGGCCGGAGACGACGTGCCGGGGGGTGCGGTGGCGCTGGCCGAGGGGACGGTGCTGGACGCCGGCGCCATCGGCCTGGCCGCCTCGCTCGGCCGCGCCGCCCTCCGCGTGCGGCGCCGCCCGGTGGTGGCCATCCTCCCCACCGGCGACGAGGTGGTGCCGCTCGGCGTGCGCCCCGGGCCAGGTCAGATCGTGGAGTCGAACGCCCACGCGCTGGTCGCCGCGGTGACCGAGGCGGGCGGTCGGGCCCTCCGCCTCCCCATCGCGGGCGACGACCCCGCGGCGCTGCGCGCGGCGCTCCGGCGGGCCCGCGGCGCGGACGTCCTCATCACCACCGGCGGCGTCTCGGTGGGCGAGCGGGACCTGGTGCGCCAGGCCCTCGAGGCGGCCGGCGCCGAGCTCGACTTCTGGCGGGTGGCCATGCGCCCGGGCAAGCCGCTCGCCTTCGGGCGGCTCGGCCGGACGCTGGTCTTCGGCCTGCCCGGCAACCCGGCCAGCGCGCTCACCACCTTCGAGCTCTTCGCGCGCCCCGCGCTGCGGGCGCTGGCCGGCCTGCCCGGGTCGGGGCGGGTCCTGGCGCGCGGCCGCCTCACCATGGCGCAGGAGAAGCCGGCGGAGCTCACCGTCTACCTGCGGGTGCGGGCGGTGCGCCGCGGCGCCGCGCTGGAGCTGGAGCCCCTGCGGACGCAGGCCTCGGGCAATCTCACCTCCGCGGTGGGCGTGGACGCCCTGGCCGTGCTGCCGGCGGGCCGCCGCCGGCTGCCGCGCGGCGCCCAGGTGGAGGCCATCCTCCTCCGGGCCCCCCTCGAGGGCTGATCCCGCTGCCCGCGAGCCCCGCTGGCCCGGCCGCCCCGCCTGGCCTGGCCGCCGCGCCACGCCCCGATTCGCCGCCGCGCAGGGCGTGTCCGCCAGGACCCGGATCGGGCCTGGCTCGCCCCTTGCCCTGGCTCACGCGAACATGGGACAGGATTTCTTCTCCATTGGTGTTATTTCCTGGCTGTACGGGCGCACCCGTCGTGAGATGGACGGCCCGTCAACCCCCCGAGGTGCTCCATGGCCGGTCTCGCCGAGAAGTTCGCCGCCAACCTGAAGACCGAGCGGCGCCGCAAGAAGTACTCGCAGGAAGCGCTGGCCCACAAGGCGGGCCTGTCGGTCTCGTACATCTCCATGCTGGAGCGCCGGCAGCGCACCCCGCCGCTCGACACCCTGGAGACCCTGGCCAAGGCGCTGGGCTGCTCCGCCGTGTCGCTGCTCTCCTGATCGAGCCCTGGCCGGCGTGCATCGCACGCCCGCTTCGACTATCCTCGCGTCTCCTCTCTCCCCGACGCGAGGCCGGTGCGATGGCGCGGATGATCATGTGCAAGAAGCTGGGCAAGGAGCTGCCTGGCCTGGGCTTCAAGCCGTTCCCGAACGAGCTCGGGACGCGGATCTACGAGTCGATCTCCCAGGACGCCTGGAAGCTCTGGCTCGAGCACTTCAAGATGATCATGAACGAGTACCGCCTGGCGCCGGCGGACCCGCGCACGCAGCAGATCCTCTTCCAGCAGGCCGAGCAGTACTTCTTCGGGCCGGGCGCCGAGGCGCCGCCCGAGTTCAAGCCGCAGTAG
>JANNKC010000399.1:0-1866 GCA_031396105.1 Anaeromyxobacter sp.
CGTCCTCGGCGAGGGGATGGCGCTCGACCAGGCGGTCTCCGCGCCGCGCCTCCACCACCAGTGGCTGCCGGACCTGGTGCAGGTGGAGCCCTTCGGCCTGGACGCCGCCACCGAGGCGGCGCTCACGGCGCGCGGCCACGCGATCCGGCGGCGCGAACGCCCCTTCGGCAACCCGCAGGCGGCCGCCATCGACTGGGCCACCGGACTGCGCGAGGCGGCCAGCGAGGGGCGCGGCGAGGGCCGGCCGGCGGCGCCGTAGCGGCGCCCACGGGGTGAGCGTCGCTCCCGCCCGGGGAGCTCCCAGGGGCGCGTGCGGTCTTCGCGCCGGCGGCGGCGACATCGCGGCATCCAAGCCCCGGCCGGGGCGCTTGGCCGTACAATTCGACCGCGCCGCAGGCGTTCAACCTGTTGTCATTACATATCATTTTCATTCGTCACCCATTCGGGCGGAATCTGGCTCAACGCGACGCGTTAGAAGCCCCGCAGCCGGGGGAGGCGACCGCTCCCCCAACTCGAAGCCTGGAGGTGCTGAGTGTGGAATCTCAAGGAGGCCGGGGTGGCCTTCGACTCGTCGGCGACGAAGCTGTTCCGGCTCATCACCGACTGGATCGTGAAGCTGCTCGTGCCGCTGGCCATCATCGCCCTCATGATGGGCGTGGCCCGCGTCTTCCTCGACCTGTGGCACGTCTACCAGAGCCCCGACATCAGCGAGGGCTTCGACACCATCGTCACCGACATCCTCTCGATGTTCGTGGTCATCGAGCTCCTGAAGAGCATCGTCGAGTACTTCGAGTTCCACCGGCTCAAGATCACCTTCATCCTCGACGCGGCGGTGGTGTTCCTGCTGCGCGAGGTGATGATCGGCCTCTACAAGCACACCCTGGATGGCGGGCAGCTGGCCGGCCTCGCTGGCCTGCTGGCCGTGCTCGGCGCCTTCCGCGTCGCCGCCGTCCGCTTCCCTCCCCCGGTGCACCATGCCGCCCACGACGCTCGCTGACCTCCGCACCCGCCTGGCCGTCTTCCGCGCCCACCCCAGGGTGCGCCGGGCCCGGGCCGCGCTTCGGCTTCACGGTCGCCTGCTGCTCGCCCTGGCCCTCGGGGCCGGCATCGTGTCGATGGTGATCCACTGGGCGTGAGTGGGGGGGCACGGGAGCGCGCCACCCGCCGCCAGAGAGGCGTCAGTCGCGGCCGCCCTCGTCCAGCCCGGCCAGCCCTGGCCGCTCCTCCGAGTCACCCGGCTCGGCCGCGCCCAGCGCCGCGGCGCGTCCGCGTCCGCGCCCGGCCCGCCGCCGGGCGGAGTACCGCGACACGGAGGGTAGGCTGAAGCGGTTCATGGTCACGCTGTGGGTGCAGGTGGCGTTGAGCCGATCCACGTCGATGAACCACTCCGGCAGGTAGACCGGCCCGACGCACACCCCGTCCTCGATGAGGTCGCGCACCAGCTCGGCGTCGTCGACGCGCATCTTGCCGGCCAGGAAGGCCCGAACCAGGTCGAGGTCGCGCTGCTCCACCGCGGCGCGCAGGAAGTTGAAGGTGCGGCAGTAGCCGCGCTGGTACGCGGCGTCCTTGGTGAAGGGCGCGCCGCCCGTGAGCACCCCGCCGCGGAAGACGCGCTCGCTCATCTGCGCCGCCTTCTGCGGCGGGAAGCGGGCCAGGAGGTAGCGGTAGACCTCGAGGAAGTCGGCGCCGCGGGCCGCCATGTCGATGGCGATGGTCCGCTCGCCCAGCTCGATGTAGCGCTCGTCGGTGATGTTGCCGGTGAGGAACTCGGCCACGATGCCGCCCCCCTCCTGCGACTCGGTGGCGCCCGGCAGCCCCACGCCCAGCACCGGCAGCACCGGCTGGCGGAACCCGTTCATGGAGGTG
>JANNKC010000413.1:0-1623 GCA_031396105.1 Anaeromyxobacter sp.
GCCGCGCCATCGGCGAAGAGCTCCACCGAATAACCGTTCTCCCGAAGCAGATCGCCCATTGCTTCGCGGACAGCGCGGTCGTCGTCGACGACAAAAATGGTGGACGGCTGGTCCTTTCCCTGGCGGAGGGGAAGCTGCTGCACTCTGTCTGGCGCGGCAGAGACCGACGTTGCAAGGAGGCGCTGGGCAAGGCACGTCAGCTCCTTCGCCCTGACGGGCTTGGCCAAATGCACGCAGCCGTGGCTGGCGATCTCGCGCAGGCTGTCGGTCGAGATATCGCCTGTCAGGATAATGGCGGGAATGGTGCGCTGAACCTGCTTCTGCAGCCTCAAGATGATCTCGAGCCCATTGAGGCCCTTCGGCAGGTTGTAGTCGGCGATAATCAGGTCGGGCAAGGTCGCCCCCTGGGCTGCCAAGTCCAGCGCCTTGTGCCCGTCGGCGGCGACCAGAGTGCGATGACCCTCGTCGTCAAACAGCAGCTGCAGCATTTCCAGCACTGCCGGATCGTCATCGATGATCAGTATCGTACCGCGTGTGGGTATGCTCGCCGTTATCTCGTCCTGTCTCCGCGCCGGGAGGTCCGCTGCTCCGGGTCGTCCGAGCGGGACCTCGATTGTGAAGGCCGAGCCCGCTCCAAGACGAGAGCGCACGTCGACCTTGTGCCCGAGCAGATCGGTCCGGCCCCACGTGCGGCGTCAGGTGGAGCGACAGCATGAAGCTGATCTCGTCGAGCAGGCCCAGGTCGAGCGGGTAGGTGGCCACCAGCGACAGCTCCCGGCCGTCGAGGGCGAAGGGAGCCAGGCCGTGGCGCTCGGCCACCTTGGAGGGGAAGACGCGCCGCGCCCGGGCGTCCACCGTCTCGTAGACGGAGCGCGGGGCGGGCGGCAGGTCGGAGGCGCGGCCCAGGAGGCCCATCAGCCGGTCCTCGGCCACCAGCCCCAGCTCGAGCAGGGCGGTGTCGAGCGCACCGCCCGCCTCGCGCTGCCGGGCCAGCGCCCGCTCGACGCCGTCGGGGCCGATGACGCCCTCGTCGACGAGGAGCTGGGTGAGCTCGCGGGGCACGGTGTTCCCTCCGTCCGGTTGCAAGCGGTTCTAGGCCCGCACAGGCGAGCCGGTCAAGGCGCGTCCACCACGGTGGTCCCGGCGACCAGATCGTGCAGCGCCCGTCCGCTCAAGGTGAACAGCGCGAGGAGCGGTCCCACGCCGAGGAGCGCCACCCCGGCCACCGCCAGGCCGGCCCGGAGCGCGCTGCGTCCAGGCCCCGGGCGCCGCCCGTCCGGACCCACCACGCGGAGCCCGAGCAGCCGCTTGCCCAGCGTGGCGCCCAGCAGGCCATGCGCCAGGGTCTGGTAGGCGAAGGAGGCCAGCCCCACCACCGCGAGGAGCTGGGCCACCAGCCTCACGTCGTCGGCCCCGAGCCACGCCACCAGCCCGATCGCCGCCAGGCCGAACGGGAGGCCGTCCACCAGCCAGGCCAGGACGCGCCGGCCGCTGCCGCCGCGGCGCAGCGTGAGCACCGCGCCTGGTGGCGGCACCGCCAGGAGCTCCGCGGCGGCGCCGGGCGACAGGTCCTCGGCGGTGGCTGGCGCCAGCGGGGCGCGCGGCGCGGCGGGCGCGGCGCCC
>JANNKC010000428.1:0-2911 GCA_031396105.1 Anaeromyxobacter sp.
CTGGCGGCGCGGATGGCCCGCCAGACCTTCTCCGGCGTGGCGGGCATGTCGAGGTGCCGGACGCCCAGGTGCGCCAGCGCATCCACCACCGCGTTGATGACGGCGGGCGGCGAGCCGATGGCGCCCACCTCGCCCACCCCCTTCGAGCCGAGCGGGTTGTGGGTGCACGGCGTGGCGTGGGTGCCGACCTGGTAGGAGGGCAGGTCGGCGGCGCGCGGCATGGTGTAGCCGAGGTAGGAGCCAGAGAGGAGCTGCCCGGCCTCGTCGTAGAGGGCGGTCTCCAGCAGGGCCTGGCCGATGCCCTGGGCCAGGCCGCCGTGGACCTGGCCCGCCACGATCATGGGGTTGACCACCACCCCCACGTCGTCCACCGCGGTGAAGGCGACCACCTGCACCACCCCGGTGTCCGGGTCGATCTCCACCTCGCAGACGTGGCAGCCGGCGGGGAAGGTGAAGTTCTTCGGGTCGTAGAAGCAGGTCTCCTCGAGCCCCGGCTCCAGGCCGGCCGGGTACTTGTGCGGCACGTAGGCGGTCAGGGCGATCTCGCCGAAGGTCCTGGAGCGGTCGGTGCCGGCCACGGTGTACTTGCCGCCCTTGAACTCGATGTCTCCCTCGCTGGCCTCCAGCAGGTGGGCCGCGATCTTCTTGCCCTTGTCCACGATCTTCTGGACGGCCAGCACCAGGGCCGAGCCGCCCACCGCCAGGGAGCGGGAGCCGTAGGTGCCCATGCCGAAGGGGATCCGGTCGGTGTCCCCGTGGACCACCTCGACCTGCTCGATGGGGATGCCCAGCCCCTCCGCCACGAGCTGGGCGAAGGTGGTCTCGTGGCCCTGGCCGTGGCTGTGCGTGCCGGTGAAGACCGACACGCCGCCGGTGGGGTGGACCCGGACGCTGGCCGACTCGTAGAGGCCGGCGCGCGCGCCGAGCGCGCCCGCCAGGGCCGAGGGAGCCAGGCCGCAGGCCTCGACGTAGGTCGAGAGCCCGATGCCGCGCAGCTTCCCGCGCGCCCGCGCCTCCTTCCGGCGCTCCTCGAAGCCGGCCCACCGCGACTTCTCGAGCGCCGCGTCGAGGGTGGCCTGGTAGTCGCCGCTGTCGTACTGCACGGCCACCGGGGTCTGGTAGGGGAACTGGCTGGCCGCGATGAAGTTGCGGCGCCGCAGCTCGACCCGGTCCAGCCCGAGCTGGCGCGCCGCCACGTCCACGATCCGCTCGAGGAGGAAGACCGCCTCGGGCCGGCCCGCGCCGCGATAGGCGTCCACCGGCACGGTGTTGGTGAAGACGGTGCGGACCTCCACGTAGATGGCGGGGGTGGTGTAGCAGCCGGCGAAGAGCGTCCCGTAGAGATAGGTCGGGACGGCGGGCGCGAAGGTGGAGAGGTAGGCGCCGAGGTTGGCGAGGGTGCGCACCCGGAGGCCGAGGAAGCGGCCGTCCTTGTCGAGGGCCAGCTCGGCGTGGCTGACGTGGTCGCGGCCGTGGGCGTCGGACATGAACGACTCGGAGCGCTGGGCCGTCCAGCGCACCGGCCGGCCGAGCTTCCTGGCCGCCCAGACCACCAGGAACTCCTCCGGATAGTGGAAGATCTTCGACCCGAAGCCGCCGCCCACGTCGGGCGAGACCACCCGGAGCTTCTGCTCCGGGATGCCGTAGCTGAAGGCGCCCAGCAGGAGCCGCGTCAGGTGCGGGTTCTGGCTGGTGGTGTAGAGGGTGTGGTCCCCGGTGGCGCGGTCGTACTCGCCGATGGCGGCCCGCGGCTCGATGGCGTTGGGGATGAGCCGGTTGTTCACCAGGTCGATGGAGACGACGGTCTGGGCCCTGGCGAAGGCGGCGTCGGTGGCCGCCTTGTCGCCGATGTGCCAGTCGAAGCAGGTGTTCTCCTTGGCCTGGTCCCAGACCAGCGGCGCGCCGGGCCGGGTGGCCTGCTGGATGGAGGCGACGGCCGGGAGCTCCTGGTAGTCCACCTCGACGAGCGCCGCGGCCTCGCGGGCCTGGTGCCAGCTCTCGGCGATGACCATCGCCACCAGGTCGCCGACGTGGCGGACCCGGTCGGCGCAGAGCGCCGGGTGCGGCGGCTCGACCATGGGCGAGCCGTCCTTCGAGTGGATGAGCCAGCCGGTCGGGATGTTGCCGATCTTCTCGGCGGCCAGGTCGGCCCCGGTGAGGACCGCCACGACCCCGGGCGCCTGGCGCGCCGCGTCGGCGCGGATGGCCTGGAGGCGGGCGCTGGCGTGGGGCGACCGGATCATGGCCGCGTAGGTCTGGTTGGGCCGCCGCAGGTCGTCGGTGTAGCTCCCCGCCCCGGTGAGGAAGCGGCGGTCTTCCTTGCGCCGGACCGCGGCGCCGATCCCGTCCTGGGCCATGGCTATCTCCCGCCGGACTTCGCCGCGGCCTGCACGGCCTTGACGATGTTGTGGTAGCCGGTGCACCGGCAGAAGTTCCCCTCCAGCCAGGACCGGATCTCCGCCTCGCTCGCCCCGGGGCGGCGCGCCACCAGGTCGGTCGCGCTCATGATCATCCCCGGCGTGCAGAAGCCGCACTGCAGGCCGTGGTGCTCCTTGAAGGCGGCCTGCATCGGGTGGAGCTCGCCGTTGGTGGCCAGCCCCTCGATGGTGGTCACCGACCGGCCATCGGCCTCGACCGCCAGCATGGTGCAGCTCTTCACCGAGCGTCCATCGAGGTGGACGGTGCAGGCGCCGCACTGGCTGGTGTCGCAGCCCACGTGCGTGCCGGTGAGCCCGAGCCGGTCGCGCAGCAGCTCGACCAGCAGCGTGCGCGCCTCCACCTGGCACGCCACGCTCTTGCCGTTGAGCCGAATGGTGATGGCCGGCATGGTTCGCTCCTCGAGTGGCCGGCGCCACCGGGCGCCCGCGGGACGTCTCGACCTGCGGCAGCGCCGGAAATCTGATGGCCGGGG
>JANNKC010000441.1:0-7244 GCA_031396105.1 Anaeromyxobacter sp.
TTTTCTGAAACTTACTTTAAAGACAAAGACCTGGAAGACTGGAAAGCATTCAGGAAAAAGATCGGCGAAAAGGATGATCCGAGAATTGACAAAGCAGATGCGTTGTATTATTATTTCTATTCCATCGGTACCGGTTCTATCGGCATTTCAACATTCAGTGTTATTGCCGGCGAAAAATTGGATGTACTTAAGCGGTTCAGAAATGTTTTTACGCTTGCCTACCAGCGATATACAGATATAGCACAGGCAGAAGCACAGGCAAGAGAAGCAGAAATAGAATTGGCACTTGAAAGAGTAAGGGCAAGAACCATGGCCATGCAAAAAAGTGATGAGTTGCCCGAAGCTGCCAATCTGTTATTTCTGCAGGTACAGTCACTTGGTATTCCGGCATGGAGTTGTGGTTATAATATTCTGGCAGCGGATAAAAAATCGAGTACCTGTATTATGAGTAGTGAAGGTGAAATCCAGGTACCGTTTGTTTTACCATTAACAGAACATTCAAGTCTGTTACCCTGGTATGAAGCTATTCAAAACAACCTTGATTTTTTTGTGTATGGGCAGGGCGGTGATGATCTGATAGAACATTACAGGTATTTGGCTACCGTGCCCGGATTAGAAAAAGTATTCCAACAATTTGATGATGCAGGCATTTCACTGCCTGCAAATCAAATAAATCATCTGGTGCGGTTTACTAACGGATTCCTCTTATTCATCACCTACGAATCTGTGCCACATGCACATGATATTTTCAAGCCCGCCCCGCCGCTGCGTGCGGCGCCGGTCCGGCCGGCCGGCTTCAGCGGGTTCAGCCGCGCCGGCGACGAACCGCTCGAGCCGCTGGCGGCCGCGCTGGCGCAGGCGGCCGAGGCGTTCGAGCTCGAATGGGAGGCCGAGGCCCTGGCCGCGCCGCTCCCGCCGGCGCCCCGCGTCGCCGCGGTCGCGCCGGGACCGGCGCCTGGCGCCACCCCGGACGACCTCCCCGCCGAGGCGGCGCCGGATGGCCCGCCGGCGCGGGCCCCGGCGCCCCGGATGGCCCACCCGCCGCCGTTCGAGCCGCCGGCGCGTCCGCTCGATCGCTCGGCGCCGCCCCGCTGGAGCGTTGGGGCGGCCCGCGCCGTGCTCGCCGGGGCCGCCACCCGCGACGAGGTGGTGCTCGCCACGCTCCGCTACGCGCGCGACTTCTTCCAGTACGCCGCCCTCTTCGCCGTGACCCGCGACGCGGTGGCCGGCCACGACGGGCTCGGGCCGGAGGACGGCACGCGGGACGTGGTCCGCACGGTGGCGCTCTACGTCACCGACCCGGGCATCTTCCGCACCACGCTCGACACGATGGCTCCCTACCTCGGCCCGGTGGGGCGCGACGCCTCGGGGAGCGTGGCGGTGCTCGAAGGCCTGGGGCGCGGCGCGCCGCGAACGGCGCTCGTCTACCCCGTCCTGCTGCGCGGGCGTCCCATCTGCATCCTCTACGCGGACAACGGCACCGCCCCGGTCTCGGCGCGCCGGCTCGGCGACCTGCTCCTCTTCCTCTCCATGGTGGGCGCGGCCTTCGAGCGGATCATCCGGGCGCGCAAGGACGTCGACCGGGTCGCGCCGCCCGCCGGCCCACCGCCGGAGCTCGAGCCGCCGCCGGCGCTCTCCGCCGAGCAGCCGGAGCCCCAGCCGGAGGAGGACGCGCTCTCCGAGCCGACCCCGCTCCCGCCCGAGCTGCCGCCCGTGCCGGAGCCCCTGCAGGAGTCCCTGCAGGAGTCCCTGCCGGAGCCCCTGCCGGAGCCCCTGCCGGAGTCCCTGCCGGAGCCCCTGCCGGAGTCCCTGCCGGAGCCCCCTCCTGTGCCCACGGCGGAGCTCACCGTGGCGCCGCCGGCTCCTCTGGGCGCGCCACCCGAGCTCGCCGCCGTGGAGGAGGCCTTCTTCTCGTCCGCGCTGGGCCAGCTGCCGGAAGGCCTGCCCTCTCCGCCATCCCCGCCACCAGACCCGGGCGCGCTCGAGATCACGCTGGAGCGGCCGCTCAGGCCCGCGCCGCCCACCGTCCCCGTCGATCCGGCGGCGCTGGTGGGCGCCTACCTGGTGAGCTCACGCGGGACCGGCGATCGCGCCGACCTGCTCGGCAAGCTGGTGGAGCGGGCCGCCGAGGTGGCGCCCATCCTGTGCGAGCAGCTGCCCGGGCCGCTCGACGTGGCCCCGGAGGCGCTGGCGGCCACCCCGGCGTACCAGCAGGGTCCGGTCTTCGCCGCGGTGGCCGCGCTGGGGCCGGCCACGCTGAAGCCGCTGCTCGCCCTGCTGGCCGATCCCGTCCCGGCGCGCCGCCGCGCCGCCACGGCCCTGCTGGGCCAGCTCGGCGACCCCAGCGCCTTCCTGCCCCTCACGGAGCGCTGCTTCGACCACGACGCCGCGGTGGCGGAGGCGGCCCGCACCGCGCTCGGACTCCACCGCCGCGACCCGACCATGAAGCCGGTGCCGCAGAAGCTCCGCCGGGCCCTCCTCTCCGGGCTGGCCGACAAGGCCGCCCCCGCGGCGAGGGCCATCGCCGCGCTGCGCGACGCGGAGTCCATCCCGCTCCTCATCCAGGCGCTGGAGGGGAGCGACGCCGGCACGGCCGCCGCCTCGGCCGACGCGCTGGCCGCCATCACCATGCAGCGCCACGGCGTGAAGGCGCGCGACTGGCTCATGTGGTGGAAGCAGAACCGCGCCCGCAGCCGGACCGAGTGGCTCTTCGGGGCCCTCACCTCGGGCGACCGCGACCTCCGGCTCCAGGCGGCCGGCGAGCTCCGCGAGGCGGCGGCCACCCCCGTCTCCTACTCCGCCGACCTGCCCGAGTCGGAGCGGCAGGCCGCGGCGCAGGCCTGGCAGCGCTGGTTCACCCAGGGTGGCCACCGGCCTTAGGCCGGCGCGCCACGCGAGGCCACAGCATGGACAAGCCGGTCGATCCCGATCCGCGCCGCCACCGCCTCGACCAGAAGGACGAGCAAGCCGAGCTGGGCGGGGGCGCGGCCCGCGTGGAGAAGCAGCACCGCGACGGCAAGCTGACCGCCCGCGAGCGGCTCGAGCTGCTCCTCGACCCGGGCACCTTCGTCGAGCTGGACAAGTTCAAGACCCACCGGTCCACCGACTTCGGCCTCGGCGCGCAGAAGATCCTGGGCGACGGCGTGGTGACCGGGTACGGGCTGGTGGAAGGGCGGCAGGTCTTCGTCTACGCCCAGGACTTCACCGTCTTCGGCGGCTCGCTCTCCGGCGCCTTCGCCGAGAAGATCTGCAAGGTGATGGACCGGGCCATGGAGGTGGGCTGCCCGGTCATCGGCCTGGACGACTCCGGCGGCGCCCGCATCCAGGAGGGGGTGGTGGCGCTGGCCGGCTACGCCGACATCTTCCTGCGCAACACGCTGGCCTCCGGCGTGGTGCCGCAGCTCTCCGTCATCATGGGACCGTGCCTGGGCAGCGCCGTCTACGGCCCGGCCATCACCGACTTCATCTTCATGGTGAAGGGCACCGCCACCATGTACACGGCCGGCCCCGAGGCCATCAAGGCGGTGACCGGCGAGGAGGTCTCGCGCGAGGACCTGGGCGGCGCGAGCGCCCACGCGCAGCGCTCCGGGGTGGCCCACTTCGCCTTCGACTCCGAGGAGGCCACGCTGCGCGCGGTGCGGGCGCTGCTCTCCTTCCTGCCCCTCAACAACGCCGACGACCCCCCGGCGCAGCCCTGCCGCGACGACGTGCAGCGCCAGGAGGCGGCGCTGGCCACCATCGCCCCGGAGGATCCGGCCCGCCCCTACGACATGAAGGAGGTCATCCGCGCCGTGGTCGACGACCGGCACCTCCTCGAGGTGGCGGAGCACTTCGCCCAGAACGTGGTGGTGGGGTTCGCCCGGCTCGACGGCCGCCCGGTGGGCGTGGTGGCCAACCAGCCGGCGGTGCTGGCCGGCGCGCTCGACGTGAAGGCCTCGGTCAAGGCGGCCCGCTTCGTCCGGTTCTGCGACGCCTTCAACCTGCCGCTGCTCACCCTGGTGGACGTGCCGGGCTTCCTGCCCGGCACCGGCCAGGAGTGGGGCGGCATCATCCACCACGGCGCCAAGCTGCTCTACGCCTACGCCGAGGCCACCGTGCCCAAGGTCACCGTCATCACGCGCAAGGCCCACGGCGGCGCCTACGCCATCATGGCCTCCAAGCACCTGCGGGCCGACGTCAACCTGGCCTGGCCGGGCGCCGAGGTGGCGGTCATGGCCCCCGAGGGCGCCGTGGGCATCGTCTTC
Organism: Anaeromyxobacter sp.; assembly: GCA_031396105.1. Taxonomy (GTDB): domain Bacteria; phylum Myxococcota; class Myxococcia; order Myxococcales; family Anaeromyxobacteraceae; genus JADKCZ01. Next base: position 4,245 of record JANNKC010000441.1, read on the forward strand.
CGCAAGGAGCTGCAGGCCGCCACCGACCCGGTGGCGGAGCGCGCCCGGCTGGTGGCCGACTACCGCGAGCGGTACGCCAACCCCTACGTGGCGGCCGAGCTCGGCTACCTCGACGAGGTCATCCGGCCGGAGCAGACCCGGCCCAAGGTGATCCGCGCCCTCGCCATGCTGCGCACCAAGCGGCAGTCGCTGCCGCAGACTGCTGATGGGCACGGTCGGCACGCACGCCATCAACGCGTCGCTCTATGCGCGCATGCCCTACGACCACATCAAGGATTTCGTCCCCGTGACCCTGGTGGCCGGCGTGCCCAACGTGCTGGTCCTGAACCCGGCCAACGCGCAGAAGTACGGCGCCGACAGCGTGCCGGCTTTGATCCGCTACGCCAAGGCCAACCCCGGCAGGCTGAACATGGCCAGCTCGGGCAACGGCACCTCGATCCACCTGGCCGGCGAGCTGTTCAAGTCGATGACTGGGACGTTCATGCTGCACCTGCCCTATGGCGGTTCGGGCCCGGCGCTGATCGACCTGATGGCCGGCAACACCGACCTGATGTTCGACAACCTGCCGGCGTCCCTGCCGCACATCAAGAGCGGCAAGCTGAAGGCCTTTGCGGTGACCAGCGCCACGCGCTCGGCGGCGCTGCCTGACGTGCCGACGATCGAAGAGGCCGGCGGCCCAGTCTTGAAGGGCTTCGAGGCCAGCTCGTGGTTCGGCCTGCTCGCGCCGGCCGGCACACGGATGGAGATCGTCAACCGCGTTCAGCAGGAGACCGCCAAGGCGCTGAACGCGCCCGCGCTGAAGGAGCGGCTGCAAGCCCAGGGCGCGATCCCGAGCGGCATGACGAGCGCCGAGTTCACGCGCCACATCGCCGCCGAAACGTCCAAGTGGGCCAAGGTGGTGAAGGCGGCTGGGGCGAAGGTGGATTGACGTCGCGGTTCAGCGACGCTTCGGCAAGAGCCGCTGCACCAGCGGGTGCAGCACCTTCTTCTCGGTGCCGATTGCGAAGAAGTGTTCCTCGACATCGTCACAAGCGCCAATGCGCACGACGCCGTAGCGTGCCACGAGTTCGTGATGGACGAGTGTCGCCGCGGCGAACGCCCCCAGACCGCCTGCCGCGAAAGTCTTGAGCAAGGCGCTGTCCTCGAATTCGCCCACCACGAGCGGCCGGATCGACTGACGGTCGAACCACTGGTCGAGTGCGTCGCGCACCGCGGCGTGCGGCGTAGGCAGCAGGACCGGGACCCTGGCCAGCGAGTGCGGAAAGCCGCGCCGTGCGGCAGCTGCCAGCGCGCTCGGCGCATACCAGGCCAGCGGCGATGAACCGAGGGCGTGGCTGTACAGCTTGAGGTTCGGATTGGGCGGCGGCGCGCGGTCCGCGAACACGACATCGAGTCGGTGCAAGGCCAACTCCGCCAGCAGTTCGGCCTGCTCGCCCTCGTGGCACAGCAAACGCAATTGCGGTGTCGACAGCACCGGGCGCATCAGCCGCTCCACCACCAGTTTGGGCATGCCGTCGCAGACGCCCACGGCCAGGCGCACGCCGGGCGAGTTGACCGCGTCGCGCACCGCAGCGGGCAGTTGCTCGCCCAACTGAAAGATGCGGTCGGCCTGGTGCATCGCGACCACGCCGGCTTCGGTCAGCACCAGACCACGGCCGGCCGGCTTGAGCAGGGCATGGCCGAGCGAACGTTCGAGTTCGCGCACCTGCGTGCTGACCGTCTGCACCGCCATCCCCAGCCGTTCCGCGGCCCGGGCCATTCCACCCTCCTTGGCGACAACCCAGAAATAGTGCAGGTGGTGGTAGTTGAAAGCCGATCTCATATTCCGCTTTCTCAGAATATTCACTTCATGATTCTCTGCTTTTTCGGAAACACTTCTCGGCCTATCGTTGCGCCTCCTTTGTACCGATGGAGGTTTGCGATGCAAGTGGTCTTCGAATCCCGCGACCCACAGGGCGGCAACTTTCGTGCGCTGGCCATTCGCCGCGTGCGCGTCGTGATGCGCCGCCTGGCCTGGCTGGTGCCGCGCGCCAAAGTCACGTTGTCCGACGTGAACGGCCCGCGCGGCGGGGTCGACAAGCGCTGCCAGATCGAGCTGAAGACCGACAGCGTCGGCAGCGTCGTGATCACCGCGATGGCGCGCGATTGGCGCGCTGCGCTCGAAGTCGCGCTTGCGCGCGCAGCGCGCACCCTCGTTCGCGTGTGGCGCCGCGGGCAGCCTGGCGCCATGTCAGCCGCGCCCACCTTGGCGCTCGAAGCACCCGCGCGGCAACTCGCCCACGCGGGCGCCGGTCGCGCCCGCCGCTTCGTGGCCAGCGCTTGACCCGCGACATTCAGGAAAACCGGACCGTCCTTTCGTTAAACGCTGCTTTTCAAGAACAGAGCATGAACCCAGACTTGTTCTCATCCTTGCTTCTCGCCGCCTGTGCGGCCTTCTTGTCATGACCTACCTGCTGCTCTGGTTCGGTGTCTTCGCGCTGCTCGCGCTGTGGTCTGTGGCGGCGTGGGCTCTGCACGGCCTGGGCGCCTGGGTGGTCTCGAGCGCCGGCACCCTCGGTTTTCCTGCGGCCGGGATCGAACCGCTCATGCTGCCCGCTTGGGTGGCCGCTTGGCTGCCGGCCGACCTGGTCCAGGCTCTGGCGGGGCTGTCGAGCACGCTCAGGCCGTGGTTCGACACCGTGCTGGTCCAGGCCCCCGCCCTTGCCGGCGGCCTGTCGCTCGCGGTCTGGGTGCTCTGGGCCCTGGGTGCGGGCCTGCTGATCCTGCTCGGCCTGGGCGCCAGCGCGGCGCTGACGATGTGGCGCCGCCGTGTCGGGCGTGCGCGAACCGGCGCCGCCGTACCGGCGATCGCCGGCTGACCCGCAGGCGCCCTGAAGTCTTCCCTCCTCTTTTTCCGATCCCCATGGACACCACCCTCGTCTCCGTTCTCGCCACCCTCACCGTGACGATGTTTGCCGCGACCCTTCATGCCTGGCGCCTGCGCAACGAGCGCCGCGACGT
>JANNKC010000373.1:0-5951 GCA_031396105.1 Anaeromyxobacter sp.
GAAGAGCCGCGTGCCCGCGCCGCCGGCCAGGATGATGCCTCGTCTGCTGGTGCTCATGCGCTCCCCGCCTGGCCCGCGGTCCGCGGGCGGCCGTGCCAACGAGGCGGGAACATACCGGAGGGTCGGGCGGGCGGGAAGGCGAGTGCCGGGCTACGGCTTCGCGCCAAGGCCGAGGAACAGCTCCAGCCCCTGGTCGACCGCGGCGAGCTCGTCGCTCGAGACGCGGCCGAACACGCGGCGGAGGCGCCGCTTGTCCACGGACCGCAGCTGGTCGACGAGCGCGTACGAGGTCTTCGCAAGGCCGCTCCTGCCGGGGAGGAGCTCGGGGTAGAGCGCGCCCTGGCCCGGTGTCGCGGTGACGGGCACGACGGCGATGAGCGGGAAGCGCTGGTCGGCGTTCACCGCGGAGTCGCTCACCACGATGCAGGGGCGGACGCCCCGCTGCTCGTGGCCCACGGTCGGGTCGAATTCGACCAGCACCACGGTGCCGCGATCGACGATCACGCCGACTCCGCCACCCAGCCCTGCCCCTCGACCCAGCGCACGCCCTTGCCGGCGGCCGGGTCGGTCAGCCCGTCGTCACCGCCGGGCAGGCTCGCGCCCCACTCGGCCAGCCCCTCTTCGGCGACCAGGACGGCCTCGGGGTGCGGGACCTCCAGCGAGCAGAGGAGCCCCTCGCGGCGGCGGCGGAACAGCTCGCGCTCCACCGCCTCGGTGATGAAGCGGCTGCGGTTGCGCTCGAGGCGGTCGATGCGCTCGACCACGTCCATGGGCAGGGTCACGGTCACTCGTTCGGTCGATGCCACGGCGCCTCCGGTATGCTGAATCATATGATCATACCAGGACGCGGCGCCGCCTCGGCGTTGGCGGCGCGGATGGCGTCGAGCACCTCGGCAACGATTCCCGCTGCAAGCCTCACTCCTCAGCTCGGCCGCAGCAGCCTGGCCCCGAGCTGGTCCGCGAAGGCCTCATCCGCCGTGACGAGCTCGGCTCCGGCGGCGAGGGCGGTGCCGGCGATGAGGACGTCGCACGCGTCCGGCCGGCGAGTCTGCGCGGCCAGCCCTTGCCACAGGAGGGCGCCCATCTCCGCGGCCTGCCGGTCGAGGTCGAGCACGATGACCGCCTCCAGGAAGTCGAGCCAGAAGGCGCGCCATGCGGCCGGCAGCGTGGGCGAGCGGAGCAGCTCGTGGACCGTGACCGTGGAGACCGCCAGCTGCCCGTCGGCAAGGAGCCCGGCGACCGACTCCAGCGCCTGCGGTCGGCCCCGCTCCACGTCCACGAGGACGCTGGTGTCCACCACGGTCACTCGTCGCCCCGCTCGTGCCGGGGCAGCGAGCCCATCCGCTTCACCAGGTCGGCGACGCGGCGCTGCCGGGCCACCGGGTCGTCGCGCTCGGCGGCCTTGAGCGCCTGCTGCCTGACGTACGTGGCCACCGAGAGCCTGGCGGCCGCCGCGGCCCGCTCCAGGGCGGCCATGTCGGGCCTGGAGACCCGCACCGAGAGGTGGCGCTCCTTGGTCGTCTTCCTCGCCATGGTGCTCATTGTAGTCCTTTGGTGTTCATGGGGCCAGGCGCGGGCGTCGAGGCGCGCACCCAGGTCCGCGGTCCGTCCCCTACCCGCCGAGCTCGGCCAGGAACTCCGCCGGGGTCACCACCTTCACGCCAGCGAACTCGCGGAGCTTCAGGAGGTGCCGCCGGTCCCCCGAGACCACGCGCCGCGCCGCGCCCACCAGGGCCGTGGCCAGGTAGACGTCGTCGCTCGGGTCGCCCGGGACCACGCCCAGCTCCGGCAGCTCCGACTCGATCATGGTCGCGGTCTCGGCGAGGCGAGCGATGAGGTTGCCCGGTCGTGCCACCTGGAGCCGCCCGCGCAGCTTCGGGTAGGCGATCACCCTGAGGCACTCGGCCACGATGGCCGGCGACCAGACGAGCTGGTAGGCGGCTCCGGCCAGGGCCACGACCCGCGCCGGCGTGCCGCGCGGTGAGAGCAGGGCCGCCACCACGACGTTGGCGTCGAGGACCGCCCGGATCACCGGCGGCTCGCGTGCTTCGCCTCGTCGGCCAGCCTGAGCGCCTCCTCGTCCGAGAGGTCGCCCGCCGGCGCCGCCCGCAGCAGCTCGCGCACCTTGCGAGCCGCCTCGTCGCGGCGCACCTGCTCGGAGACCAGCCGCCGGACGTACTCCGAGGCGCCCTGCCCGCGATCGCGGGCGACGCGCTTCAAGGCAGCGATCTCACCCCTGGGCATCCGGAGCCGGAACGTGGCGTCGTGCTTCATGGTGGCTACACTGTAGCTACCGTCATCTGGCGTGTCCATGCCTGGAGCAAGGCGCGGGCCACGTCGGCAACCTGGTCGCCCCCTCGACTCTCCCCGGTCGCCCCGAGCGTAGGCGAGCGAAGCGAGCCGGAGTCGAGGGGCGCCCTTGGACGCGGGCCGTACCTCGACTCCGCGCCTGCTGCGCAGGCGCTACGCTCGGCACGACCGGTGTTGCCGGATCGCGAACTGCTGTTTAGCGTCGCGTCGTCCCCCCCTACGCCCTCAACACCTGCCGCTCCACCAGCCGCGCGTACACCCCGCCGGCCCGCAGGAGCGCCGCGTGCGATCCCTGCTCCGCGATCTGGCCCGCCTCCACCACCAGCACCCGGTCCGCCCCCACCACGGTGGAGAGCCGGTGGGCGATGACCACGGCGGTGCGCCCCTTCATGAGCCGGGCGAGCGCCTCCTGCACCAGCGCCTCCGACTCGGCGTCGAGCGCCGAGGTGGCCTCGTCGAGCAGGAGGATGCGCGGGTCCTTGAGCAGCGCGCGGGCGATGGCGATGCGCTGCTTCTGCCCCCCGGAGAGCTGCTGGCCGCGCTCGCCCACCTTGGTGGCGAGCCCCTCCGGGAAGCCGAGCACGAACTTCTCGGCGTTGGCGGCGCGGATGGCGTCGAGCACCTCGGCGTCACTGGCCCGTGGCCGGCCGTAGCGGACGTTGTCGGCGATGGAGGTGGAGAAGAGCACCGGCTCCTGCGAGACCACGCCCACCAGGCGGCGCAGCCAGCCGGGGTCGAGCTCGCGCAGATCCACCCCGTCCAGCGTGATGCGGCCGGCCGTCGGGTCGTAGAGCCTCACCAGCAGCGAGCCGACGGTGGACTTGCCCGCGCCGGACGGACCCACCAGCGCCACCACCTCGCCCGGCCGCACCGTCAGGTCCACCCCCCGCAGGACCGGCACCTCGGCGCGCGACGGGTAGGCGAAGTGGACGCTGTGGAACCCCACCCTCCCCTCCACGTGCTCGAGCCGCCGCCCGCCGGTGGTGGGCATGGCCGCCACCCGGTCGGTGAGCTCGAAGACCCGCTCCGCCGCGCCCAGCCCCTTCATCGCCTCGGCCCAGATGTCGGCCAGGGTGCCGAGCCCCATGGCGATGAGCAGCGTGTAGACCAGGAAGGCGGTGAGCGCGCCGGCGGTGAGCACGCCGTCGGCCACCAGCAGGCCGCCGTAGCCCAGGACCACCGCGATGGCCGCGTAGACGCCCGCCGAGGCCGCGCCCATGAAGAGGGCGCCCGCCGAGATGCGGGTGCGGGCCAGCTGGTAGGCGTGCTCCACCTCGCGGCCGTAGCGCCGCCCCTCCGCCTCCTCGGCCGCGAAGGCGCGGACGGTGCGGATGGCCGAGAGCGCCTCCTCCGCCACGTGGCCGGAGTCGGCCAGCGCGTCCTGGTACCTCTTGGAGAGCGAGCGGATCTTGCGGCCGTAGTAGACGGCGCCCAGCGCCACCGCCGGCACCACCGCCAGCATGACCGCGGTGAGGCGCGGCGAGGTGAAGACCAGCAGCGCCAGCCCGCCCACCACCTGGACGACGTTGCGCAGCCCCATGGAGATCTGCGAGGAGAGGAGCCCCTGCAGGGAGGCGGTGTCGGAGCCCAGGCGCGAGGTGAGGTCGCCGGTGCGCTGCGAGTCAAAGAAGGCCACCTCCTGCGAGACCAGCGAGCGGAAGAGCGACTCCCGCACCCGGAGCACGCCGCGCTCGCCCGCGTTGGCGAAGAGCCAGGCCCGGCCGCCCACCGCCAGCCCCGTGACCACCGCCAGCGCGCCCATGAGCAGCGCCGCGTCGCGCACCGTGGAGGCGTCGCGCGAGGCGATGGCGCCGTCCACGATGATGCGGATGCCCTGCGGGTAGATCAGCGCCGCGGCCGAGGCGACGAGGAGGAGGAGCGTGCCCCCCAGCACCGAGGGCCACTCGAGCTTGAGGAGCGGCCAGAGCCGGGAGAGGGTGGCGGACTTGGGGGTGGACACCCGCAGAGTCTAACCGCGGGCCGGCCGGACTGCGCGACCGCAGGGCGCCCTCTCGACTCCGGGCCTGCGGCGCAGGCCCTACGCTCGAGGCGACCGGAGCGCGCCCGGCGCCCAGCCAGGCATCGAGCGCCTCATGAATTCGTCGAACATGGGCACCGTGAACGAGGTGTCGCCGTGCTGGGGGCTGTAGACCATGCCCTTCTTGATGAGCTTGTCTCTCAGCGGGCCCGCGGCGCTGACCTGCATGCGGAGCTTCTTGGCGATCTCGCCGGAGCGGTGCGGCCCGGGCCCGAGCTCGGCCATGGCGCGGACGTAGTCCCGCTCCCTCGGCGTGAGCCGGTCCAGGCGAACGCGAAAGAAGCCCTTGTCCATTGCGGCCAGCGCCTTGCCCGTGGCCAAGCGCGCGTCGTCCCCGGTGATCGGCGAGCCCTTGGCCACGTTCCAGGCGTGGAATCCCCACTCCTGGAGGAAGTAGGGATATCCCTTGGTCCGCTGGAGAATCTCGGCCAGCGCCTCGTCGGTGATGTCAGCGCCTTCGCGGCGAACGGGAGCCTTCACGGCTTCGCGAGCAGCCGCATCGGCCAGCGGGCCCACGTCGGGGTAGTCGAACAGCCGCTCGGCGTAGGACTTCGCCTCCCCGGCCAGCGACGCGAGCTGGGGCAGGCCGGCGCCAAAGATCACGAAGGGGAGGCGCTTCTGGGCCATCCTGTGAACGGAGACGATCAGCGCGGCCAGGTCGGGCTCCGTCAAGTATTGGACCTCGTCGATGAACAACGAGACCGCGGCGCCGGCCTCCTGCGCGGCATGGGCCACCGCCAGGAGCACCTCAGGAAGGTCCGCCTCCAGGCTTCCTGAGTCCGCCGTGCCGAGCTCGGCCTCCACCGTGAACTCGACGTCGCCGACTTTGACCTTGAATGCCTTGGCGAAGGAGCGCAGCACGGCAAGGCCGCGCCTGGCAACGTTCCTCGCCTGGTCCAACCTGCTCAGCCTGAAGAGCAGCTGCCGAAGCGGCGGGACCAGCATCTCCGCCAGCCGGCGGTCCTCCGGCGCCTCGAGCATCACTGGGTGGTAGCCCTGTTCCTCTGCGATGGCGGCGATGCGGTTGAGGAGCACGGTCTTTCCGACCCCTCGCAGCCCCAGGAGCAGCTGGCTCCTGGCGGACCGCCCCAGCTTCACCCGCCCGAGCGCGACCGAGGCGTCCGCGATGATCTGATCCCGGCCGGCCAGCTCGGGAGGCTGGGTCCCGGCGCCAGGGGCGAATGGGTTCGTGGTCGGATTCATAGGTAGGTTACCTATATATACCTAAATTATCTTACTACACGATAACTCTAGTACATCTCGACCAGAGACTTGCTGGGCAGGGGCTTCAGCCCAGCACCTGCCGATGCCCCCGTCCTGCCCTCGGTCGCAGCCCGCGCCCTCTCGACTCCGGGCCTGCTGCGCAGGCCCTACGCTTGCCCTACGCTCGAGGCGACCGGATGAGTAGCCTGCGCGTCAGCGAGGCAGTGAGAGAAACCCGGTCGCCCCGAGCGTAGCCTCTCCGGTCGCCCCGAGCCCTTCGACTCCGCCCAGCTTTCGCTGGGCTACGCTCAGGACAGGCTGCGCCTCGCGTCAGCGAGGCGGAGTCGAGGGGCGGATCTCCGGGAACGCGCCCTTGATGCGCCCCTCGTGGAACGCGACC
>JANNKC010000374.1:0-3204 GCA_031396105.1 Anaeromyxobacter sp.
CTCGACCGACTCGAGGAAGCGGGGGTTGATGGTGCTGCGCAGGCCACCGAAGTGGTACAGGATCGGGATCTCCTGCCCCTCGACGAAGAAGCGGCTGTCGCCCGGCGCCGAGCCGCGCAGGATGACGGCGCCGCCGCCGAAGGGGGCTCGCGCCGCGCCTGGCAGGTTGAGCACCGCCTTGATGGTGTCCCCCTGCGAGCCGGGGATCTTGGCGACCTCGGCGGCCGGGATGACCTGCCTGGTGATCTCGCGCCGCACCGCCTCGGCGCGGATGACCGTCTCGAAGCCGCCGCCGGTCGCCTCCAGGTAGAAGGTCTCCTCCCGCTCCTCGCCGGGCCGGGCGTCCACCTTCAGCTCCAGCCGCTCGTGGCCGGCCGGCGCGGCCACCACGGTGAAGGCGGGCTCCGGCACCTCGACGGCGAAGCGGCCGTCCGGGCCGGTGGTGACGCGGAGCGGCTCGCCGGCGGTGCGCACCTGCACCGCCGTGTCGGCCAGCGGGCGCCGGGTGCCGCGCTCCAGCAGCCGGCCGGTGAAGCGGACCGGGGCCGGCAGGGCGGCCGCCTGGGCGGGCAGGGGCGGGGGCGGGGCGGTGATGGTGAAGCGGAAGGTGACGCTGACCGGCACCGGCTCGCCGGTGTCGAGCCGGCCGGGCTCGAAGAGGAACCGCTTGGCGGCCGCCATGGCGGCCGCGTCGAAGGGCTCGCCGGCGCCCTGCTCCAGCCGCACCCCCTCCACCACGCCGCTCTCGGAAACGTCGATGCCCAGGATGACGTCCACCGACGGCGCCGGGAAGGCCGTCCCCTCCGGCAGGTCGGCCGGCACCAGGATCTTGAGGACCGGCGCCGTGGCCAGCACCGGCTCGGCGCCGGGCTTCGGGGGAGGCGGCGGGTTGGTGGCCGGGGTGGACGTCGAGGTCGGCGTCGGGGCCTGGGCGAGGGTCCGGGGGGCCGCCAGGGCCACGAGAACTGCGAGCAGGCTGGTCGAGCAGCGGTTCATGTCGTTCACCCGTCGAGCCTGAACTTCAAGGTCCACTGGATCCGCACGGCGACCGCCCGGCCACCGCGCTGGGCCGGCTCGAAGACGATGCGCTGCGCCGCCACCGGCGCCACCTCGTCGAAGCCGTGGCCGGCCGGCTGGAGGACGCGCACCTCGGCGACCTCGCCTCCCTCGCCCACCAGGAGCTCGAGCCTCACGTCGCCCTCGATGCCCTCCCGCCGCGCCGCCTCCGGGTAGAGCGCGCGCAGGTCGAGCGCCGAGGGCTGGCGGACCAGGCGCGGCGCCCGCTCCACCTCGGTGACGTCGGCCGCGGGCGCGCGCCGGGCGAAGGCGGTGTTGTCGCCCACCGGTGCGGTGGCGGGCAGGCTGGGGTCGCCGCGGGCGGCGGTGGGGCCGGCGGTGACCGGCACGGCCACCCCGCCGCCCGGAGAGGTGGCGCTCATGGCGACGGCGAAGCGGCGCGGCTGGGGCAGCGGAGCCTGGGGGGACGCCACCGGCGGTGGGGCCTGGGCCGCGGCCTGCGGCGGCGGCGCCTTGGCCCGCTCCACCACCTTGGCGAGCCTGGGCGTCTCCTTCGGCGGCGGCGGCTTGACCTGCTCCGGCGCCGGGGCGGGGGGCGGCCTCTGGCGGGTCACCAGCTTCACCGTGGTGGGTGGCCGCCGCGCCGCGCCGCGAGCCGGGGCCGGGGGGCGGGTGAAGACCCACGCCAGCAGCGCGCCGTGGAGCACGGCGGCCGCCAGCAGGGCGCGGGGGAAGCTGGTCTGGACGCCGGTCACTGGGGGGCGGGCTGCGTGTCGAGCGCGATCTCGGTGATCCCGGCGAGCCGGAGCTGGTCGACCGCCGCGGCGAAGCGCCCGTAGGGCGCCGCCACGTCGGCCGAGACGAAGCCGGCCAGCTTGGCGTCCGGGCCGCCGGCCTTGGCGCGCGCCTCGTCGACCGCCCGCGGGATGTCCTCCATCCGCCCGGGGGCGCCGTTCAGGAAGATCTCGCCGCCGGCCGCGATGGTCACGGTGAGGAGCGAGGGGGGGGTGGACTCGGCGCTGGCCGCCGTGGGGAGCTGCACCGGCATGGTCCGGTCCACCACGAAGGAGGCGGTGACGATGAAGATGATGAGGAGGCAGAGCGTCACGTCCACGAGCGGCGTGGTGTTGACGCCCCCGATCATCTCCTCGCCGTCGCCGGCGTCGTAGGAGCCGCCGGCCATGATCAGGCCTCCGGGGCGGCGGGGGCCGCCAGGCGGGGCAGGGCCGAGATCACCTGCCGCTGCAGCGCCTCCGACTGCTTGAGCCGCTCGGAGAGGTGCGCGCGGATGGCGTTGTAGATGACCACCGCCGGGATGGCGGCGCCGATGCCGAGGCCGGTGGCCACCAGGGCCTCGCCGATGGCGGCCATGACCGCGGCGTTGCTGGACGCCTGCAACGTCCCGAGCTTGCCGAGCTGGTTGAAGGCCTGGACGATGCCGATGACGGTGCCGAGCAGGCCGATGAGCGGGCCGATGTTGCCGATGGTGAGGAGCGAGGAGAGGCGGGCGTCGTAGCGGGCCCGCTCGGCCGCCAGCGTGCCGAGCATGGCCTGCTCCACCGGCTCGCTGCGCCGCTCGCCGCGGGCCGCCAGCGTCAGCCCGGCGCGCAGCACGTTGCGGATCAGCGAGTCGCCGCCGACGGCCGCCAGCGCCGCCGCGGCGTCGCCCCGGTCGAGGGCCGCGCCCACGGCGGCCCGGAGCGCGTCGAACCGCTCCCTGGTGCGCAGCAGGAGGAGCAGACGGTCGATGACCACCGCGGTGCCGAAGACGGAGAGGGCCACCAGCACCCAGGTGATCCACTCGGCGCCGAACTCGAAGAGCTGCAGGAACCTCTGCGTCAACATGTCGAATCCCCTTCGACCCTCAAGACACGGGTCGCCCTACGACCTAATGGCCGGACATGGGCCGTGCAAAGCCTGGACAACCCCACCCCGCCGCCCCCCCCCCCCGGGGGCTCCTGCACGTCAAGGCAGGGCGGTCGCCTGGCCGGAACGCTCGCCGGCTCCGGCCGCTTCCCGGGCGCGCTTCGGGCGCAGCCGGTCCAGCAGCACGTAGAAGACCGGCGTCACGTAGAGCGTGAGGAACTGCGAGAAGACCAGGCCGCCCACCACCGCCAGGCCGAGCGGGCGGCGCCCCTCGGCGCCGGCGCCGATGCCGATGGCCAGCGGCAGCGTGCCGAAGAGGGC
>JANNKC010000029.1:0-6278 GCA_031396105.1 Anaeromyxobacter sp.
GCGCGGCCAGGCCGCCAGCAGCGGCTCCAGCGAGCGCGCGGCGCCGGCGTGGTCGCCTTGCGCCGCCAGCGCTCCGGCCCGCTGCAGCGCCGGCCCCACCGCGAGCGGCCGGGCCCGCCGCGGGGGCTCGAGCGCGGCGAGCAGGCCCGCGGCGTCGCCGCGCTGCTCCAGGAGCCGGACCAGCCGGTCGCGCCCGCCACGGCAGCCCGAGAGGAGGCGGGTCAGCTCCTCCTCGCGCGCGGCCTCGTCGCGGCGGGCCGCCTGGTCGGCCAGGAGCCGGAGGGCGTCACAGCTCCCGCCGGCGGCTCGGGACGCCTCGGCCAGCGCCTCGGCCTCCTCGGCCAGGCCGCGGTCGAGCGCCACGCGAGCCCGCGCCGCCAGCGCCGCGGGGCGCCGCGCCGCCCCGTCGGGCAGCGCCGCCAGCACCGGCTCGGCGTCGCCGGCCCGATCGGCCCTTCGCACCAGGTCGGCCAGCGCGAGCCGCGCCTCCGCCTCCCCCGGGTCGAGCGCCAGCGCCGCGCGCAGGGCCGCCTCGGCCCGCCCGCGGGCGATCTGCTCGTCGAGCGTCTGGTCGACGGCGTGGGCCGCACCGCGGGCGGCGCGCAGCGGCGCCGAGCCCGGGTGGCGCGCCAGCCCCTCCTCGAGGAGCGCCTTGGCCGCCTCCAGGTCGCCGGTCATGGCGTCGCGGGCCGCGAGCAGCCGGGACAGGGCCAGCCCGCCCGGCGCCAGCGCCTCGGCCAGGCCGGCCGGCGTGAAGGCGGGCGCGGGCCAGGGGCCGGCGGCGGCCGGCGGGAGCGGTCCGGGTGGCAGGGCGCGCCACGCCGCGTCGGACGGCGCGCCATCGGCCCGGCAGAGGTTGAGCACCAGCGTGGCGCGGCTGCCGCCGCGGGTCAGCTTCACCAGGAGGACGTGGCGCCCGGCCGCCAGCGTCACCGGCTGTACGAGCTGCCCGGCGGCCGGGCCCGCGAAGGCGCGCCGCTGGGCCAGCGGCGTCCCGTCGACCCAGGCGCGCAGCGACACCGTGCTGCCCAGCACCGCCAGGTAGCGGCCGCCGCGCGCCAGCGTGACCTCGGTGGCCAGGTAGAAGGCATCGCCCTCGGAGGGCTCGCCCTCCAGCGAGACCAGGCCGTCGGGCGCGACGAGCGGCCGGGTGGGGCGCGGCGCGCCCTGGAGCGGCGCGGGCGCCTCGGGCGGCAGCGTCCCCTCCTCCGGCGGGAAGCGGCTCGCGAAGTCGAGGGCGTGGAGCGCGCCGAAGGGGCCGGCCAGCGTCCAGGCCGTGACGGCGCCGTTCTCGCCGCGCAGCCGGATCACCTGGTCCAGCTCCCCCGCCGCCTCGGCCGCGGCGATGCGGGCCACCCGGGCCCTGAAGGCGACCAGCCCCTGGAGCCGCCCCGGGGCGGTCAGGGGCGCCACGGCCGCGTCCACGGCGCGCGCCAGCCCGGGCGAGGCGTCGGTGAGCTCGCCGAGGCGGCGCAGCGCCACCAGCGCCAGCGGGTGGTCGGGCGCGGCCGCCACCAGCGCGGCCAGGTGCTCCACCTCGGCATCGCCGTCCAGGGCGCGCCGGGAGAGGAGCGAGGCGCCCAGCCGGGCCCATGGGTCGGCCGGGTCGCGAGCCAGCGCCGCGGCGAGCCGGAGGGCCGCGCCGGCTGGGTCATTGCGCAGGAGAAGGGCGTCGAGCGGCTCGCGGGCGGCGCGAGACGGGCCGGCGCCGGCTGGCAGCGGGCCTCCGGCGGCGCAGCCGGCCAGGAGCGCGGCGAGGAGGAGCGGCGCTGCGGTCCCTCGGGCGTTCACCGGGCCTCCGTCGCGGCGCCAGGCGCCACGGTGACACGGCGCCCGAAGGCGCGGTCGATGCGGGTCATGAGGTCGCGGAAGGCCGGATAGCCGCCCGAGGGCACCTCGCCCTGCTTGAAGGCCACGAACCCCTCGGCCACCACCGCCGCGCCGTCGCGGCGCCAGCGCACCTCGAAGGCGGCGTTCGGCCCGTCGCCGGCGGCCGGCTCGGGCAGCCCGCCCACCTCGAGGCCGGGCGGGGGCGTGATGCGGTAGGTGAAGCGGTTCACCGAGGGCTCGCCCAGCAGCAGCGGGTGGCGCCGGGCTGCCAGCGAGGCCCAGGTCTCGGTGTAGCCGGCGGCGCCGCCGAAGGGGCTGAAGCGCAGGCCCGCGCCGTCCGGCTCGGCCCAGCGCGGCACCTTCAACGTGAAATCGAGCGTCACGTCCTCCTCCAGCCGGGAGAGGTCGGAGAAGGTGACGCGCTCCACCTCCAGGCCGGGGAAGGTCCTGGCGAAGGCCTGCTCCAGCGTGGAGCGCCGCTCCTGCTCGACCTGGTAGGCGCGCCGGTAGCCGGGAGCGCTCGCGCCGGCCATCAGGCTGTGCCCCTCGACGCGGGCCGAGCCATCGGCCGCCAGCGCGACGTCGAAGCGCGACTCGACCCGGTTCTGCTCCGCGCCGGCCTCCGGGGTGCGCAGGAAGCGGGGCGGCCCCTCCGGCTCGATGACCAGCGCGCTGGCGCCGCGGTCCTCGCCGGGCAGCTCGCGCGTGCCCGTGTAGCTGGCGGTGCCGTCGAGCCACAGGTCGAGCGCGGGAACGTGGAGGATGGCGTGGTTGAAGACCGCCAGCGAGGCCGGCTCGGCCGGCAGCCGCCCCAGCCGGCGCATCCGCAGCAGCACCAGCCTGGAGTCGAGCCCCACCGCCGCCAGCAGCGCGTGCGTCAGGGCCGCCTTGTCCTTGCAGTCGCCGAAGCGGCGCGTCAGCACCTGGTCCACCCGGTAGGGCTTGAAGCCGTGGATGCCGAACTCCAGCCCGACGTAGCGGGTCTGCGTCACCACGAAGCCGTGGAGGGCGGCCACCACGGCGCGCTGTGCCTCCACGTCGAGCGCCGGGAGGCCGAGCTCCAGCAGCCTGGGATCCCGGCCGCGGGCCGTCAGGGCCTCGGCCGCCAGCCGCCGCGCCGTGGCCGTCAGCTCCGGCGTCGGCTTGAGCTGGTCCTTCACCAGCCCCCAGTAGAAGCGGTTCACCTCGTCCCAGGAGGCGTAGGTGGAGACGTGGAGGACGCGGGCCACCTCGGCCCAGCCCGGCATGCGCGGCTCCTCGTCGAGCCGGGCCACGTCGTGCGCCTGCCAGCGGTGCTCGGTGAGGCCGCCCGGGAGCGCCCTCTCGGTGCGGACCAGGCCGGCCGGCGCGCTGGCGTGGATGGCGCGCCCCGTCGGCGCCAGCAGCACGTAGTCGAGCCGCCGCTTGGGCGCCGGGCCCTCCACCAGCGTCACGTCGCCGAAGTAGTCGGAGAGCAGGTTCTCGGCGGCGGTGTCGTCGAGCCGCCAGGCCACCTCGAGCACGTCGCCGGGGGCCAGCGCCGGGAAGGTGAGCGTCTTCACCCGGGTGTCGTAGTAGAGCCGGTACCAGGGCTCGGAGCCGCTCCGCTCCCCCTCGTCCCAGGCCTCCACCACCGCGCCGTCGGCCTTGAAGACCCGGCCGCGCTCCACCTTCACCTCCTGCCGCCCCGGGTCGAAGGACAGGGCCTGCTGCCGGACGGCGTCGGCCCCGCGCTGCGTCAGCACCTTCACCACCTGCTGCTGGTAGCGCGAGGCGAGGCCGGAGGGGTGGAGCCGCACCACCTCGAGCTCGCCCAGGACCACCGTGTCGTCGTCGGGCGCGGCGCCGTGGGGCGCGGCCGCCAGCGTGGCCGCGTCCAGCAGGTAGGGGGTCTCGTACCGCTCGCGGGCCGGCTCCAGGCTGCGCACCAGCTCCTTGACCGCCGGGTCCTGGGGCCGGAGCTCGAGCGAGCGGGACAGGTCGGCCAGCGCCTCGGCCCGCCGCCCGGCCCGGAGCCGCGCCCGCCCGCGCCGCTCCCAGGCCTCGGCCTCCTCGGGGCAGAGCGCCAGCACCGCGCCCCAGGCCGCCTCGGCCTCCTCGAGCCGGCCGTTGGCGGCGAGCAGCTCGGCCAGCCGGAGCCTGAGCCCCGTGTCGGAGGGGTCGAGGCGCAGCGCCTCGGCGTGGAGCGCCGCCGCGCCGCCCACGTCGCCGCGCGCCGTGAGGAGCTGCGCCAGCGAGGCGCGCGCCGCCTCGTCGTCGAGCTTGAGGGCCAGCGCGGTGCGCAGGAGGCCGGCGGCCCGATCCAGCCGGCCCAGCCGCCGCGCCCCGGTCGCCGCCGCGACCACGGCCGGCAGCGTGGGTGGCGTGAGGTCGCCCAGGGCGAGCCGCATCGACACGGCGCGCGCGCCCAGCCCGGCCCGGTCGAGCGCGGCGGCGAGCTCGACCCGCGCCCGCACCCAGCCCGGCGCCAGCGCGACGGCACGCGTGAGGAGCGGCACCGCCTCATGAGGGCGCTCCAGCGCCAGCCGCGCCTCGGCGACCGCCAGGAGCACCCGCGGATCGTCCGGCGCGGCCGCCTGGGCCGCGGCCAGGTGCTCCAGCCCGCGGTTGCGTTCCTCCTCGAGCGACGCCGCCAGGAGCCTGAGCGCCGCCGAATCCGGAACGAGCTCGGTGGCCCGCCGCGCCTCCCGCGCGGCCCGGTGCTCCTGGACGTCGGCGCCCTGCCGCACCTGGAGCGCCACCGCCAGCGCCCGGCGGGCCGAAGCCTCGGCCGCCCGGCCCGGAGCGTCCGGACGCCTCGCCGCCGCCTGCGCCCTCGCCTCCAGCCTCTCCACCAGGCCGGGGAGCGGCCGCGGCGGGTCGCCCGGCGCCAGCGCCGCCGGCAGCCCCCCGGCGAGCAGGGCCGCCGGGTCCCGTCCGGCGAGGCCGAGCCCGCCGCCCGTCTCGTCGGCCAGCCTGAGCGTGAAGGCCATGCCGCCTCGCACGTGGCAGAGCTTCACCAGGATGCGGTTGGGACCAGCTCGCAGCGCCACCTGCGCGCCGCGCTGGTCGAGCCTGGACGGGTGGTCGCCGCGGTCGGTGAGGGCCAGCGCCCCGTTCACCCAGACCTTGGCCCGCCCGCTGCCGCCGAACCAGAGCCGGGCCGCCTGGGCCCGCGGCGCGTCCACCACCGCGAGCGCGTAGGCGGCCACCTCGGTGTTGGGGCGCAGCGTGGCCCCCAGCTCCACGCTCCCCTCCACCACCGCCTCCGCGGGGACGGCGCGCCAGGAGACCTCGCGGGCCTTCCCGCGCCAGCGGCCGGCCAGGTCCAGCGTCTGCTCCGGCGGGTAGGCGGCGTCGAGCCCCTTCTTGCCCTCGTCGTCGAAGGGGCCGACCACCAGCCAGCGCTCCACGAAGCCGAGGCGGGCCCGCTGCAGCGCCGCGTGCCGAAGGTTGCCGCGCGCCGTCTCCTGCCCGGCCAGGCGGTGACGCGCCAGCGCCCGCACCTCCGGGTCGGCGCCCGGGTCGTCGGCCAGGCGGGCCAGGGCCTGCACGGCGCGGGCTCGGTCCGGCGCGGCGTCCACCACCTCCGCGAGCTCGTGGAGCGCCACCACCGCCTCGGGCCCCCGCTCCCGCTCCAGCGAGGCCACGGCGGCGGCGAGCCGCTCGGCGTCCGGGTCGCGGGGGGCGGCAGGAGGCGACAGGGCCGCGGCGGGCGCGGCGGCCAGGAGGGCGAGCGCGGTGACGAGCGGAGCGAGCGCGGTGATCATCGAGGGCGGGAGTCTAACTCCGGGCGGCGCGGAGGGCGCACTCCGTCCCCTCGCAGGGGGTTCAGGCGGCGGGGGCGGACCCGCCGCGCGCCACCTGGTCCACCACCTGCCGCAGCCGCCCGGGCTCGAAGGGTTCAGTCGGCCCGCGCCAGCGCCACCACCGTCACCGTGCGGGCCCCGGCTCGCTTGAGCGCTTCGGCGGCCGCGTCGGCGGTGGCGCCGGTGGTGACCACGTCGTCCACCAGGACCAGGTGGAGGCCGGCCACCGCCCGCGGATCCGCGGCGAAGGCGCCGGCCACGTTGCGCGCCCTGGCGGTGCGGGAGCGGCCCACCTGCGGCGGCGTCTCGCGGACCCGGCGGAGCGCCCCTCGCAGCCGGCGCACCCCAGCGGCGCGCGCCAGGTGGCCTGCCAGCAGCGCCGCCTGGTCGTAGCCGCGCCCCACCCGGCGCCTCCGGGCGAGCGGCACGGCCACCACCGCAGCGCCGGGCGGCAGCGCCACCTGCCGGGCCAGCCACCCGCCCAGCGGACGGGCGACCGCGGGCCGGCCCCCGTACTTGAGCGCCCGGACCGCGTCGGCCAGCGGCCCTCCATAGAGACCGCCGGCCAGGACCCGGTCGAACGCCGGGGGCGCGGCGTGGCACGTGCCGCAGATCGGATCGGGGCCGGGCAGGCCGCAGGTTGCGCAGCCGGGCGGAACCGGCTCGAGCGCCTCGGCGCAG
>JANNKC010000036.1:0-6528 GCA_031396105.1 Anaeromyxobacter sp.
TGGTGACCCGGGAAGCCGGCGAAGCCTGGTTGAACGCGAAATTCAGCAGCTCTCCCAATCGCGAAAAGATCCTCGCCGCCTATCGGACGGGGTTCGAGGAGAAGACGAAAGTGTGGCTGAATGATCTGCGGCTGTCCGTTCGGGAGATTAACACCAGTCTGAGGCAGTCCGACCTGACCATCATTCCAAGTCCCACTCCGCCCCTGAGTGATTACGTCGACCAACCAGGACATTTCCTGGGCACGGTCATGACGGTGCTTTTCCTGAGCCTGGGCGCGCCTTTTTGCCGCCCATGGAGGACCTGAAGAGCCTGCGTCCTCGCAACGCTCCCAATCCCCGCCCCGCCTTTGACATCCGGCGCCGAGCGCCTAGGATCGGACCCGCCTGATTTTCCTCAGGCTTCCCTTCCGCACCCGAGGTGACCGTGGCGCGATCCCGAGACGAACGGCTGTCCACCCGTCCCTCGGCGCGCTGGCAGGACGCTCCCCACCTGGTGGCCGTGCGCGGCCGCGCCGCCGAGACGCCGCTTCGGCCCCCGCCGGAGTCGACCGGCCTGACCGCCCCGCTGCAGGTGAAGCTCCTGGTGAGCTACCTCATCGTCGGGCTGGTGCTGGTCTTCGCCTTCCCCTTCATCTCCCAGCAGGTGCCCAACAACCCGGTGGCCGTCGGCGCCATCGTCCTCGCCCTCACGCTGGCGCTGGGGCAGGGGCTCACCGTGGCCATCGCCCAGACCTGGCGCGTCGGGCGCCTCAAGGAGTCGGCCGTCGAGATCAGCCGCGGCGACCTCTCCCGCACCGTGGTGTCCGAGGGGAACCGCACCTTCCAGGACGAGATCGACGGGCTGACCGGCGCCATCCGCACCATGCAGGAGAACCTGCGCGACCTGGTCTCCCGCATCCAGCGCACCGCCCAGTCGGTGGCCGACAGCGCCAACGACCTGCAGTCCTCGGCCGAGGAGGTCAACGCCTCCACCGACGAGGTGGCCTCCTCCATGGAGAAGATCGCCGAGGGCGCCGGGCAGCAGTCGAACCTGGTGGAGCGGACCTCCAAGGTGATCGGCGAGATCGCGGCCTCCATCGAGCGGACCGCCCGCAGCGCCGAGGAGGCGGCCCGCGCCTCCAGCGAGACCTCCTCCTCCGCGGCCGGCGGCGGTGAGGCGGCGCGCCTGGCCGGCGAGAAGGTGAAGAAGGTCTTCGCCCGCATCGAGGCGGCCTCCGAGCAGGTCTTCGCCTTCGGCGAGCGGACCAAGGAGATCTCCAAGGTCGTGGAGGTCATCACCTCGGTGGCCAACCAGACCAACCTCCTGGCGCTCAACGCCACCATCGAGGCGGCCCGCGCCGGCGAGTATGGCCGCGGCTTCGCGGTGGTGGCCGAGGAGGTCCGCAAGCTGGCCGAGAGCGCCGGCCGCTCCGCCGAGCAGATCTCCAACCTGGCCTCCGACATCTCCGGCCGCGCCGCCAAGGTGGTGGAGACCATGAAGGAGTCGGTCTCCGAGCTCGGCGAGGGGCGCGAGGACCTGAACGCCATCATCCGCACCCTGGCCGACATCGCCCAGATCGCCCGCACCGGCGCCGACAAGGTGGGCGTCATCTCCGGCGCGGCCCGCGAGCAGCTCAAGGGCTCGGCCGACATGGTCACCGCCATGGACCACATCTCGGAGGTGGCCAGCTCCAATGCCGGCGCCACCGAGCAGGTCCGCAAGGTGATGTCCGAGCAGACCGCCGCGGTGGCGCAGATGGCCAGCGCCGCCCAGGAGCTCACCAACCTCTCGGTCGAGCTGCAGACCGTGGTCTCCCGCTTCCGGCTGGGCTAGGGGCGACGGGGTGTCCGTTCGGCACGTCCTCTTCCGGGTGGCGCGGGAGCGCTACGCCCTGCCGCTCGAGGCGGTGCGGGAGGTGGTGCTGCCGCAGCCCCCCTTCGCCCGCGTGCCGCGCTCCGCCGGCGCCGTGCGCGGCGTCATGAACCTGCGCGGCCGGGTGGTCGCGGTGGTGGACCTGGCCGAGCTCATGGGGCTGGAGCCGCGGGCGCTGGCGGCGGGCTACGGCCAGGTGGTCATCCTGGAGCGGGACAAGCGCTCGCTCGGGCTGCTCATCGCCGGGGTGCTCGGCGTGGAGCCGCTCACCCTGGCCGGGGAGGCCGAGGACGGGGTGGTGCGCGGGGTGGCGACGGCCTCCATGGGGGCCGTCACCCTGCTGGCGCCGGACGCGCTGGCCGCCGCCGCCGCCGCGCTCTTCGGAGCCAAGTGATCCCCGGCCGCCCCTTCGACTCCGCCTCGCCGTGGCGCGGCCACGCCCAGGACGGCTGCAACGCCTTGTCGCCCGCTCGGGAGCGGTGCTACTTTCACGGGCCGGGGAGGCCGAGACATCCATGGCGAAGAGAGTCCTGATCGTCGACGACGCGATCTTCATGCGGAACATGATCAAGGACATCTTCGCCGGCTCCGGCTTCGAGGTGGTCGGTGAGGCCGCCAACGGGCTGGAGGCGGTGGAGAAGTACAAGGAGCTCAAGCCCGACCTCACCACCATGGACATCGTGATGCCCTTCAAGAGCGGCATCGAGGCCACCCGCGAGATCATCAAGGGCGACCCCAGGGCGGTGGTGGTGATGTGCAGCGCGCTGGGCCAGGAGTCGCTGGTGATGGAGGCCATCGAGGCCGGCGCCTCGGACTTCATCGTCAAGCCGTTCAAGTCCGAGGACGTGCTCTCCGTGGTCAAGAAGGTCCTGGGCGACACCTAGGCGGGGCGGCGCCAGGGTGCCCCTCGATCTCAAGCGCTACCTCACCCTCTTCGTCGCCGAGGCCGGCGACCACCTCGACGACTTCTCGCGCGACCTGGTGGCGCTGGAGCAGGGCGTGCGGGCCGGCGCCCCCCTCGGCGAGGTCAGGCCGGTGGTCGACTCGCTCTTCCGCCACGCCCACAGCGTGAAGGGGATGAGCGCCTCGATGCAGCTCGACGGCATCAGCGCCCTGGCCCACAAGGCCGAGGACCTGGTGGACGTCTTCCGCAGCGAGGTGGCGCGGGTGGACGCCGGCGCCATCGACGTGCTGCTGGCCGCCGGCGACGCGCTGGCCGAGATGGTCGAGGCCGCCTCGCGCGGGGAGAAGCCGGAGGCCGACCCCGCGCTGGTGGCCCGCCTCTCCGAGGCCTGTCGGCGCGCCAAGGACGGGCGGCCGGTGGCGGCGGCCGCGGACCCCCAGGCCCCGAGTCCTTGGGCGCCCCTCGACGACGCGCCGCTCGCCACCCGCCACGTCCTCATCGAGGTGGAGGTCGCGGCCAGCTGCCCGGTGCCGGCGGTGCGCGCCTTCCTGGTGGTGAAGAAGCTCTCCGGGCTCGGCGCCGTGGCGCGCACCGGCCCCAGCGTCGACGAGCTCAAGGCCGGCCGCCTCCCCGGCAAGCGCCTCACGGTCCACCTCGAGACCTCCGAGCCGCTCGAGCGGCTCACGCGGGCCCTCTCCCAGATCTCCGACCTCGGCCCGGTGACCCTCCGCGAGGCCGAGGCGCCCGCGCCCGCCGCCCCCGCGCTGGCCGCCTCGCCCACCGGGGCCCCGACCGCCGCGCCCTCCCGCACCGTGCGGGTGCGCACCGAGATCCTGGACGGCTTCCTGGACGCGGTGGGCGAGCTCTTGCTGGCCACCGCCCGCATCCGCGAGATCGGCCGCGCCGTGCCGGCGGCGCACCGGCCGCCGCTCGACGAGGGCGTGGACCGGCTCCACGCCATCGTCAAGGACCTGCACGACAAGGTCATGGCGGTGCGGATGACGCCGCTCGCCACCATCACCGAGGGGCTGCCCCGCGCCGCCCGCGACGTGGCGCGCCGGCTGGGGCGCCAGGTGGAGGTGGAGATCCGCGGCGCCGAGGTCGAGCTGGACCGCGCCATCCTGGAGGAGCTGGCCGACCCGCTGCTCCACGTGCTGCGCAACGCGGTGGACCACGGCATCGAGCCGCCCCACCTCAGGCTGCTGGCCGGCAAGCCGGCCACCGGGCGCATCACCGTGACGGCGCGGCGCGACCGCGACCGGGTCATCCTCGAGCTCAGCGACGACGGCAAGGGCATGGACCCGGCCCGGCTCCGCGAGGCGGCGGTGACGCGCGGCAGCCTCTCCGCCGACGAGGCCGCGGTCCTCTCCGACCGCGAGGCGCAGCTGCTGGCCTGCCTGCCCGGCGTCTCCACCGCCGACCAGGTGACCGACGTCTCCGGGCGCGGCGTGGGGCTCGACGCGGTCAAGCGGACCGTGGAGGCGGTGGGCGGCGCGCTGGAGATCGACAGCGTCCTCGGGGCCGGCACGCGCATCCTGCTCCGGCTGCCGCTCACCGTGGCGGTGCAGCCGGTGCTGCTGGTCGGCGTGGGCGACGAGGTGCTCGGGCTGCCCATCTCCAAGGTGTACGGCGCCGCCCGGGTCAGCTACGCCGCGCTGGACCGCAGCCGCGGCGGCCCCGTCCTGGCCTACGACGGCGAGCTCGTGCCGGTGCTCGACCTGGCCGTGCTCCTCGGCTTCCCGCCCACCGGGCAGGACGAGCGCGCCGTGGTGGTGGCCGAGGTCGGCGACGGCCGCGTCGGCCTCGCCGTGGACGCGCTGCTGGGCCAGCAGGAGGCGGTCCTGAAGCCGCTCGGCTCGCCGCTCGGCGCGGTGTCCGGCCTCTCCGCCGTCACCGTGCTCGGCAACGGCCGGCCGGTCTTCATCCTCGACGTCCCCAGGCTCGTGGCCGCATGACCCGCCCCGCCTTCGGCCGGCGCCAGGTGGACGCGCTCCAGGAGCTCACCTCCATCGGCTGCGGCGCCGCGCTCACCGCGCTCGGCAAGCTGACCCGGCTCAAGCTCGACATGGACGTGCCGGAGGTCTGGGTGGGCGCCGGCGCCGGCGCCATCGCCAGCTTCCTGGGCGCCCTGGGCGGCGAGCTGGTCTGCGTGGGCGTCACGCTGGAGGGGCCGCTCACCGGCCACCTGCTGCTGGCGCTCCCCGAGCCGGACGCCGAGGCGCTCGCCATGGCGCTGGGCGCGCCGGTGGAGGCGGGCCGCTTCGGCCAGCTCGCCGAGAGCGCCATCATGGAGTCGGGCAACATCGTGGGCTCGGCCTTCGTCTCGGCGGTGGCCAAGGTGGTGGGCCAGACGCTGCTCCTCTCGGTGCCCACCTTCGCCCGCGGCTCCGGCAAGGCCTGCGTCGAGAGGCTGGTGGACCACGCCGGATCGGTGGCGCTGGCCGCCCGCTTCACCTCCCCGGTTCGGCCCCGGCTGGAGGGGCTCATCCTGGTGATGCCCGAGCCGTCGCGCATCGCCCGGCTCCTCACCCACCTCGACCTCGGCTGAACCAGGCGCGGCCGCAGAGGGCATCCATGGACGAGCGCTCACTCCGCACGCTTCTCACCCGCCTCACCGCCGGCCGGGCCTCGCTCGACGACGCCGTGGCGGCGCTCAAGGGCGCCCCCTTCGAGCGGCTCGGCGACGTGGCCACGCTGGACACCCACCGGGCGCTGCGCATCGGCATGCCGGAGGTGGTGCTGGCGGAGCGGAAGACGGCGGCCCAGGTGGCCGCCATCGCCAGGCGCATCGCGGCCCACGGGCCGCTGCTGGTGACGCGGCTCGATCCCGACAAGGCCGGGCCGGCGCGGCGGGCCGTCAAGGGCTCCACCTACGACCCGGTCTCGCGGACGCTGCGGCGCGGCCGCATGGACCTGCCCACCCGCGGGCCGGTGGCGGTCTGCTGCGCCGGCACCAGCGACGTGCCGGTCTGCGAGGAGGCGGTGGTCACGCTCGAGGTCATGGGCGTCGAGGCGCTGCGCATCTACGACGTGGGCGTAGCGGGGCTGCACCGGCTCCTGGCGCGGCGCGCCGAGCTGGACCGGGCCGCGGCCGTCATCGTGGTGGCCGGCATGGAGGGGGCGCTCCCCAGCGTGGTGGGCGGCCTGGTGGGCAGGCCGGTCATCGGCGTCCCCACCTCGGTGGGCTACGGGGCGTCGCTCGGCGGCCTGGCGCCGCTCCTCACCATGCTCAACTCCTGCGCCCCCAACGTCACCGTGGTCAACATCGACAACGGCTTCGGCGCCGCCTTCGTGGCCGGCCTGATCGCGCGCGCCTGAACATGCACCCCGCCCTCCTCCTCATCGAGCCCATCGGCGGCCTGGCCGGCGACATGTTCCTGGCCGCCGCGCTCGACGTGGGCGTGGAGCGGGGCGCGCTCACGGCGGCCCTGGCCACGCTGGGCGTGCCCGGCTGGCGGCTCGAGGCGACCCGCCGCTCCGTCTCCGGCATCGCGGCCACGCACGTCGAGGTGGTGGTGGAGGGGGCGCAGCCCGGCTCGCGAGGCCTGGCGGAGATCCTCGGGCTCATCGAGCGCTCCGGCCTCTCGCCGCGCGCCCGCGCCACGGCGGCGGCGCTCTTCGAGCGGCTCGGCCGGGCCGAGGCCAAGGTGCACGGCGTGCCGCTCGACCAGGTCCACTTCCACGAGGTGGGGGCGGTCGACTCCATCGTCGACCTGTGCGGCGCGGTGGTGGCGCTGGAGCTGCTCGGCTGGCCCCGCGTCCTCTCGACCCC
>JANNKC010000050.1:0-1639 GCA_031396105.1 Anaeromyxobacter sp.
TCGGACTGGGGCTCATCTCCCTCACCTTCATCGGCCCCCAGTCGCCGCTCGGCTTCATCGGCCTGGTGCCCCTGGCCACCGGCCTCATCGGGTTCTGCCCGCTCTACAAGGTGCTGGGCTTCAGCACCTGCCCGATGCCGAAGCGGTAGCGCCCGTGCCGTGAAGCGCCCGCCTTGAACGCGGCAGCGGGAGGTGGTTCTCTGTCGGCCACTCCCCGATGTACCCACGCACCTCTCCCCACCTCCCGTTCCAGGGCCTCGGCAGCGAGGATGCGCTTCGCCACCTGGCGGATGCGCTGCCCGACGCGCTCTTCACCATCGACCTGGCGGGGCGGGTCACCTACTGGAACAAGGAGGCCGAGCGGATCACCGGCTGGACGGCCGAGGAGGCCAAGGGGCGGGACTGCTCCATCCTGGCGGGCGACGCGATCAACGGCTGCGCCTGCGGCGCCGGCCCCATCAGGTGCGGCCTGGTGGAGCAGGGGCGGACCGCCAAGACCTGCACGCTCCGCGCGAAGGATGGCCGGCTCCTCCAGATCGTGAAGAACGCGGTGCCGCTCTGGGCGCCGGACGGCTCACCGGTGGGGGCGCTCGAGACCTTCACCGCGGTGGGCGAGGTCGGCGCGGAGCCGCACCACGATTGGCGCCCCCAGGCGCGGGTCGACGGAGACTACTGCGGCCTGGTCGGGCGCCACCCGGTCATGGAGGAGCTCTACCGGACCATCGACCTGGTGGCCCGATCCAACGCCACGGTGATGATCCTGGGCGAGAGCGGCTCGGGCAAGGAGTGCGTGGCCGAGGCCATCCACCGCGGCAGCCGGCGCGCGCAAGGGCCGTTCGTGCGCGTCTCGTGCTCGGCGCTGAACGAGAACCTGCTGGAGAGCGAGCTCTTCGGCCACGTCAGGGGCGCCTTCACCGGCGCCCTGAAGGACCGGCGCGGCCGCTTCCAGGAGGCGCACGGCGGCACGCTGCTGCTCGACGAGATCGGCGACGTCTCGCCCACCGTGCAGGTGAAGCTGCTGCGGGTCATCGAGCAGCGCGAGATCGAGCGGGTGGGTGACTCGGCGCCCCTCAAGGTGGACGTGCGGCTCCTCTGCGCCACCCACCGCAACCTGAAGGCCATGGTGGAGGAGGGGCGCTTCCGCGCCGACCTCTACTTCCGGCTGGCCGTCTTCCCACTGCGCGTCCCCTCGCTGCGCGAACACGCCGAGGACCTGCCGCTGCTGGCCGAGGCCTGGCTGGCGCGGCTGGAGGCCGCCGGGGCGGGGCGGCCGCAGTCCATCTCGGCGGCGGCCATGACGCGCCTCCAGGCCCACGCCTGGCCCGGCAACGTGCGCGAGCTGCAGAACGTGCTCGAGTTCGCCGCGCTTCGGGCCGGCGGCGGGGACCTCGAGGAGTCCCACCTTCCGGAGGAGCTGCACCATCCGGTGCCGGGCGCGCAGGAGGCGACGGGGCCGCAGGCGCCGGACCTCGGGCGCGCAGCCCCCGCGCTGGACCTGGTGCGACTCTCCTCCCTGCTCCTGTCCACCGGCTGGAACCGCGCGGAGGCGGCGCGCCGGCTCGGCATCTCACGGGTCACGCTCTGGAAGCGGCTCAAGCAGCTCGGGCTCATCGAGCCCGGCAAGGGACCGCCGGCCGCT
>JANNKC010000060.1:0-2873 GCA_031396105.1 Anaeromyxobacter sp.
GCGACGGCGACGGTGGTCTCGGAGCGGAGGGCGTGCATGAGCCCATGGTCTCATGGAGATCCGGGACCTCCTGGAACGCACCAATGGGCCCGCTGGGGCGCGAGCGCAGGCCGGGGGCTCGCGACCCCGCCAGCCCGTGTCAGCGTGAACTGGTGAGGCCGCGAGCGCGCCAGGCGGGCCATCCCGTGAGTGTCCGCCAGCGAAGCGCAAACCTGTCGGAATGGGCGTCAAGCGAAATGTAGCCCGCGATCCGCCTGGACCCGCCTGGTAGTCACCCTGGGTGAATCGTGCCGTGTGGATGCCGCGGTCCCTGCCCGCCAAGGCGCCGCACCCGCGGCGGCGGGGCTCAAGGGGGCGTTGCCGTTCGAGGTTGGCGATCCCGATCCCTGGTGGACATGGGCGGCCCCTCGACTCCGGGTCTCCGTCCCTACGCTTGCCCGACGCTCGGCCTACGCTCGGGTCGATCGGGGTGCGGGCGATTCGCGCTCGGTCGGCTGGGCGCGTCCCAGCGCGTCGGCCGAGTAGAGCCCCAGCGACACCCAGATGCAGCCGAAGGCGACGGCGTGGGCGCTGGTGAAGGACTCGCCGAAGGCGAAGACCGCGATGAGGAGCTGGGCCGTCGGGTTGAGGTACTGCAGGAGCCCGACGGTGGAGAGGCGGAGCCGCCGCACGCCCACCGCGAAGAGGAGGAGGGGCACGGCGGTGACCACGCCGCTGGCGGCGAGGAGCGCGGTCGCCCGGGTGCCGACGCCGAAGTGGTACGTCCCGTCGCGCCAGAGCCAGAGCAGGTAGGCCGCCGCCAGCGGCAGGAGCATCCCGACCTCCGCCAGGAGCCCGGCCAGCGGATCGACCCGGGCCCGCTTTCGCAGCAGGCCGTAGAGACCGAAGGTGAGGGCCAGCGTCAGCGCCACCCAGGGCAGCTGGCCGGCGCGGACGAGCAGCACCACGACGCCGGCCGCCGCCAGGACCACCGCCGCGGCCTGCCGCCGGCTCAAGGGCTCGCGCAGGAAGACCACGCCGAGCAGGACCGAGACCAGCGGGTTGACGAAGTAGCCCAGGCTGGCCTCGAGGACTCGCCCCGAGTGCACCGCCCAGATGTAGACCAGCCAGTTGGTGGAGATGAGGAGCGCGCTCGCCGCCAGCGTCGGCAGCGTGCCGGGGACGCCGAGCTGGCGCCGCACGTCGCCCCAGCGGCGCACCAGGCTGATCAGCCCAACCATGAAGACGGTGGACCAGACGATGCGGTGGGCCAGCACCTCCGGCGCCGGCACCCCGGCGAGAGCGCGGAAGTAGAGCGGGAAGAGCCCCCAGATCAGGTAGGACCCGGCCGCCGCCAGCACCCCGGTGGCCCGCTGGCGCCGCTGCTCCGGGCTCACCCGCCGCTCCCGTCCGCCGCGGCCGCCGGCGACGCGGCAGCCGGGGCCCGGCCGCCGCGGGTGAGGTCGGCCCGGGCCAGCAGCAGCACCGCGCCCAGGATGAGCCCGCCGCCCATGAGCCGGAGCAGCGTGAGCTCCTCCGAGAGCAGCAGCGCCGCCAGCATCAGCGTGAAGGCCGGCTCCAGCGTGGAGTAGACGGAGGCGCGCACCGCGCCCAGCCGCTCCAGCCCCGCCAGGAAGAAGGAGATGGCCAGCACCGTGCCGATGACGGCCACCGCCACGATGGCCAGCCAGCCGCCCTGGCTGGCCGGGAGCCGAACGCCGGACACGGCGGCCACCACGGCGTAGACCACCGCGGCCGAGGTGGTGACCACCGCGGTGGAGGCGGTCGGGGTCACGTCGGCCGGGAGCCGGGCGCCCACCAGGATGTAGACGGAGTAGATGAGCGCGGCGAGCAGGCCGAGGGCGATCCCGGCCGGCGCGCCGTCGCCGGCCCGGCCGATGGTGAGCAGGCTTCCGAGGAGCGCCATGGCCAGGGCGGCGAGCTGGCGCCGGGAGAGCGGGTGGCGCAGCACCAGCCAGGAGAGGAGCGCCACCAGGGCCGGGTAGAGGTAGAGGAGGAGCGCCACCAGCCCCGCCGAGGCGAGCGTGAGCGCGGTGAAGTAGGAGAAGGCCTGACCGGCGTAGCCGAGGGCGCCCATGCCGATCAGCATGGCGAGCCCGCGCCCGCGCGGCAGCCGGGCGCGCCGGGCCGCGAAGATCACCCAGACCACCGCGGCGGCGATGGTGAAGCGGAGCAGGAGGAGCGTGCCGGGATCGACGCCGTCGGCGTAGGCCCGGCGCGCGAAGACCGGCATGCTGCCGAAGCAGAGCGCCGAGGCGGCCACGTAGGCGACGCCCACGAGGCCGCGACGACGGGCGGACGGGGACGCAGGCGCGGACGCAGGCGGAGTGGCCGGCCGGGGCGCTGGCTGGGGCTCGGCCCGCGTGGAGGTGGCGTCAGGTGGACACACGGAGGCCCTGGGGATAGCACGGCCGGTCGCTCTGCAGCACCGGTCGTCCTGGAGGGCCGCCCCTCGACCCCGGCTCGCTGGCGCTCGTCTACGCTCGTCTACGCTCGTCTACGCTCGCCTACGCTCGCCTACGCGCGGGGCGGCCGGGGCGATCCCTCTTCGTGCCCGGCCGGCTCGTTCGGGCGCAGCCCGGCGCGGCCGGGGAGGAGGGCCGCCGCCTCGAGACCGAGCGCGGCCAGATCGCTTGGAATCCCCTGGCCGAGCGCCAGGGCCCGGCACAGGCGGGCCAGCGCCGGGGCCGTCTGGATGCCGTACCCGCCCTGCGCCGCCAGCCAGACCAGCCCCTCGACCTGCGGGTCTGGCCCCACCACCGGCGTCCGGTCGGCCACGAAGGAGCGCAGGCCGGCCCAGCGGGAGGTCACGTGCCCGACCGTGAGCGTGGTGGCGCGCTCCAGCTGGTCCACCGCCAGCGCCACGTCATAGT
>JANNKC010000087.1:0-1950 GCA_031396105.1 Anaeromyxobacter sp.
AAGCAGCGGCACCGAATCATCTCCGCCAGACATCAACCAGGCTGTTAACGGAGCTTGGACCGGAACCACGACTGTAACTTTCCCCGGGTTTGCGCCCAGTTACTATTCAAGCGAACTCACGGTGGCGGCGTCTGGAACTAGGAGCCCGTAGGGCGTTGGGCTTCGCTGCGCGCTGAAGCGCTGCGCGGAGCCCGGTACCGCAAGGCGGCAGCGGTTGCGGTTGCGGTTGGCGGTGCGGTCCCGGTCGCGGATGCCGGTGCAGGTCCGGGTCCGGGTCCGGGATCGGCTGCGGCTGCGGTTACCGCTACGGCAGCGCTCCGAGGCTCCAGGGGCCGTAGCGGAAGAGCTTCAGCAGATTGTGGGTGGCGCAGACGAAGTCCCACTCGGCCCTGACCTTGGCGAGGCTGCGGAGCGAGAAGCTCCGAAAACCGCGCGCCTGCTTGATGAGGCCGAAGACCGGCTCGACGATGGCCTTGCGTCGGGCATAGGTGGCCTTGCCAGCTATGGTCACGAGCTTGGCTGCCATCGCTTCGCGCGCTCGTTGCGCCAGGCTCGGTGGCTGGCCCGCGGGCACAGCGGCGGGGTCGCGCCCCACGGCGATGTAGGCGTCCACGCCACGCGCCTGGAGGGCCTCGGCGTTCTCGCGAGTGAAGTAGCCGGTGTCCGCCGAGACCACCACGGGAGCCCGGCCGCAGTTGGCGATGACTCGGTCGAGCATCGGGACGAGGTGCTGCTGGTCAGGAGGCTGGTTGGTCACCGCGGACGCCACGATAATCTGGCACTCGGCATCCACCGCGGCCTGGGCGTTGTAGCCCTGCAGGAACTCGCCGCCCTTCACCATGATGCGGCTGTCGGGGTCGGTGAAGTTCCGCTGCGCGCCCGGCTTGGGCGTGCCGTCAGGCTTGGCCGGCACGCGGTGGCGCGGCAGGTCGCCACCGGCGCCGCCGCCAGGGCCGTCATCGTCCTTGTCGTCATGGGCGCGCGCCTTCGCTTCCGCCTTGGCCGCCCGGGTGGCCGCCCGCTGACGCTCGGCCGGGTCCACCGCCTCGTCAGCAGCCCGCTCACGGTTTCCCCTCGCCTGCTCGCGTAACGTCTCGGCCCGGGCTTCCCTGGCCTCCTGCTCCAGCGCTGCCTTCGCCTCCTGGATCCGCGCGAGGCGCGACTCCCGCCGCTGCAGCTCCGCCGGCAAGTCTTCCGCGTCCTTCCCTGGCCCGTAGCGGCCGTCCTCCTGCGCGTCGGCCGCGTCGGCTCGCGCCAGCAGCGCCTTCACCTCCGCCTGGAGCCGCTTCTCCTCCTCCTGCATCCGCTTGTGGCTCATCGCCTTGTGCTTGCTCGCGCTCGCCTTCACCTTCGTCCCGTCGAACGCCACGTGCCCCAGCTTCACCAGCCCCGCCTTCTGGCAGAGCCGCAGCGCCTGCACGAACAGCCGCCCCAGCGCCTCCCGGTGCTGGAGCCGGAACTCGTTCAACGTCGTGAAGTGCGGGTGTTCCCCGCCCGCCAAGACCCGGAACGCCACGTCCTCGTAGGTCCCCCGCGCCAGCCGCCGCGACGAGAACACCCCCACGCTGTACCCGTACACCAGGAGCGCCACCATCATCGCCGGCGGGTACGGCCGCTCCCCTCGCCCGTCCTTCTCCTGGATGGCCCCGTCGATCTCCGACAGATCCAGCGCCTGCGCCACGTCCAGGACGAAGTAGGCCAGGTGGTCCTCCGGCAGCCACTCCATCGGTGACGGTGGCAGCAGGAACGCCTGCGTCGGTGACCACGGGCGGTAGCTCTTCATGCCCGCAGGGGATCACGCCGAGCGCCCCCTGTCGATCCCTCGACCAGTTCCTTTTCGGGTGGGGCTTGGCCGATCGGCGCACGTCCCGCGCCGGCCCGCGGCTCCTCGCCCTGCTGGCAGGTCGGGCCGTCACGGGCCCTGCGCCAGGAGGGGCAAACCCCACCCGA
>JANNKC010000132.1:0-3032 GCA_031396105.1 Anaeromyxobacter sp.
GGGATCGACGCGACGGCACGGATGGTGGAGGCAGCGCGGGAGCAGGTCGCGACGCTCCCCCAGGTCCGCGTCCTCCAGGGCGACCTGGCCGCGGTGCCGCTGCCTGACGGCTGCGCCGACGTGGTGGTCTCCAACTGCGCCATCAACCACGCCCAGGACAAGGCCGCCGTCTTCCGTGAGATCGCCCGCCTGCTCGCACCCGGGGGGCGCGCGGTGGTCTCCGACGTGGTCTCGGAGGCCCCGCTCCCCGCCTCGGTCCGGGAGGATCCGGCGGCCTGGGCGGCCTGCTACGGCGGCGCCATTCCCGAGGTCGAGTACCTGGCCGCCATCGCCTCGGCCGGCCTCACGGAGATCCTCGTCCACCGACGGACCGCACCCTACGAGAGGGGCGGCGTCCGCGTCCTGAGCCTGACCGTTGCGGCCCGCCGGCCACCTCCCTCGCTGGAGCCATGATGCAGCTCTCCCGCCACGCCATCCTCGCGGACGTCCCCGGCCGCGACGAGGTCCTGCTGGTCCAGCCCCTCTCCGGTCAGGCCGCCCTGCTGCCGCGCGCCTCCGCCGACGCGCTGCGCGCCCTCCCGGGCGGGCACCTCCCTTCCTCGCTGCCAACGGCCACGCTCCGGGAAGCCGGCTTCGTGGTGGAGACGCCGGCCGAGGACCAGGCCTTGCTCGACGCCGCGCTGTCGACCTGGCGCGCCGAGGTGGCGCTCACCCAGACGCAGCTCATCGTCGTCCCGAGCTTCGGCTGCAACCTGGCCTGCACCTACTGCTACCAGGAGCTCTTCGACCCGGCCACCGCCGGGCTCATCTCGCCCGAGGCCATCGAGGCGTTCTTCGCCTACGTCGACCGCCATCACCTGGCTGGCCCC
This sequence comes from Anaeromyxobacter sp., assembly GCA_031396105.1. GTDB lineage: Bacteria > Myxococcota > Myxococcia > Myxococcales > Anaeromyxobacteraceae > JADKCZ01. The sequence goes on from JANNKC010000132.1 coordinate 870, forward strand.
GTCCGTCCCTACCTCACGCTCTTCGGCGGCGAGCCGCTGCGCGACACGCCCGCCCACCGCGACCGGATCGGCCGCCTCCTGGCCGGAGCCGGCGCCCGGCAGCTGCAGGTGGCCGCCGTGACCAACGGCCATGACCTCCAGGCCTTCGTCCCGCTGCTCTCGACCGGCGTCGTGAAGGAGGTCCAGGTCACGCTGGATGGCCCCAGGGCGCTGCACGACGCCCGCCGGCCCCACAAGGACGGCCGGGGCACCTTCGACCGGATCGTGGCCGGGGTGGACGCGCTCGTGGCGGCCGGCGTCCCGGTCAACCTGCGGGTGGTGGCCGACAAGGAGAACCTGCCCCACCTGCCGGAGCTCGCCGCCTTCGCGGCGGCGCGCGGGTGGCTCGACCTGCCGGCCGGCAAGCTCAAGACGCAGCTCGGACGCAACTACGAGCTCTTCGGCTGCGCCAGCCGCCAGGACGCCGGCGCCCTCTTCGACCGGGTCGAGCTCTGGGCCAGCTACGTGGCGCTGTGCGAGGCGCACCCGGTGCTGCGCCGCTTCCACGCGCCGCGCTTCCACGGCCTCTCCCACCTCGCCGCGACCGGTGAGCTGCCGCCGGCCAACTTCGACGCCTGCCCGGCCACCAAGACGGAGTGGGCCTTCTCGCCCGACGGCGGCGTCTTCGGCTGCACCGCCACGGTGGGCCACCCGGCCCACCGGCTCGGCTCCTTCTTCCCGGAGGTGACCCGCGACGAAGCCGCCGTCGCCAGGTGGAGCGGCCGCAGCACGCTCACCATCCCGACCTGCCAGGGCTGCTCGCTCGCGCCGGTCTGCGGAGGTGGATGCGGCGCCGTGGCGTGGAACCGGACCGGCACGCCGCTCGAGACCGACTGCCGTCCGGTCACGGAGCTGTACGGCCTCGGCGCCCGCTTCTACGGGCTGGGTGACGCGGCGTGAGCGTCCATCACCACGGCTGTCTCATCTGCGGCGCCGAGCTGGCCTACCGGACCGCGGCTGCGCCTTCACGGCGGCCGCCTCCGGCGCGTCGGCGAGGAAGGCGACGTGGAGCAGCCTCGGCTCGACCGCGCCCTCCGAGAAGGGATGGCGCGCCGCCACCCGGTGAAGCTCCTGCGCCGTCCGCAGGATGACCGGGACGCGGAGGCCCAGCCGGGCCTGGGCCTCGCCGCGCCTACCCGCCCCTCATCCCGGCCAGGGCCTCACGGACCGCCTCCAGGTAGGCCTCCGCGTTCTCCGCCAGGATCGAGTTGTGGTCCCCCTCGTCGAACACCTTCAAGGTGACCGCTCCGCCGGCCCACGCGGCGAGCCGCTCGGCGTGGCTCGAGTCGACCAGGCCGTCGTGGCGCGCGTGCAGGATCAGCACCGGGCCCTTGAAGGCGGCGATCTTGGCGCGGTGGTCGAGCCGCGCGGCCACCGCGGCCGCGAAGGTCGCCCGGTCCGTGCCGAGCTCGCGCGGGTCGATCCTCAGCAGCAGCCGCTCCAGGGGATCGGCGATGGCGCTCTCCAGCACCAGGCCGGCCACGCCGGGGAGCCGGGCCACCGCCTCCAGGGCGAAGATGGAGCCGACCGACCGGCCGAAGAGGACCAGCTTCCCCGGGGGCCCCGCCGCGGCCAGCACCGGCGCGACGTCGTCGAGCATCCGCCCGAGCCGGGGCTGGCCGGTGGAGCCGCCGTAGCCCCGGTACTCGGCGAGAAGGAGGTCCCAGCCCATGCGGTTCACCGCGCCGTCGAAGCCGTCCTGCCAGTCGGCCACCACCTCGCCGTTGCCGTGGAAGTGGACCACGGTGTGGCCGCCGGGATCGGCGCGGTGGAGCGCGCAGGCCAGCCAGGCGTCGCCCGCGTCCACGTCGAGCCGCGACCGCGGCGCCGTCGCGCGCGGGAAGAAGTACCGCTCGGCCAGGAGCGGGTGGTCGAGGAGATCCGCGGTCGGACCCGGGGCGCGGCGCACCGCGCGAGTCTACCGTGCCTCCGTCACCGGTGGCTGGCGGCGCGGCTCAGCCGCCCGCCTCGACGGCCGCCCGGGCCGCCTCCTGGAACAGGTGCACCAGCCGCCGGCAGGCGGCGTCCCACCGGCGGCAGACGGACACCGTGGCGGCGTCCCGGGTGAGCAGGCTGGGGTGCGCCACCAGCTCGGCCACCTCCCGGGCCAGCGACGAGTCGAGC
>JANNKC010000150.1:0-7527 GCA_031396105.1 Anaeromyxobacter sp.
GCTGGCTCGGCGGCATGCTGACGAACTTCAAGACCGTGAAGCAGAGCGTGGCCCGCCTGCACGAGCTCGACAAGATGAAGAACGAAGGCACCTACGACATTCTCTCCAAGCGGGAAGTGGCCACCCTGGAGAAGGAACGCGAGAAGCTCGAGAAGGTGTTCTCGGGCATCAAGGACATGAAGGAGCTGCCGGCGGCCCTCTTCGTGGTCGACACGAAGAAGGAGAAGATCGCCGTGCAGGAGGCCAACCGCCTCGGCATCCCGATCATCGGCATCGTCGACACGAACTGCGACCCGGATGTCATCGATTACCCGATTCCCGGCAACGACGACGCCATCCGCTCCATCCGGCTCTTCACCGGCAAGGTGGCCGAGGCCTGCCTGGAGGGCAAGGGCCGGCACGCCGCCTGGGTGGCCGAGCACGGCGGCCAGGAGGCCCGCGAGGACGACCGCGACGCCGCCAGCGAGCGCGGCATGAAGGACCGCCGCGACCGCGGTGGCCGGCGTGACCGCGGCGAGCGCCGCCCGCCCCGCGAGGACCGCGGCGCGGCCTCGGCCGGCGTCGAGGTGGTGCGCAAGGGCGAGGTGGTCGCCGCCCTGGCCCCGGCCACGGCTCCGGCTCCGGCTCCGGCGCCCGAGGCTGCCAAGGAGTAGCCGCAGCACCCGCCACCTTTCGATTCGCGGGGGCCGGCCTTCGGGCCTCGGCCCCCGCCTCGTTCCTGGAAAGAGGGAGAACAGATGGCCGAGATCACCGCGAAGATGGTGGCCGAGCTCCGGGAGAAGACCGGCGCCGGCATGATGGACTGCAAGAAGATGCTCACCGAGGCCGCCGGCGACGTGGCCAAGGCCGAGGCGCTGCTCAAGCAGAAGGGGCTGGCCGCCGCGGCCAAGAAGTCCAGCCGCGCCGCCACCGAGGGGGCCGTGACCTCCTACATCCACGGGGGCGGCAAGATCGGCGTGCTCCTCGAGGTCAACTGCGAGACCGACTTCGCCGCGCGCAACGAAGGCTTTCAGCAGCTGGTGAAGGACCTGGCCATGCAGGTGGCCGCCGCCGGCCCGCTCTACGTGCGGCGCGAGGAGATTCCCGCCGAGCTGGTGCAGAAGGAGCTCGAGCTGGTGAAGCAGCAGCTCCGCGACCAGAAGAAGCCGGAGGCCATGCTGGAGAAGATCGCCGCGGGCAAGCTCGACAGGTTCTACTCGGAGGTCTGCCTCCTCGAGCAGCCCTTCGTGAAGGACGACAAGAAGAAGGTCGGCGACGTCGTCACCGAGGCGGTGGCCAAGATCGGCGAGAACATCCAGGTGCGCCGCTTCACCCGCTTCGCCCTCGGCGAGGGGCTCGAGAAGAAGGTCGAGAACTACGCCGAGGAGGTCGCCAAGGCGGCCGGCGTGGTGAAGTGAGTCCCAGTACCAGGTAGTGCCGGGGCGGGCCTGGTCCAGGCGCCGTCTTGTCGCGGTGCCTCCCCGCGCCTATCCTCCCTGGAAGATGCGCGACACGAACCCAGCCATGGAGGCCCGGTACCATGAGCGCCTCGGTGCCCTCTCGGGCGCCCGGCGCCTCGAGATCGCCGCACAGCTCACCGCGGGTGTGCGTGCCCTGGCCGCTGCCGGGCTGCGCCACCGCCACCCCCTCGCCTCCCGGGACGAGCTCCGGTGCCGCTTGACGGCGCTGCTCTACGGCCGGTCAGCCGCGGTGCGGCTCTTCGGCCGCGTACCCGACGACGCCACCTGAGCCGGATGGATGTCATCGACGTCACCCTGCTGGTCGCCGCCGCGTTCGAGCGCTCGGGCGTGGCCTACTTCCTGGGTGGGTCCCTGGCCAGTTCCTTCCAGGGCGAGCCGCGCGCCACCAACGACATCGACCTGGTGATCGGCCTCTCCGAGGCCCAGGTCGACGGGCTGGTCGGCGCCCTGGGGCCGGACTTCGACGTTGATCCGGAGGCCCTGCGCCGCGCAGCGCGGGAGCGCGGCTCCTGGAACATCATCTACGTCCCCGCGGTGACCAAGATCGACCTCTTCGTCCTGCGGGCCGGTCCATACGACCAGAGCGAGTTCGCGCGCCGCCGGCCGGTCGAGGTGAGGCCCGGCCAGTTCCTCTTCCTCAAGAGCGCCGAGGACACGGTGGTCCGCAAGCTGCTCTGGTACCGGTCCGGCGGCGGCGCGTCCGAGCGCCAGTGGCGCGATGTGGTCCAGGTGCTGCGCCACTCGCGGTCCGTGCTCGACCAGGCCTACCTGGACACCTGGGCAAGCCAGCTCGGGCTGGCCGGGCTCCTGGCGCAGGCGCGCCACGAGGCCGGCTCCTGACCTCGATCCCGTGAGGAGAACTACGCCCGACCTGGTCTGCTTGCTGCGCATGCCGGGGTTGATGAGCTCGTCGTGGAGCCGCTGCGTCTCCTCGCTGTCGGGTACCGTGCGGCAGACCTTCTCGGCGATGTTGCTGCCGGTCTGCCGCTCCAGGCCGCAGACCACCCTGTACTTGCGCCCCTGCGAGTCCGTCAGCTCCGCGGGCGCCCGGTCCACCTTGGCCACCTTGGCCGGCGCCGTGGCGCAGCCGGTGGCCACCAGGGTGGCGACGAGGAGCAGCTTCTTCATGGGCATCGGTCGATTCCTTCTTCTGGTGGCGCCCGAACGCGGGTCGTGCCGAGCGTAGTGCCTGCGCAGCAGGCGCGGAGTCGAGGTACGTCCCTCGTTCAAAGGTGGCCCCTCGACTTCGGCTCGCTTGCGCTCGCCTAGGCTCGGGTCGTCCGGGGTGATCTCGATTCGTGCTCGCTCGTTCAGCGCCTGGTGGCGATGATCACCACCACGTAGATGGCGTTCTTCCCGAGCACGGGGTGCTTGCCCTGGGCCGTCCCCACGCCCAGCCCCTTGCCCGCCTTGCCCAGCAGGGTGGGCTCGGCCGCGAAGTCCATCGGGTCGGCCTTGGCGCCTGGCACCAGGCTGATGCCCTTGTACTTCCTGGCCACCTGCTGGGTGAGCTCCTCCGACCTGGCGTCGGAGAGGTTCCCGTCGGCCGCCGCCAGCGCCACGGCGTAGGCCTGCGCCGCGTCCTCGAGGACCGGGTCGCTGGCCGCCGCCGCCGCCTTGGCCTCGGCCCGCCGCTGCATCAGGCCGGCCCTCACCTCGCCCCGCACCTTGGCTGGATCGAGCGGCGGCAGGACCTGGAGGAAGAGCTCGGTGATGAAGGCGACCGGCTTGCCGTCCGGCCCGACCTGCTCGATCACCCCGACGCCGCCCTCGCTCATGTCGGCGTTCATCAGGTTGGCGCGGTGGACCGGGCTCTCCAGGAAGCCCGCGGCGGCGCGGCGGGCGCTGAAGGACTGCCCGGGGTTCTGGAGCACCTGCGGCGATCCCTTGCCGACCTTGACGAGCCGGTCCATGACGCCAGGGCCAGGCGCGGCCCCCTTGAGCTGCTCGTTGGCGAGGTCCACGGTCAGCTCCTGGGCCACCGCCGCCACCGCGTCGTCCCACGCCACCGCCACGAGCCCGGCGGCGGTGCGCTCGGCGTTGACCTGCGCCAGGATGAGCCGCCCCTGCGCGGCCGGATCGGAGGGCCAGGCCTGCTCCTCGAGCGAGAGCGTGGCCGGGGGCGGCTCGCCGCCGCAGGCCACCGGGATGCCGGCCAGCTTGCGGGGCTGCCCGCCCAGCTCGGCGCGGAGCTCGACCTGGATCCGGCCGGGCCGGTCTCCGCAGCGGAGCTCGGCCCTGAAGGCCTTGCCGGGCGCCTGCGCCGGCTCCAGCAGCTTGCCGCGCACGTCGCTGACCATGAGGCTGGGCTTCTCGAGGTCGCCGAGCAGGGTGCCGGAGAGGGTGGCCGTGCCGTTGAGCGGCAGGTGGCGCGGCAGCGGCGCCAGCTCGTAGGGCGTGTCCTGGACCAGCAGCACCACGCGGGTGGAGTTCTTGGCGAGCCGCTTGGTGGCCAGGCCGTACCGGGGTGCCACGGCCTTGGCCGCGCCGTCCAGGACCGGGCCCGCCAGGCCGCGGGCGATGTCGCGCGGGTCCTCGGTCTCGAGCGTGGTCAGCAGCACCTGCTGCGGGGTGTTGAGCAGCCCCACGCCGCGGGCCACGAAGAGCAGGACGTCAGGGGCGGGGACCTCGTCGCTCTTCCAGGCGAGCAGGACGGCCGCGGCGGCGCAGAGCCGGCCGTCCGCGGCCGGCCCGGCCTGGCCGCGGTCCTTGGCGGCGCGGACCAGGCCGTCGGCGACGGTGCCGGCGACGCCGTAGGTCGGGCAGGTGAGGGCCGGGTTGGGGCCGAACTCCGCGGCCACCACCTTGGCAGGGATGGTGAGCGCGGTGAGCCCCTTGGCGCCCTGGGCGCCGGCCGGCCCGGCGGCGAGGAGGACGGCGAGGAGGGCGGCCATGACGGCGGTGCGGGGCGCGAGAGGAGCGAAGTTGGCCATGGTGGGTTCCCTGGGGCTCGTGGGCGTGCTCTGGGCCGGGCTCCGGCGCGGTCGGGGGCCGGCGGCTGCGGGGCCATGATAGACAGGGGCGGCCGGGCGTCAACGCCCGACCGCCCCTGGATGTGGCGACGTCCTGAGGCGACTAGAAGGTGTGACCCAGCCGGGCGTAGAAGAAGCGGCCCATGTAGTCGTACACCGGGTCCGCGTTGTTGGCGAACGCGTTGTAGTTCGCGGGCGGCTGCGTATCGGCCACGTTGGTCATGCCGAGAAGGAGGCTGGTCTTGCCCTGGCTGGTCGCCAGGGTGTAGCCGACCGTCGCGTCGAACGTGGTGTAGCTGGGGACCATGTGGTAGAACTCCGGCGTGTCGGCGCAGTAGTTGGCCGTGCCGTTGGAGCCGGTGTCGTCGCCGCACTCCTTGTAGCCGCCGATGTAGCGGGCCGCCAGGCCGGCGGAGAACCCCTTCATCGACCAGAGCACGTTGGCGCGGCCCTTGAACTCCGGGGCGGGACCGAGTTGAACGTCCGCCCGGTCGTAGGTGCCCTTGAAGTGGACGGTCTTGCCGTCCGGGCGGGTCCAGTCGTCGGTCAGCAGCACGGTGCCGTCGAAGCCGAAGTTGAAGCGGCCGATGCTGCCGGTGTTGAGGAGGTAGCGCGCCGAGATGTCAAGGCCGGCGGTGTGGAGCTGGCCCACGTTCAGGTTGGTGTCGATCACGTTGCTGACGAAGTTCAGCGAGTTGCGCGAGATGAGGGCGCAGTACTGAAGGTTTGGCGTGATGGGCTGCAGGGTGACGGGATCGATGCCCGGGTAGCAACCGTTGAGGATGCTGCCGATGCCGACCACGCTGACCGTCTTGTCCACCGTCACGTCGTAGTAGTCGAACGTGACCGAGAGGCCTTCGATCATGCGCGGCTCGAGCACCAGGCCCAGGGTGAGGGTCTTGGCGGTCTCGGGGTCGAGGCCGGGGTTGCCGCCCAGCGTCTCGCGGAGCTGGGTGGCGGTGTCGCCGTTGCTGGCGGCGGCGCCGCACTGGGCGTTGAACGCCGCGAGGGCCGCCACATCGTAGGCGGGGTCCGGGGGGTCCTTCAGGGCCGGCGCGGCTCTGCACGGATCCCGGACGGCCGGGAAGCTCTCCGCCTGGCCAGCGAACAGCTCGCCGATCGACGGGGCGCGGAAGGCGGTGGAGTAGGTGCCGCGCAGGGTCACGTCGCGCACCGGGCTGTAGCGGAGCCCCACCTTGTAGGTGCTGTCCGAGCCGAACGTGCTGTAGTCGAAGTAGCGCGCGGCCAGGGTCGCCTCGAGGTCGTAGACCAGCGGGGCGTTGTTGATGATGGGGATGTTGAGCTCGGCGAAGAGCTCCGTCACGTTGTAGCCGCCCTGGGTCGAGTCGCTGTTGTAGTCGGTGCCCAGGCCGGCCTGGTTGAACGGGTTGACGATGTTGGCGCCCTGCTCGGTGCGGTGCTCGGCGCCGACGGCCACGGCCATGGGGCGGTCGGCCATCAGGTTGAAGAGCTCACCGGTCACGTTGCCGGCCCAGGTGGTGGTCTGGGAGTAGCCGCGGTTCGGGCCGACGAAGGTGATGCCGGCGAGCTGGTCGGCACGGGCCGGGCCGCTGAGCAGGTCGAGTGGGATGCAGCCGTCGATGGGGTTCGAGTAGAGGAACTGCCCGGGGTTCGCCGGATCCGGCACCGCGGTCGAGAAGCAGGTGCCGTTCTGCGACGGGCCGATGGCGGCGGCCACCAGGTCGGCGCGGACCACGCCGGACTTGGTGTCGGTGCCGCTGGTGCGGCCGAAGGTGTAGGAGGCGTCCCAGAACCAGTTGAAGACGCTGCCGCTGAGGCCGGTCACCGTCCGGATGGTGTTGGTGTCCTGGGTCTCGTTGCGGCCGCCGGCGTTGAGGAGGCGGCTCTGCACCAGCGACAGGTCGGAGCCGGTCGGGTTGTACTGGCTGGCCGCCGAGTAGATGGCGCCGAAGTTGGAGGTGACGAGCGGCACCGGGGCGATCAGCTGGCTGGTGTACCGGTTGCTGAAGGAGCCCTCGAAGTAGGCCTTGGCGTAGTCGTTGAGCTTGTACTCGCCGGAGGTGAAGAAGTTGTAGCGCGTCGAGGGCGTGTACAAGTAGTTGGCCGGGGCGAAGTTGTAGGAGTCGTTCACCGCCACGCCGTCGCTGCCGATCGTCCCGACCCGGCCGTAGAGGCGGTAGTCGAGGCCGCCGAGCGCCTGGGCGGGATCGTAGATGAAGGCCCGGTTGGGGGTGCCTGGCGTGCCGTTGGTGTTGGGCGGGATGCCGGCCGGGAAGTAGGTGTTCCTCAAGGTCTCGCAGAGCGAGCCGGGGGTGCAGGTGCTCAGGTTGATGGTGAAGCGGCCGGCCGGGATGGTGCCCGAGCCGAGGGGGAACACGTCGATCGGGTCGATCGAGTAGTCCGCCCCCAAGGCGACCTGGGAGAAGGCGCGATCGCCGGCGAACACCTGCTCCTGCTTGGTGTAGCTGGCGGTGAAGAGGACCGAGCCCCGGTCGTTGGAGGTCCCGAAGGTGCCGCTCACGTCATAGGTGGTGCCGTCGCCCCGGCCGGAGGTACCGGTGAAGGCGGCGATCTCGGCGCCGTTGAAGTTCTTGCGGGTGATGACGTTGACCACGCCGCCGATGGCGTCGGAGCCGTAGACGGCGGAGGCGCCGTCCTTGAGGATCTCGATCCGCTCGATGGCCGAGGAAGGGAGGGTGTTGAGGTCGACGGTGTCGCCGGCGCCAGCGCCGCCCGGCACCCAGCGCCGGCCGTTCACCAGCACCAGGGTGCGCTGCGACCCGAGGCCGCGAAGGGCGATCTGGACCGTGCCGTCGCCGCCGTTGTTGTTGCCGCGGCCGATGGCGCCGGTCTGCTCCGGGATGGACTGGAGGAAGTCGCCGATGGAGACCTGGCCGCTGGCCGCGATCTGCTCCTTGTTGACGACCGAGACCGGGGCGGCGGTGGTGAGGTCCTTGCGGCGGATGCGCGACCCGGTGACCACCACCTCCTCGAGCTGGACGAAGTCGGGGACGATGGCGAGGTTGGCGCGCAGCGTGACGTTCTCGCCCAGGGCGAGGTCGGCGCGCGTCTCGGGCTTGAAGCCCTCGAGGGTGGCCTGGAGCCTGTAGGTG
>JANNKC010000382.1:0-2957 GCA_031396105.1 Anaeromyxobacter sp.
CTGCTCGGCTCCTCCATGGAGACCCACCTCTCCGAGACCAACAACCGGCTCTCGCTGGTGACCACCCGGCTCACGCTGGTCGCCACCATCTTCCTGCCGCTCAACTTCGTGGTCGGCTTCTTCGGGATGAACCTGGAGATCGTGCCACCGGCCGTGGCGGTGCCCCTGGTGCTGACCACGGAGGTGGTCCTGCCGGTGGGGCTCTACCTCGCCTTCCGCAGGAAGCGGCTGCTCTAGCGCCTCAGGGCTCGCGCGTCAGCGCCGCCAGCTCCAGCCCGGCGCCGCGCGGCTGCACCCGCACCTCGCCCGGCTCGCCCAGCCGCCCCAGCACCGAGACCTCCACGTCGAGGAAGCGTGGGATGAGGGCGGCGCCGTCGAGCAGGTGGCGGGTCACCTGCCCCACCGACCAGCGGCTGGCCGGCACCACCCCGGGCGCCGGCGGCACCAGCCCGGCCGCCAGCAGCGCCGCCGGGAGGAGGAGCTGATCGGCCAGGCGCGCCTCCACCGCCCCGCCGGCGGTGAGGTGCTCGCGGAAGGCGGCCACCACCGCCTCCGCCGGGTCGGCGCCGCCCGGCTCGCGGCCCGCCACCGCGCCGTGGCCGCTGCGGGTCCGCTCGAAGCTGGCCACCAGCAGCAGGTGACTGCCCGCCGAGCCCTGCACCGGCAGCGGGAGCCGCTCGGCGTCGGCGGCCACGCCCAGGGCGCGCAGCGCGCGGACCGCGCGGGAGGCCAGCCGCTCGGCCACCTCGGCGGGGAGCCCGCCCGCGAACGAGAGCACCTCCACCTCCCGGAGCGTGCCGCGGTGACGCAGGTCGAGCGGCGGCATGGCGTGGGCCGGCTCGATCCGCGCCGACACCTGCCCGCCGCCGCCGGCCAGGAAGCCGGCCACCTGGAGCGAGACCTCCACCGTGAAGCCGAGCCGGGCCACGGCCGGTCCCCAGATCAGCGCCAGCTCGTGGAAGGTCGGAGCCAGCGGCTGGTGCGTGCCGCCCCGCAGCGTGAGCGTGGAGGGGCCGCCAGCCATCGCCAGGGGCCAGCAGACGGTCTGGAGCAGGTGCGCGGTGGAGCCGGCGGCGCCGGCGTCGAGCTCCAGCCCGGTCACGGGCGTGACGGCCCGCCGCGGCGTGAAGTCGAGCCGAGGCGAGCCCACCGCGTCACCGGTCAGGGCGGCGTCGCAGAGCGCGGCCGCCCCGCGGGCCACCTGCACGTGAGCCGCCCGCAGCCCCGGCTCCGGCCTGGCGGTGCGGAAGCGGACCGCGGAGAATGGGCGCCCCGTGATGCACGCCAGGGCCAGCGCGGTGCGAAGCCGCTGCCCACCGCCGTCGCCCTCGGCGCCGTCGAGCAGGATGGGGAGGTCGTCCGGCACGGCCCCGACTCTAGCGCCGTCCGGGCCGATTCGTCGGCTCCTCGTGGCGAGCGGGCGCTCGGGTGGCCCGGAGGCGCTCAGGAGCGACCCGTAAAACTCGATGGTTACGCGTCGCGAGCTCCGCGCCCCGGCCGGGACGGCGCATGAAACGCCTGCCGAGGCCCCCGGACCATCCTCCCGCGAAATACCCCGACCCGGTTTCCGTAGGAATCTGCATGGTTGCAGCCGCCGCGATGTCAGGGCTAGGTTTCGCGTTCTCCCTCGAGAAGGAGGAGCGCCTGGCCCCACCGATCAGCCCCGACGCGGCGTTCGCCCGCGCGGCGGCACGGGGGGACAAGCTGGCCTTCGGCCGGCTGGTGGACCTGCACAAGCGGGCCGTCTTCGGCCTGTGCGTCCGGCTGCTGCGCGATGGCGAGGAGGCTCGCGACGCCGCCCAGGAGACCTTCGTGCGCGCCTACGCTGCCGTGACCACCTACGACCCTGCCCAGCCCTTCGCCCCATGGCTCCTGCGCATCGCCCGCAACTACTGCCTCGACCTGCTTCGCCGGCGCGTCCCGGCCGGAGCCCAGGTCCGCCTCGACGCCGAGCCCGAGGACGGCGCCCCGGTCCGCGAGCTGGCCGACACCGAGGCCCCGGGCGCCGACACCCTGCTGGAGCGGGCCCAGACCCGCACCGTCCTCGAGGCGGCCGTGGCCCAGCTCCCTCCCAACTACCGGGAGGTGGTCCACCTCTTCCATGTCGAGCACCTCTCCTACAAGGAGATCGCCTCCACGCTCGAGGTGCCCATCGGCACCGTGATGACCTGGCTGCACCGCGCCCGCGGCAAGCTGCGGGACACGCTCTCCGCGCAAGGACTGGAGCACCGCCCATGACCACCATCAGCGGACACCTCACCGACGCCATGGCGCAGCGGCTCATCGACGGGCTGCTCGACCCGGTGCGCGACGCCGGCGCCGAGGCTCACGCGGCCAGCTGCCCCGGGTGCACCGCGCTCGTCGAGTCCTACCGGGTCCTCGAGGAGGCGCTCGACGGGCTCGAGGTCCCCGAGCTGCCCGCCGGCTTCACCGCCGCGGTGCTCGACCGGATCGATCGGGCCGAGGCGGTCCAGGCGCGGGAGCGGCGCCTCGCCGTGGCCGTCCTGGCAGGCCTCCTGGCGGTGGCCGCCGGCGCGCTGGTGGCGGCCGGCGTGGGCGGGCTGGCCTCCACCGTGGGCGGCGTCGCCGACTCGCTCGGACAGGCGACCCAGGCGCTCCGGATCGGCAAGGGCGTGGTGCCGAGCCTCCTCGCCGCGCTGCGCCTGCCGCTCCTGGTGGGCGCCGCCGCCGTGGCCTTCCCACTCCTCCTCGGGCTGACCCGCCTCATGCCAGCCCACCGCACCGAGACCATCTGATGGGATCGACCATGCTCGCGCTCCTCGCCACCATCGCCCTCCTCCAGTCGACCGAGGCCGCCGCCGCACCACCGGCGGCCGTCCAGGCCGCGCCGGCTGCGGCCGTCGAGGTGGAGCGCCCGGCCGCCCCGCCGCCGTCGCCGCCTGCGCCAGCGGCCCCGCCTGCCCCGAGGGCCGCGCCGATGCCTCCGGCGCCTCCCG
>JANNKC010000177.1:0-3796 GCA_031396105.1 Anaeromyxobacter sp.
CCGCTCATGAGCATGCTGGGCAAGGGCTTCCCCCTGGCGCAGATGATGGTCTGCGGCGTGCTGGGTCCGAAGAGCAACGCGCATGGCCCCAACGAATTCCTGCACGTGGCCTACGGCAAGAAGCTCACCGCCGCCGTGGCGCAGGTGATTGCCGCCTGCCCCTGACCGTTCAGGCCGCCGCGCGCCGCGCCTTCCAGGCGCCGAACAGCACCACCAGCCCGGGTATCAAGATCATGGCCCAGATGATGGTCGACAGGTTGGCCTGCACCCACGGGATATTGCCAAACAGGTAGCCGGCCAGCGTCAGGCTGCAGACCCACAAGGCGCCGCCGGTGACGTCGTAAAACGTGAACTTGCTGCGCGTCATCTGCGCCACGCCGGCCACGAAGGGCGCAAAGGTGCGCAGGAAGGGCATGAAGCGCGCCAGCACGATGGTGATGCCGCCATAACGTTCGTAGAACGCATGCATGCGGTCGAAGGCGTCGCGGTTGAACCAGCGCGACTTCTGCCAGCCGAATACGCGCGGGCCGACACGGCGGCCGATGGCGTAGTTGGTCTGGTTGCCCAGGATCGCCGCTGCGGTGAGCAGCGCCATGGACAGCGGCAGGTTCATGAGGCCCAGCCCGCACAGCGCGCCCACCACGAACAGCAGCGAGTCGCCGGGCAGGAAGGGCATGACGACGAGTCCGGTCTCGACGAAGATGATGGCAAACAGCAGCGCGTAGACCCAAGCGCCGTAGGCGGCCACGAAGTCGGCCAGGTGGCGGTCGACGTGGAGGATGAAGTCGAGGCCGAATGAAAGCAATTCCATGGGCCGCGATTGTGGCCCGGAAGGCGCTTCAGTCGGCGGCCACCGCGGGCTGCGGCGGTGCCGGCTCCAGTGCCCCTTCTTCGGCAAGGTCTTCGGCCCGATCTTCGGACTGTTCTTCGGTCAGATCTTCGGCAAGAAAGCCGCCGCTCTGGTGCGCCCACAGTCGGGCGTAGTGGCCGCCTGCCACGCCTTTGGCCAGCAGTTCGGCGTGCGTGCCCTGTTCGACGATGCGGCCCTGCTCGAGCACGATCAGCCGGTCCATCCGCGCGATGGTGCTCAGGCGGTGCGCGATGGCGATCACCGTCTTGCCCTCCATCAGCCCCAGCAGTTGCGTCTGGATGGCGAGCTCGACCTCGCTGTCCAGCGCCGACGTGGCTTCGTCCAGCACCAGGATCGGCGCGTCCTTGAGCACCACGCGGGCGATCGCCACGCGCTGGCGCTGGCCGCCGCTGAGCTTGACCCCGCGCTCGCCCACGTGGGCCTCGTAGCCGGTGCGGCCCTTCCAGTCCTGCAGTCCCAGGATAAACGTGTGCGCCTGCGCCTTGTGCGCCGCGGCTTCGATCTGCTGGCGCGTGGCGCCCGTGCGGCCGTAGCCGATATTGGCGGCGATCGAGCGGTGCAGCAGCGACGTGTCCTGCGTGACCATGCCGATGGCGCCACGCAGGCTTTCCTGGCTGACCTCGCGCACGTCGTGGCCGTCGATGCGGATGCTGCCCTGTTCCAGGTCGTAAAAGCGAAGCAGCAGGTTGACCAGCGTGCTCTTGCCCGCGCCCGAGCGGCCGATCAGGCCCACGCGTTCGCCGGGGCGGATGGTCAGCGAGAGGTCGTCGAGCACTTTCTTGCCGTCGGTGCGGCCGTAGGTGAAGGTGACGTGCTCGAAGCGGATCTCGCCGGCCGTGACTTCCAGCTCGCGCGCCTGTGGGGCGTCGTCCATGGCGTGCGGCACGGCGATGGTCTCCATGCCCTCCTGCACCACGCCGACATTCTCGAAGATGCCGGTCACCTCCCAGCTCACGAAGCCGGCCACGTTGGCAATCGCCCAGGCCAGCGGCAGTGCCGTGGCCACGGTGCCGGCGTCGATATCGCCACGGCCCCACAGCACGATGCCGATCGCCGCCGTGCCCACCAGCAGCAGCGCGTTGAGCGCCGACAGCGTGGTCATGAAGGTGGTGATCAGCCGCATGTGGGCGGCGATGGCGCCGCGGTGCTCCTCGATCACCTCGCGCACGTAGGCGTCTTCGTCACGGGCGCGGGCGAAGAGCTTGACGGTGAGGATGTTGGTGTAGCTGTCTGCTCGGAGAGGTCGTGATGGCTCGGCAGCGCGGCTCCCACCCCTTCCGATCGCTTGAGCCTAAGTGATCGGCATTGGGCGTAGGGCGGCGGCGTAGGGTTGCCATCGCACCCGGGGTGCGGCATGGTGGCGCCTCACCCGGAGGGTTCCCATGCGCCGCAGCGCCGTGCTCACCGCCTTCTCGCTGGCCGTCCTTCCGCTCGCCTCGTGCACCCTCGATCGGGCCATGGGCGTGGGCGTCACCGTCTCGCCGCGGCTCTCCGGGGACTGCCGGGACCAGTGCGCCAGGCTGGAGATGCGACTCACCGCGGTGGTGTTGCAGGGCGCCTCCGGCGCCTGCGTCTGCGAGCCCGAGCCCACCACGGCCCCTGCCAGTCCGCCAAGGGCGGCGCTGGGCGGCGCGGCGGGCGCCTTCGTCATCGCGACCGCCGAGGCGAAGGCCGCCGAGCAGTCCAGGTCGCACCAGTCTCCGGGTGCGCCGCCGGGCACGCCGCCCGGCATGGCTTCCGGCATCCACCGCTGACCACTGGCAGGCGGCGCAGGGTGGCGCCGCGGGCGCCAGGCGACGGAGGCTGCCGCCTGGAGCTCGAGGTGGACGGCCTGCAGCGTGGTCACGGCCTCGCCGGCTCGGCCCACCTTCAGGGCTGCGAACCGCCAGCCTCGGCCCGCCCGGAGAGGAGCCGCCCCAGCCGGTCGAAGTTCTCCTCGTTGGCCGGGATGACGTGGCGCCGCACCTGGTCGCACCGGGCGGCCGTCTCGTGCCGCATGCGCCGGACCAGCTCGGTCATCCGGCCGCGGCGCGCCTGCTGCTGCGCCACCAGGCCGTCGAGGGTGTCGCGCGCCTTCCTGGAGAAGGCCGCCGCCGCCCGCACAGGCCTCTCTCACACCCACCCTGGCGCCACCACCAACCTCGAACTTTCCCCCGCCACCGCCCTCGGGCGCGTGACGCCGCGGCGCCCCTTCACCACCAATCGAAGTTGCACCCGTACCCGATCACCAAGGCCAGGACCGGCGGCAGCGAGATGGCTCCCCAGGCTGCCAAGCGGATCCACCACCGCGTCGAGGTCATGGCGAGCCAGGCTCCGCCGGCCAGCTCGGCCAGTGCGAGCGCAGCGGCCGCCCAGCCGTAGGCTGGCCGCCACTGGCACTCCCGCGAGGAGAGCACCAGGGCGCCGAAGGTCGAAGGGGCGGCGATGACTGCCCATGCCAGGGCATAGAGCGCCAGGTGCAGCCACGGGGAGAGGATCGGCCCCGTCGAAGCTGGCGGCGGCGTAGGCCGCGGCGCGGGCGCTCCCTACCCCAGCGGCTTCACCCTCGGCCGTCGCCCCTCCAGCACCGGCAGGATCCAGTCGAGGATGGCCTCGGCCACCCTCTCCTTGGGCCCCTCGATCTCGGCGAGCTCGGTGGCGCTCACCAGCGCCACGCGGTTGGTGTCGGCGCCGAAGCCGGCGCCAGGGCCGCCCACCTTGTTGGCCACCACCAGGTCGCAGCGCTTCGCCTTCAGCTTCTCGCGGGCGTTGGCGATGACCTCCTCGGTCTCGGCGGCGAAGCCGACCAGCACCGGACCGTCGGCGCGTCCGGCCTGCCGGGCGCCCAGCCCCGCCAGGATGTCCGGCGTGCGGGTGAGCTGCAGGGTCTCGTCGCCCGGGCGCTTCTTCAGCTTGTGGGGCGCGGCCACCGACGGCCGGTAGTCG
>JANNKC010000203.1:0-2793 GCA_031396105.1 Anaeromyxobacter sp.
TCCGGGGGCTTGGCGGTGGCACGCCCGGTGCTCGATGCTCCGGGTGGCTTCCTCCGTGGAGACGCTCATGACCCCCATCCGCCTCGCCTTCGCCCTCCTCGCCGTCGCGGCCGCCGCCTGCGGCGGTGGCGTCAAGAACGACGGCCCGCACCCGAGCGGCGCCATCGCGTTCACGTCGCAGCCGCCCGGCGGCGGCAACCGGGGCGGCGTCGCGACCGACCTGGGCGCCGGGCCGACCGGCGCTCCCGCTCCTGCGGCCCCCGGTGCGCCAGCGGCCGAGGGCACCGGCGGCACGCCGCGCGCCATCGAGGAGGCGGACATCTACAAGCGGGTGGGGAGCACGCTCTACGTGCTCAACGCCTACCGCGGCCTCCAGGTGGTGGACCTCGCCGACCTCTCCCGCCCGCACCTCCTCTCCAGGGTGCCGGTGGTGGGGACGCCGGTGGACCTCTACGTGCGCGGCGCCACCGCCTTCGTGCTGGTGAGCGACGCCTTCTCCTACGTGCTGGCCGCCGATGGCTCGACGCAGCCGCGGCGCGGCTCGCGCCTGGTGGTGGTCGACGTGGCCGACCCGGCCTCGCCCCGCGTGACGGGCGAGCTGGCCATCCAGGGCCAGGTGGAGGAGTCGCGCCTCGTCGACGACGTGCTCTACGTCGTGTCGCGCCGGTGGTGGTGGTACGAGTGGATCGGCCCGGTGGCGGTGGGTGGCGACGCCGGCGTGGCCCTGCCGGTCGGGCCGGTCGTCCCCGGCGCCGACTCGGTCTTCGTCGCCAGCTTCGACGTCTCGGACCCGGCCAGGCCCGTGCTGGCGGATCGGCTGGAGCGGAGCGCCAGCGGCTGGGACGTGCACGCCAACGTCACCCCGGAGCGGATCACGCTCTCCTTCGCCGGCTACGACGCCGACCCGGCCGACCCGTCCGCAGCCTGGGGCCCGGTCACCCATTTCCAGGTGGTGGACATCTCCGACCCGGCCGGAGAGCTCGTCGCCGGCGCCGCGTTCTCCGCCAAGGGCACGGTGCGCGACCGCTGGGGCATGGACTTCGACGCCGCCACCGGCCTCTTCCGCGCCGTGGTCGACGTGGGCTGGAACGCCGGCGCCGCCCTGGAGCTCTGGAGGAGCCCCGCCCCGGGCGCGGTGGAGCCGCTGGCTCGCCTCGCCGTGCCGGTGCAGGAGACGCTCACCGCCGCCCGCTTCGACGGCCCGCGCGTCTACCTGGTCACGGCGCTCCGCATCGATCCGCTCTGGGTGGTGGACGCCTCCGACCCGGCCGCGCCGCGCATCGCCGGGGAGCTCACCATGCCGGGGCAGCTCGAATTCCTGGAGCCGCGCGGCGACCGCATCGTCGCCCTCGGCCACACCAACGAGGCGGGGCAGCCCTGGCAGCTGG
Organism: Anaeromyxobacter sp.; assembly: GCA_031396105.1. Classification (GTDB taxonomy): domain Bacteria; phylum Myxococcota; class Myxococcia; order Myxococcales; family Anaeromyxobacteraceae; genus JADKCZ01. Next base: position 1,389 of record JANNKC010000203.1, read on the forward strand.
CCGCCTCGCTCCTCGACGTGGCCGACCTGGCCGCGCCGAAGCTCCTCTCCCGCATCACCTTCGGCGCCGGCTACGGCTGGGTGAACGCCTCGGCCGACGACCTGCGCAAGGCCTTCCTGGTCTTCGAGCCGCCGCCGGCCGGCATCGGCCTGGTGCTGGTGCCGGTGCAGGGCTGGGATCCGGCGACCTGGGCCTCCACCGGCGGCACGCAGCTCATCGACTACTCGCGCGACGCGCTCACGCTGCGCGGCTTCCTCGGCCACCCAGGCTCGGTGACCCGCGCCTTCCCCGTGGACGCGGGCGGCGCCACGCTGGTGGCCCTGTCCGACCAGGCGCTGCAGACCATCGACGCCGCCGATCGCGCCAGCCCGAAGGAGCTGGCCCGGCTCGACCTGGCCCGGCCGGTCAACGCCCTCGACCTGGTGGCCGGCCACGTGGTGGAGCTCTCCGGCGACTGGTACCGCGGCGACACGGAGCTGGTGGTCACGCCGCCGCTCGACCCGGACACCGCAGCGCCGCTGGCCCGCGTCCACGTGCCCGCCCCCTCCGCCCGCATGTTCCGGGTGGGCGACGTGATCTGGCTGCTGGCGCGGGACTACTCCACCGGGAAGGGCTGGCTCCAGGCGGTCGACTTCTCCGACCCGATCCACCCCGTGGTGCGCGGCAAGCTCGACCTCTCGGCCGGCGAGTCGGCCAGCTTCGGCCCCGGCTGGTGGGGCTACGGCGACGAGGCGGCGCTGGTGGGGAGCGCGCTCGCCATCCACCGCTTCACCTACGTGACCTGCATCACCGCGCCCTGCGATCCCATCGACCAGGTGCGGGTCTACGACCTCGCCAACCCCGACCAGCCTCGGCTCGCCTCCACGGTGACCATCCCGGACAGCTCCTGGTCCTGGGGGCTGCTGGCCTCGGGGCGGTTCCTCTGGCTCACCCACTTCGAGTGGGAGGCGGACTTCCGCCTGGCCACGCCGGGCGGCGCGCAGCGGGGACGCTACTACCTGGACCGGCTCGACCTCGGCGACCCGGCCAGCCCGGTGCTGCTCGCCAAGGTCAACGTGCCCGGCGTCCTCTTCGCCGCCTCGCCCGATGGGCGGGACCTGACCACGCTGGAGAACGAGTGGAACGGCGAGCAGGTGGCCACCTTCGTCCACGGGCTCACGCTCAGGGACGACGGGAAGGCGGAGCTGCGCGGCAGCGCGGCGCTGGCCGGCTACCCTTCGGGCGCGGCGCGGCAGGGCGGCTTCGCCTGGACGGTCACCACCGAGTGGAGCAGCGCCTACCTCCCGGCGGTGATGGGAGGAGGCTCCGTCTCCACCCTCTCGGCCATCGACCTCGCCACCATGCAGGTGAGGAGCCGGCAGCGCGTCGACGGCAGCTGGGCCTGGCTCGCCAAGGCGGCCGGCGG
>JANNKC010000212.1:0-3629 GCA_031396105.1 Anaeromyxobacter sp.
GTCCGTGCATGGCCGCGCTCGAGGCCATCGCGTCGAGCGAGCAGGGCCTGCGGGTCGAAGTCAGACGCAGCGTCTCCGAGAGCTGCTCGAGGAACAGGGGGATCCCGTTCTCCAGCGCATGGGTGGACGCGGGTGGGCTCGTTCTCGCCGCGACCTTCGCCCTGGTGCGCGAGATGATCTCCGTGCTGTTGGCACTGACGAAGTCGTGCAGCATGGTCGCTCCAGTCCGGGGTGGCCTGCGTTCCGCACAGCCTTCCAGAGCATCACCCGGGCCATCTCCGTGAACGCAGTGATCACGGCTGGTTACCGTCGCGCCTCCTGCCCGGTCGGGCCAGCTCCGTCACTATGAAGGACCTGCTGCTGCGGATTGATGCCCCGGGCGCGCTCCTGCTCCTGGCTCGGGCGCCAGGCCGAGTGTAAGGGTCCTCGCATGCCGAAGACCCTCATCGAGCCCTTCCGAATCAAGTCGGTGGAGCCCATCCGCATGACCACCCGGGCCGAGCGGGAGCGGCTCCTCGAGGAGGCGCGGCTCAACGTCTTCAAGCTCCGCGCCGAGGACGTGCTCCTCGACTGGCTGACCGACTCCGGCACCGGCGCCATGAGCGCGCGCCAGTGGGCCGCCATCATGCTGGGGGACGAGAGCTACGCCGGCGCCCGGAGCTACTACCGGCTCGAGGCGGTGGTGCGCGACCTCACCGGCTACGCCCACTTCATCCCGGTGCACCAGGGGCGCGCCGCCGAGCGAATCCTCTTCGCCACCGCCTGCCGGCGCGGCGAGATCGTCCCCAGCAACTGCCACTTCGACACCACCCGCGCGCTGCTGGAGTTCAACGGCGTGGAGGCGCAGGACCTGGTCATCGCCGAGGGGTTGCAGCCGCGGCTCCTCCACCCGTTCAAGGGGAACATCGACCTCGACCGGGTGGAGGACCTGCTGCGGCGCGAGGGGCCGCGCGTCCCCTTCGGCATGATCACCATCACCAACAACACCGGCGGCGGTCAGCCGGTCTCGCTGGCGAACCTGCGCGCCTACGCCGACCTGCTCCACCGGCACGGCAAGCCGCTCATCCTGGACGCCTGCCGCTTCGCCGAGAACGCCATGTTCGTGAAGCTGCGCGAGCCGGGGCAGCAGGACCGCACCGTCAAGTCCATCTGCCAGGAGCAGTTCGCGCTGGCGGACGGCTGCACCATGAGCGCCAAGAAGGACGGCCTGGTGAACATCGGCGGCTTCATCGCGCTCCGCTCCGACGAGTGGCTGGAGCCGCTGCGCAACCTGCTGATCCTCACCGAGGGCTTCCCCACCTACGGCGGGCTGGCCGGGCGCGACCTCGAGGCCATGGCGGTCGGGCTGGAGGAGGTGGTGGACGAGGCCTACCTGCGCTACCGCCTCCGCACCGCCGAGTACCTGGGGGAGAAGCTGGAGGCGGCCGGCGTGGGCTTCGTGCGCCCCACCGGCGGCCACGCCGTCTACATCGACGCCCGCACCGTGCTGCCGGACCTGCCGGTGGCCCGGTACCCGGCCTGGGCGCTCTGCAACGCGCTCTACCTCCAGGGCGGCATCCGCGGCGTCGAGATCGGCTCGGTCATGTTCGGCAAGCGGCAGCCGGACGGGAGCGAGACCTTCCACGCCATGGAGCTGGTCCGGCTCGCCTTCCCGCGCCGCATGTACACCCAGTCCCACTTCGACTTCGCCGCCGAGGTCATCGCCGAGGTGAAGGCCGAGGCCGACACGGTGCGCGGCGTGCGGCTGGTGAAGCAGGCTCCCTACCTGCGCCACTTCACCTGCGAGTGCGAGTGGGCCTGAGGGGCGCCGCGGCGGGGCCATGGCCGGGTGACGGTGCGTCCAGGCCCTCCAGGTCAGGCGGCGAGGCGCGCGGGCCTGGCGAACCCGGCCACCGCCTCGACCAGGGCCGCGACGGCCATGGGCCCCGAGGCCCGCTCGACCACCGCGTCGGCGCCGAGCGAGAGGAGCTCGGCCCGGGTCGCGTCGTCGGTGCCGTCACCCAGGAGCACCAGCCCGAGGTCCCGCTCGCCGCCGGCGTGCCGGACCAGGCGGAGCAGCGACCGGCCGTCGAGCTCGGGCAGACCGAGCGAGGTCACCACCACGTCGAGGTCGAGCAGCTCGTCGAGGAGCAGCGAGAGACCGCTCTCCCCGTCGGTGGCGGCGCGGACGTCGAAGCCGCGCTCCTCGAGCGCGATGCCGAGGAGCCGGAGGACGACGACGTCGTCGTCGAGGAGGAGCGCCCGGGGCCGCCTGGTGGTGATCGTCGTGGTCGTCATGACCAGGCGACGGGGCTCGCGGCCGGTCCATTCAAGGGCCGCCGGCGGCGCGGCAGGGCCGAGTGGTGGCGGGTGGATACGCCGCGTGCCGGGCCGGCACACCGTGCCCGGGGCGCGTCACCGACGGTCTGGAGCGACGTCGTGCCGCAGGCGCGGCGCGGCGCCGCGACGCAAGATCCAACCCTCGCCGTCGAGTCCACCGGAGGAAGCCATGTCGAAGCGCAGCGCCGTTCCGTTCGTCCTTCCGTTCCTGGCCGCCCTGGCCGTCCTGCCCGCGACCGCGCGCGCCCACTGCGACGCGCTCGACGGCCCGGTCGTGAAGGCCGCGCGCACGGCCCTCGAGACCGGGAAGGTGAACCCGGTCCTGGCCTGGGTGCAGCCCGGGGACGAGGCCGAGGTGAAGGGCGCCTTCGCCCGCGCCCTGGTGGTGCGAAAGCTCGGTCCCGACGCCAGGGAGCTCGCCGATCACGCCTTCTTCGAGACCGTGGTCCGGGTGCACCGCGCCGGCGAGGGGGCGTCCTACACGGGCCTCAAGCCGGCGGGCCAGGACCTGGGTCCGGCCGTGCCCGCCGCCGACCGCGCCATCGCCCGGCGCTCGGCGGAGGAGGTGGAGCAGCTCCTGGTCGAGGCGGTCCGGAGAGGGCTTCACCAGCGCCTGGAGCGCGTGACCGCCCGCCCGCAGCCCGGCGAGAAGGTGGCCCAGGGGCGCGAGTGGGTAGAGGCCTACGTCCCGTACGTCCACTGGGTCGAGGGCGTCTACCAGGCCGCGGCCTCCGGGGCCGGCGCGCACCCGGAGCCGGCCGCCGCGCCGCACGGTCCCGGCGACCGTCGGCCTGCCCAGGAGCACGCCCGGCACTAAACGGGCGATCGCGATTCGGAAACACCGGTCGTGCCGAGCCCTTCGACTCCGCCTCGCTGACGCGAGGCTACGCTCAGGACAGGCTGCGCGGCTGCGAAGCAGGCGCGGAGTCGAGGCACGGCCCTCGTCCATGGCGCGCCCCTCGACGGCGGCTCGCGCGCCTACGCTCGGGGCGTCCGGACTGATCGCGAATCGTGCACGGTCGTTTAGGGAGGCCGGGTTGGGTCTCGGACCGGCTTCGCGGCGCAGCCCCGGAAGGAACCGTCACCTCACGCTGCAGGATCCGGAGGGGTGGCAAGGCCTTGGGCCTGGCCTGGCGCCGGTCGGTCCGACCGGGGAACGCCCGGCCGTCCCGTCAGTGGCGCGGCGTAACGTGTCCCTCACCGTGCCCGCCCTCGTCCTCGTCCCGTCCCCCCTCCAGGCGAGCCGGGCCGCGCGCCGCCTCTGCGACGCGCAGGGCGGGATCCTGTTCGGGCCGCAGGTCACCACGCTC
>JANNKC010000313.1:0-11450 GCA_031396105.1 Anaeromyxobacter sp.
GCGAGTCCCCGCGGTCGACCAGCCGCCCCACCAGCGCCTCGGCCGCCCGCGGGTTGTCCTGGCCGACGTACTGCCTGATCTCGTCCAGCCGCCTGAAGGCGGCCTCGGACCAGACCACCTTCACCGCCCGCCCTTTCGCTTGAGCCCGAGGCGGCGCCGGAGCTGGTCCGTGCCGAGCACCCGCCCGCCGTCGAGATCGGCCAGGCCCTCGTCGACCGACTCCTGGAACCGCCGCTGGTAGGTCAGCCGGTCGTACTCCCCCGGCGACAGGACCACCCCTGCCGACCTCCCGTTCTGGGTGATGATCAGCGGCTGGCCCGTCTCCTTCACATGGGCCAGCCACCGCTTGGCTTGCGCCTTGAACTGGGCCACCGGGACGATGTCTTCGGCCACGTTGAGGACGCGCATAGGTCCGATTATGGTCCGATAACGGACCTGTCACAAGGCGGCCCGCGCCCTCACCCCAGCAGGAACCCCTCGACCAGCAGCAGCGCCACCGCCGCCGCCAGGAGCCAGGTCCAGAGCGGCACGCCCTGCGTGGCGGTCGCGGTCCCTTGCCCGTCCACCCGGGCGTGGGCCTCGCCGCCGAGCCAGGCGGTCAGCTCGGCCGGCTGGAGGCGGCGGGTGTCCGACTCGCGCGGATCCGGCACCACGGCGAAGGCCAGCGCGGGGTCGAGCCGCTCGGCGCCGCGCTCCGCCACCTTGACCTGCCACAGGCCCGGTTCACGCGGCGTGAAGCTGAAGGCCTCGCCGCCCTCGGTGGTCTCCAGGCCAGCCGCCTCGAGCTCGCGGCCCTGGCGCTCCCTCCCTCCGGGGCCCACCAGCGCGCTCAGGCTCCGCCCCTCGCCGAGCTTCACCAGCCGCGGCGCGCCCACCGCGGTGGGCAGGTCGCGCCGCTCCTCCAGGGCGCCGGAGAGCCAGGCGGCGAAGCGCTGCATGGCCGGCAGGAAGCTGGTGCGGATGGGCCAGTCGTTCCAGTCGCGGTCGGTGGTGGAGGTGAAGAGCAGCACCCGGCCGCGCCCGCGCCGCGCCTCCACCAGCGCCGGCGCGCCGTCGTCGAAGGCGGCCAGCACGGCGGGCGCCTCCCCCTTGGGCGCGGGGCGGGTCAGCATGTAGCGGTAGAAGCGGGCCCCGGCCAGCCCCTCCCTGGCGTCGCCGGTGAAGACGGTCAGCGCCGGGTGGGCCTCGTCGACGCGGGCCAGGCGCGCGGCCCGCGCGTCGCCCTGGCCGCGCTCGGCGGCGGTCTTCACCAGGTGGAGCGGCAGCGGCAGCAGGCCGGGCAGCTCGCGCTCGTAGCTGTCGGGGTCCACCTGGTCGCCCATGGAGAGGAAGAGGCCGCCCCCCTCCTCCACGAAGCGCTTGAGATCCGCGCCGCGCCCGCTCACCACGCGCACGTTGAGCAGGAAGACCACGTCGAACTTCCCGAGGTCGGCCTCGCGCAGCGCCTCGGCGTCGATGAGCACGGGGCGCACCGGGGAGGCGGGCGACCCGAGCGCCGACTCCACGAAGTAGGCCTCGTCCCGGTACTTCACCGGCGACGGGGCGCCGTCCACCACCAGCGCGCGGATCTCGCGCGGCACCGTGATGGTGAGGACCCGCTCGTCGTCGAGCGGCAGGGCGTCGGCGGGGAGCGCCACCGAGACGGTGGCCGGGCCGCCGGCGGCGAAGGCGTGGGAGAGGGTCTTGCGCGCCGTGGCGCCGGCCGGCACGTCCACGAAGGCACGGATGGCGGGCCTGGCCTCGCCGCCCAGGCGCAGGGTGAGGGGCACGTCCTTCAGCGCCGCGCCGCCCGCGCCGCTCACCGCCGCGGTGAGCCGGTAGCCGCGCGGCCCCACCGCCGGGTCGGGCTCGGCGGCGAGGCCGGTGACCGCCGCGTTGGGCAGCTCGGCGCCGCGCGCCGCGTCCACCACCTCGACGCGCGGCCGCACCGGCCCCTTCGGCCCCGGCACCTCCGGCGGCGGCACGTCGAGCCGCCAGGCCGCCGCGGTGAGGTCGGTCACCACCACGATCCGCTTCCCCAGCCGCTCCTGCGCCTTGGCGTCGCCCAGGGCGCGCGCCGCGGCGGCCAGGCAGGTGGTGAGGTCGGCGTGGCCGCTGCCCACCACCGCCTCGGCGAGCACCCGCCGCACCGCCCCCTTGTCGAAGGAGGGGGCGGCCACCGCGGGCGGCCGGCCGTCGCAGACCAGCGCGGCCGCCGGCTCCTCGCCGGAGAGGCCCGTGAGCGCGGAGAGCGCGTCGGCGCGGGCCCGCGTGAAGATGGGCTCGCCGCCCAGCCGGTACTGCATGGAGGCCGAGGCGTCGAGGACGATGACGGTGGCCTGCGGCCCGTCGCCGGCGGTGACCGCGCCCGCCACGGGGCGCTCGGCGCGCGGCCGGGCGATGGCCAGCGCGGCGGCGGCCAGCAGCAAGGTGCGCGCCGTGAAGAGGAGCACCTTCTTCAACCGCAGCCGCTGCTCGGTCTGGCGGCGCGCCCGGAGCACGAAGTCGATGGCCGGGAAGGGCGTCGGCTTGGGGCGGCGCCGGAAGAAGAGGTGGATGACGAGCGGGATGGCCGCCGCCAGGAGGCCCCAGAGGAGCGCGGGGTTGAGGAAGCCGAGGGTCAAGGCGCCCCTCGACGACGGGCCAGGTGAGCTGGCCCTACGCGGCTCGGGAATGCCGGAGGCAACTCCTTGGAATCTTCCGGGTCCACCTCCGGGCAATTCGTGCCCCGTGGTGGACGGAGTCCATGGCGTCTCGGGGCGACCGGGTGGAGTCGCACGGATTGGTGGCGGGGCGCCGTCATGCGGCGTAGCGCTCGCGCCGCGCCAGGAAGGGAAGCAGCACCTCGTCGAGCGGCCGGTCGGTGCGGCAGAGCGTGTAGTCCAGGTCCTGCTCGGCCGCCTCGCGCTTCACGCTCGCCAGCCAGGCGTCCATGACCTCGAGGTAGCCCTTCCTGATGTCGCGTCCGTGGGCCTCCACCGAGCGGCCGTCCTCCATGGAGAGGAAGAGGGTCGGATCCTCGAACGGGAACGTGAGCTCGGCGGGATCGAGCACGTGGAAGAGGGTCACCTCGTGCTTTCGGCGGGTGAGCTGCGCCAGCCGCTTCAGCGCCTTCTCGTCCTTGTCGAAGAGGTCGGTGAGCACCACCACCGCGGCGCGGCGCGGCGCGTGCTCCACGATCCAGTCGACCGCGGCGCCCAGGCGGGTCTCGCCGGCCGCCACCGCCCCCTCCAGCGACTCGAGCAGCGGCACCAGGTGGCCCGCCGAGGCGGCCGGCGGGATGGCGCGCACCACCTTGTCGCCGCAGAGCACCAGCCCGGCGGCGTCGGCCTGGCGCACCAGCAGGTAGGCCAGCGAGGCGGCCAGCGACGAGGCGTACTCCAGCTTGGTGAGCCGCCCCTCGGCGCCCTTCCAGCCCATGGAGCCGGAGGCGTCCACCACCAGGTAGCAGCGCAGGTTGGTCTCCTGCTCGAACTGCTTCACGTAGTACTTGTCGAACTTGCCGTAGGCCTTCCAGTCGATGCGCCGGACGTCGTCGCCCGGGGCGTACTCCTTGTGCTCGGCGAATTCGACCGACTGGCCGTGGTGGGGCGAGCGGTGCAGGCCGGAGAGGATCCCCTCGGTGACGGCGCGCACGCGCAGCTTGAGCGTGCCGAGCTTGGCCAGCACGGCCGGGTCCAGCAGGGAGCGCTTCGGGTCAGGCATCGAGCTCGCGCCTCATGCCTTCACGTGCTCCAGCAGCCGGTCCACGATGGTGGCGCTGGTCATGCCCTCGCTCTCGGCGCGGAAGTTGGTGATGACGCGGTGGACGAGCACGTGGCGCGCCAGGGCCCGCACGTCCTCCACGCTGGCGGCCATGCGGCCGTCCAGGATGGCCCGGCTCTTGGCCCCCAGCACCAGGTACTGGCCGGCGCGCGGCCCGGCGCCCCAGCTCACGTTCTCCTTCACGAAGTCGGGCGCGGCCGGATCGCCAGGCCGGGTCATGCGGGCCAGCTCCACGGCGTGCTTCACCACGTGGTCGGCCGCCGGCACGCGCAGCACCAGCTCCTGCAGCTGCCGGATCTTGCCGGGCGAGAGGATGCGGTGCAGCGCCGCGCGGGTGGCCTGGGTGGTGGTGCGGACGATCTCGACCTCCTCCAGCGCCGACGGGTAGCTCACCTGCACGTAGAACATGAAGCGATCCAGCTGCGCCTCGGGCAGCGGGTAGGTGCCCTCCTGCTCGATGGGGTTCTGCGTGGCGAAGACCAGGAACGGCAGGTCCAGTGGGTAGGTCTCGCCGCCGGCCGTGACCCGGTACTCCTGCATGGCCTGCAGCAGCGCCGCCTGCGTCTTCGGCGGGGTGCGGTTGATCTCGTCGGCCAGCAGCAGGTTGGCGAAGATGGGCCCCTTCACGAAGCGGAAGGCGCGCCGCCCGGTGGTGTGGTCCTCCTCCAGCACGTCGGTGCCGGTGATGTCGGAGGGCATCAGGTCCGGCGTGAACTGGATGCGGTTGAAGGAGAGGTCCAGCACCTCGGCCACGGTGGAGATGAGCAGCGTCTTGGCCAGGCCGGGCACGCCCACGAAGAGGCAGTGGCCGCGGGCAAAGAGCGCGGTGAGCAGCGCCTCGACCACGTCCTTCTGGCCGACGATGCGCTTCTCGATCTCGCCGAGCAGGAGCCGCTTCGCCTCGTGGAGCTCGTGGACGGCCGCCAGGTCGGCGTCCGGGCTGGCCGCGACGGCCTGGCCCGTCCCGACGGCATGGGTCGGCGCGGCGGCGTGACCCGGCACGGCGGCGTGGCCTGGCGCGGCAGCCTGGCCCGGCGAAGCGGCGTGGCCTGGCGAAGCAGCGTGGCCCGGCGAAGCGGCCTGGCCTGGCGAAGCAGCGTGACCCGGCACGACGGCGTGGCCCGGCGAAGCGACCTGGCCCGGCGAAGCGGCCTGGCCTGGCGCTGCAGGTGCGCCGGGTGCGCCGGGTACGCCGGTGCGGCTGGTATCGGTCATGGGTGTCCTTGTCCCTTCGAGCCCTGCAGTATCTCCGCGAAGCGTCGCTCGCGCGAGGCGCCGCCCGGGTCGCCCAGCGCCTCGGAGGCCAGCGCCAGGCCGGCGTGGATCTCCGGGTCGAACGGGTCCTGCCGGTTGGCCATGACGAGGTGGACGCGCGCCTGGGCGTGCTCCTTCCTCTCCAGCAGCAGGCGGGCCAGCTGCACGCGCAGCGCGGCGTAGTCCGGCGTCCAGCCGATGGCCTCGGTGAGCACCCGCTCCGCCTCGGCCTTCTGGCCGCTCATGACGGCGGCGATGGCGTACTGGGTGGCCAGGATGGGCACGCGCGCGCCGGCCCGGTCCACCGCCTTCTTGTACTCGACGCGCGCCGCGGTCCAGCGGCCGCGCTCGCGCATGAGCTGCCCGAGCCGGGCGTGGTTGCGCGAGGCCTGGTCGGGCAGGTCGGCCCACTCGGCCCACGGCCCGCCTTCCTTGGGGTCGTCCTTGAAGCGCAGCCGCCGGACCGCGGTGGCGCCGCCGCGCGGCAGGGGGCGGCTCACCATGTGGGCGCGCCAGCCGGCCATGAACTCCGGCCAGGAGACGCCCAGCGCCTGCGCCACGGCCACGTCGGCCGAGGCGCCAGCGGCCACGAGATCCAGCACCCGAGCCACCAGCGGCGTGCCGCCGCGCTGCACCAGGTACTCCACCGCCAGCAGCACCTGGGCGTAGGCCAGCGAGGCCAGCTCCTGGGTGGGGAGCTTGGCCATGGAGGGGTGCATCTTCTCGAAGGTGACCAGCGTGTCGGTCTCGAGCGCGCGCTTCACCAGCGCCGCCGAGTAGGGGGCGTAGTCCTCTCCGCCCTTGCCGCGCCAGCGGCTCTCCCACCACTTGGCCACGCCCTCGTGGAGCCAGATGGGCATGCGCGGGCCGCTCTTCAGCGCCACCACGTGGTGGGTGAACTCGTGGGCCGCGGTGTCGAGCCAGTCGTAGCCGGTGACCAGCGCCTTGGGCGACACCAGCATGAGCTTGCCGTACTTGCAGAGCGCGATGGTGCCGGAGCCACGGATCTCCGCCTCGGTGAGCGAGGAGAGGCGGGCCAGATCGGTCACCGCCCCCAGGATCTCGACGCGCACCTTGCCGGGGGGCGCCACGCCCAGGTCCTGCTGCAGCGCGGCCCGCTGCGCCTCCAGCGTCTCCAGGAGGTAGGGGACCAGCACCTCGTCCTTGCCCTTGGGGTAGGCCACCTGGAAGTGGTCGCTCTCGGCGATGACCCAGGTCTTGGCGAGCGCCGCGGCGTTGCGCGCGAGGCGCAGGTGGCCGAGCGGATCGCGCTGGCCCTCCAGCGCCGCCTCCAGCAGCGTGACCGCCTCGTCGTAGCGGTGCTCGTAGAAGCGGAGCAGCCCGAGGGCGAGCCGGCCGCCCGAGTCGAGCGGGTGGGCGGCGGCCCACGCCTCCACGAAGCCGCGCGTCCCGGTGACGTCCTCGTCGAGGAGGCGGGACATGGCCTGGTTGATGTCGGTGGGCGGGCCGGCCAGCGCGGCCGAGGAGGTGGGGCCGCGGGGGGTGGCCTCCACCTGGGCGGCGCCGGCGGCGAGCGGGGCCAGGAGGAGGAGTGAGAGGGCCGCGCCACGGAGCGACCTTCCGGCGACCGGAGGGGATTGCAGGGCGGCACTCAGGCACCGCCCGGTCTCGAGAGTGCTGGCTTCCATCACTTGACCAGCTCCTCGTAGTAGCGCTGCACCTCGCCGCGGTACCGCTCCGGCGCGCCCTGCTTCATGGCCTCCATCAGGTCCTTGCGGAACTCCTCCGGGATGCGGTGGGCCTCGGAGCCGGGGATCTCCACCTTCTCCGGCGTGGGGTCGCCCGACTCGCCGTCCTGCCCTTGCGGCCCCGGCTCGCCGAAGGGGAACGGGAAGCCGCCGCCCTGCTGCCCGCCGCCGCCTCGCTTGGCCATCTGCTCCAGCCCCCGCTGCAGCCGGCCCAGCGAGTCGAGCGCCGCCTGCTGCTCGCCGTGGCCGCGCTGCGCGTTCTTCTGGGAGAGCTCGCCGGCCGCCTGGCCCATGTGGCCGCGCGACTCGCCGAGCAGCCCGGGCGCGGACTGCGGGAAGACCGGCGCCTTCTGCATGAGCTGGGAGAGCTTCTGCTGCAGCTCGCCCGCCTGGCGCTCCAGCCCCGTCTGGCGCCTGGCCAGCTCGTCGAGCTTGCCCAGCTCGCCCGGCGTGAGCGCCTGGCGCGGATCCGGCTGGAGCTTGGCCAGCTCGCGCGCCACCTCGGCGATCTTCTGCCCGGCCTCGCGGGCGTGCTGCTGCGCCTGCTTGAGCGTGAGCGGGTCCTTGGTGGTGGAGCCGGGGAGCCGCTCCGCCATGGCCGCGTCCTCCTCCAGCGTGCTGGCCAGCCGGCGCGTCGGCTGCAGCGCCCGCTGCGCCTGCTCCTGCGAGGCCTCCAGGTCCTTCATGGCGAGCGCGCGCGCCAGGTCGGCCAGCGCCTCCTGGGCGGCGTCGAGGTCCGGCTCGCCGCGCGGCGGGGTGCCGGCCTGGGCCTGCTGCAGGTCGTCGCGGGCGGCCTTGGCCAGCTTCTCCAGCCGCGCCGCCTCCTGCCGCCCCTGCGCCAGCTTGCCGGCCAGCCGCCGCCGCTGCTCCGCCTTGACCCGCTCGGTCTCCTCGGCGGCCTTGGCCTGCTCCCCCTGCACCCGCTCCAGCTGCTCCTTGAAGGCCAGCATCTCCTTCATGAGCTCGGCCTGCTTGGCGTCCGGCCGCTCGCCCGTCTTCTGCAGGCCCGCCATCATCTGGTCGAGCTGGCTCCCCATCTGGTCGAGCGCCTTCATGGCGGCCGCGATGTCGCCGCGCTCCAGGGCCTCCTCGGCGGCGTCCAGGCCAGACTTCAGGTCCTTCTCCTTCTGCAGCTCGGCCATGGCCTCGGCGTTCATGTGCTCGTCGTGGAAGCCGCGCGCCGTCTCGGCCATGCGCGCCAGGAGCGCCTGCATCCGCTCGCGCATGCGCCGGATCTGCGCCAGCACCTCCTGCTTGGCCTTCTCCGACGGCGAGTCGCGGTACTTCTCCAGCATCTGCTGCAGGTCGCGCCGCTTGGCCGCCAGGTCCCTGGTCATGCGCACCAGGTCCTCGGCCCGCGCCTTGTCGAAGAGCTGCTCCAGGTAGAGGATCCCCTTCTCCAGCTCCTCGTCGAGCAGCCGGTCGAAGGCGCTCATCTGCATGGCCGGCCCCTCCACCGGCTGCCTGGTGGACAGGAGGCGCACCAGGACCTGGCGCGTGGCGGTGACGCGCTGCTCGGCGGTGCGCACCAGGGCGGCCACGTTCTGCAGCGCCGCCGGCACCTCCCTGGGCGCCGCCTTGTCCTTCCTCAGCTCGGCCGCGAGCTGGCGCAGCCGCTCGTGGAGCGCGCGGGTGCGGGCGTCGAGCGCCACCGCCAGCGGCAGGCGCGGCACGGTGGCCACCGAGCCGCCCGCCAGCAGCTCGAGCCGGTCGCCGAGCAGCGCGATGAGCTCCTCCCAGGCGGCCCTGGCCTGCTCCATGGCCTTCCGGCGGTGCTCCGCCTCGCTGTAGACCTTCACCGCCTGCGTGGCCGAGGCCCCCTTCTTCGGGCCGGAGATGCCGTCGTTGTCCTTCACCTCCAGCCAGTAGAGGAGCCGCTCGCCCTCGCCGAGCCGCTCCGCGGCGAGCGGCAGCTCGAAGCTGCCGGAGTCGTGGCGCAGGCCGGTGAGGGCGCGCAGGGGGCGCCGCTGCTCCGCGCCGCCCGGACCCCTGGTGACCAGCTCGAGCCCGTCGAGGCCGTAGTCGTCCTCGGCCTGCCAGTCGACGCGCACCGCGGCGTCCGGCTGGACCTCCAGCTCCGCCACCGGCGCGGTGATGCGCACGGTGGGGAAGGCGTCCGGCTCCACCACCACCGGGATGGGCGGCCCCTCGGCCACCGTGCGGCCGCTGGCGGTGCGGAAGCGGAAGCGGTAGGTGCCGCCGTCGCCCACGGCGAGCGCGCCGGAGAGGTCGCGCCCGCCGCTCACGGCGAGGGCGATGCGCTGGAGGGGGGCGGTGGCGCTGGTCACCTCCAGCTCCGCCGCCTCGACCACCCGGTCGGCGCGGGTGCGGAGCGAGACCTCCGTGCCCTTGGGCGCGCGGATCTCGCCGCCGGTGCCCGAGACGGTGCGCGGCTCGCGCCGGGTGTGGGCCGGGAAGCGGTAGGTGAGCTCGATGTCGCCGGTGATGGGGTCGAGCGACGGCGCGGCCACGGCGAGCGGATCGCCGGCCACCACCCGGGCGTAGGCGCGGCCGAGCGCGGCCCCGCCGACCAGGAAGGCGACCAGGGAGGCCGCCACCACGCCCGCCAGCGCGAGCCCGGCCCGGCGCGCCGGCCGGGAGGGGATGGCCGCCGCGAGATCGACGCCGCGGACCGCCTCGGCCGTGCGCTCCACGTGGGCATCGACCAGGGCCAGCGAGACCGCCCCGGAGGCGGCCAGCGCCTCCCGCTCGCGCGTCAGCTCCACGGCCGAGACCAGGTCCGAGCGGAGGGCCGGAGAGCCGGCCGCGACCGTCCGCGCCACGCCTTCGGGCGTCCAGGCGCCCTGCCGGATGGCCCTGATCGCCCAGGCCAGCGCCGCGACGAGGGCCAGCGCGCCCGCCGTGAGCGTCACGCCCCTCGCGATGCCTGTACGGGTGCCCAGGGTCAAGGCGACGGCGCCGGCCAGCAGCGCGCCGAGGAGCGCCGCGAGCGCGCCAGCCCCGGCGGCGGCCAGAATCACCTGGCTTCGCCGCCGCTTCGCCCGGTCGAGCAGGCGTGCGATATCTCGGAAGGAGGCGCTCATCGAGGAAGTGGATATCGTAAGTCGGTTCGGTCCCGCCGACCACCCCGCGTGGGGAGGGAGCGTGTGGTAAACAGTCTCACGTCGCGGTGAATTCGCCGGACCATTCGCCCGTCAACCCTCATGGAAGTGGACGACCCTCAGCTGGTCGAGTCAGCCAAGGCTGGCGACGCCGGCGCCTTCAAGGCGCTGGTCGTCCGCTACCAGAGGAAGGTCTACGCCGTGGCCCTCGGCATCGTGAAAGATCCGGACACCGCCTGGGATGTCGCCCAGGAGGCCTTCGTGCGGGTCCACAAGCACCTGCCGGAGTTCAAGGGCGACTCCGCCTTCTCCACCTGGCTGTTCCGCATCACCTCGCACCTGGCCATCGACTCGGTGCGCAAGGAGCGGCGCAGCCAGAAGGACGACATCGACGACCTGCGCGAGGCCGACCTGGGCCACGCCGGCGAGGGGATCCTCTCCACCTCGCTCGGCCAGGACCCCAGGGAGAACGCCCTGCGCAAGGAGCTGGCCGGCAAGCTCCAGGAGGCCCTTGGCACGCTGCCCGTCATCCACCGCGAGGTCCTGGTGCTGCGGGAGGTGGAGGGGCTCTCCTACGAGGAGCTGGCGGCGCGGCTGGGCATCCAGAAGGGCACGGTCATGAGCCGGCTCTTCCACGCCCGAAAGAAGATGCAGGCGGCCCTGGCAGAATATGCAGGCTCGCGTGTAGAGGGAGAACGAGGCGTGCCATGACCTCCCGAGGCCCCATGACCGAGTGCGCCACCTACATGCCGATGATCGGCTCCCGCGTGGGCGAGCTCAGCGCCCAGGAGACGCGGGCGCTCGACGCCCACGTGGCCGGCTGCGCGGACTGCCGCCGCTGGGCCGCCGAGATGGCCTCCACGGAGTGGATGATCTCCGAGTCGCTCATGGCCGCGGCGGGCAGGCGCGACTTCGCCCCCTTCGTGGACGGCGTCATGCGCCGCGTCGAGGCGGCGCGGCCGTTGCCCTTGCTGGCCCGGGCGCTGCGCGCCCTGCGGCTCCACCCTCGCCTCGCCATGGGCGGCGCGCTGGCCCCGCTGGCGGCCGCGCTGGCGCTCGGCCTGTACCTGCAGGCCGGCGACCGCAACGACTTCGCCGACGCGGGCCAGCTCGAGGTGAGCGCCGAGGGTGGCGCCACCACCATCATCCAGTCGGCCGATGGGCCGCTCGTGCTCATCGACGACGACGACGAGGAGACCTGAGCTCGTCAAAGGACCGCACCATGACCCGCCTTGCCGCCACCTGCCTCGCGCTGCTGCTCGTCCCGGTCCTCGCCGCCGCCGCCGACGTCCCGGTGCGCGTGCGCATCCTCAAGGGCTCGCGGCAGGGGCCGGCGCAGGTGGACCCCAGGCTCGAGGACCTGAAGAAGCAGCTCGGCAAGCTGGCCTACGTGAAGTGGGAGCAGGTGAACGAGCGCCGGCTCACCATGGCCGACACCAAGACCCAGTTCGTGGACCTGCCGGGCGGCGAGCACGTGGGGCTGACGCTCCAGGAGGTGCGCGGCGACACCGTCACCTTCGAGGTGGCGCTGGCGCAGCGCAACACCATGTCGCGCCTCACCATCGCGAAGGGGCAGCGGATCGTGCACCAGGTGAGCAGCGAGAAGGGCGGCGCCGCCTACTTCGTCACCGTGCACGCCTGGCCGTAAGGCCGGCGGGTCGGTGCGCCAGGCGGACCGGCG
>JANNKC010000314.1:0-12767 GCA_031396105.1 Anaeromyxobacter sp.
TCGTCGAGTTCGCCCGGCTGCTCCGGCAGAACGGGGTCCGCGTCTCGCCCGCCGAGGTGGGGGACGCGGTCCGTGCGGCGGCGCTGGTGGGGCTGGACGAGCGGGCCGGCCTGAGGGCGGCGCTGCGGGCCACGCTGGTGAAGCGGACCGCCGACGTGCCCACCTTCGAGGCGCTCTTCGAGCTCCACTTCACGGGCATGGGCCGGGTGCTGGCCGCGGCCGAGCGGTCGCTGGTGGCCGCCCTCCAGGAGGCCGGGCTCCTCGAAGGGGACGAGCTCGCCATGGTGATCCAGCGGCTCGCCGCGGCGGCCGCGGGCATGGGGCCGCTGGGGCAGGCCGCGGTAGCCGGCGACCGGGGCGCGCTGCTGCGCCTGCTGCGCGCCGCCTCGCTCCAGCTCGACTTCTCGCTGCTCTCCGAGGCGCGCGGCGACTTCGCGGCGCGCCGGCTGCTGGATGCCGCCGGCGGGGGCGCACTCCCGGCGGACCGGGAGGCCGCCGAGGCCGCCCTGCGCGGAAGCGGGCTCGAGGTGGCGAAGCTCGACGCCCTCTCCGGTGCGCTGCGAGACGCCTTCCGCGGCGTGGAGGAGGCGGCGCGCGCCTGGGCCACCGCCGAGGTCGAGGCCAGGGCGCGGCGGCGGGCGCCGGACGCCCTGCCGGCGCCGGGGAGCGCGCCGACCTCGGCGGCCGAGGCGGCCCGCGTCGAGGTGGCGGTGCGACGGCTGGCGGCGCGGCTCAAGGCGCGGCTGGTGCGGCGCGACCGGCGGCGCGCCCGCGGTCCGCTCGCAGTGCGGCGCACGCTCAGGCGCAACCTCGGGCTGGGCGGCTTCCCGGCCCAGCTCCTCTTCCGCCACCGCCGGCCGGAGCGGCCGGACCTGGTGGTGCTCTGCGACGTCTCCGAGTCGATGCGCCACGTCACCCGGCTCATGCTCCTCTTCCTCGACACGCTGCAGGCCCAGGCGCGGCGGGTACGGACCTTCGTCTTCGTGGACGCGGTGGGCGAGGTGACCGAGGCGCTGCGGGAGGGGCGCGGCGCGGCCCGGGCGGCCGACCTGGCGGTGGCGGCGCGGGTCATCCCGCTCTCGGGCAACTCGGCCTACGGGCGGGTGCTGCGCGCCTTCGTGCGGGACCACCTCGCGGCCGTGACGCGCCGGACCACCGTGATCGTCATCGGCGACGGTCGCACCAACTACACGCCGCCGGAGGCCTGGGCGCTCGCGGAGATCCGGCGACGGGCGCGCCGGGTCCTCTGGATCTGCCCGGAGCCGAGGGCGCGCTGGGGGCAGGGGGACAGCGAGATGGCCCTCTACGCCGCCCACTGCGATCGGGTGGCCACGGTGGAGCGGCTCGCCGACCTGGAGGGGCTGGCCGACGCCCTGCTGCCCCGGGGTTGAGCCGACGCCCTGCTGCCCCCGGGGTTGATGCGACGTCATGCTGTCCCGGGGTTGAGCCGACGCCCTGCTGTCCCGGGGTTGAGCCGACGCCCTGCTGCCCCGGGGTTGGGCCGACGTCCTCCTGCCCCCGGGTTGAGCCGACGCCCTGCTGCCCCGGGGTTGATGCGACGTCATGCCCCCGATCCGGTCGTGCCGAGCGTAGCGCGTGCGAAGCAGGCGCGGAGTCGAGGCACCGCCGGCGTTCGCTGATCGCCCCTCGACTGCGCTCGGGGCGACCGGGGTATTTCCGAATCGACCCCGATCGTCTAGGGTCCGCCGCCGTGTCGGATCTCGTCTCCCTCGGGCGCGCGACGCCCGCCGGCCCGGCGCCAGCCCCGGCGCCTGCCACCAGCACCCCGGCTCTCGCCCCGGCGCCTGCCACCTCCTCACCGGCACTCGCCGCCCCGGCACCTGCCACCCCGGACCCGGCCGCCGCCGCGCGGAGCCCGCCGCCGCGCAAGGTCTTCGTCCACACCTTCGGCTGCCAGGCGAACGAGTCGGACTCCGACCGGATGCTGGAGCTGCTCTCGCGCCACGCCTTCACCCGCGCCGCCACGCCGGAGGAGGCCGACCTCATCCTGCTCAACACCTGCGCCGTGCGCGACAAGGCGGAGCAGAAGCTCCTCTCCGCGCTGGGGCGCTACCGGTCGGTCAAGGCCAGCCGCGGCGCGGTCATCGCCGTGGCCGGCTGCGTGGCGCAGCAGGAGAAGGAGCGGCTGCTGAGGAAGGTCCCCTACGTGGACTTCGTCTTCGGCCCGGACAACCTGGCGCGCCTGCCGGAGCTGCTGGCGCGGGCGGCCGGCCGGGAGCGCTTCGCCGAGACGGCCTGGATGGACTCGGAGGAGTACCTCTTCCCGCGGGCCGATGCCGGCGCGGCGCGCGGCCGGGCCACCGCCTTCGTCACCGCCATGAAGGGCTGCGACAAGGTCTGCGCCTTCTGCGTCGTGCCCCACACCCGCGGCCGCGAGGTGTCGCGCCCCGTCGGCGAGGTGGTGGCCGAGTGCGCCGATCTGGCCGCGGTGGGCGTGCGAGAGGTGACGCTCCTCGGCCAGAACGTCAACTCCTACCGCGGCGGCTGCTCCTTCGCGGCGCTGCTGCGCGCCGTGGCGGCGGTGCCAGGCCTGGCCCGGATCCGCTTCACCACCAGCCACCCGCACGACCTCTCCGACGAGCTCATCGAGGTCTTCCGCGACGAGCCCCGGGTGGTGAGCCACTTCCACCTGCCCGTGCAGTCCGGCTCCGACGCGGTGCTGGCGCGCATGCGCCGCGACTACTCGGTGGCCGCCTACCTGGCGCGCCACGACGCGCTGGCCGCGGCGCGCCCGGGCATGGCCATCACCACCGACTTCATGGTGGGCTTCCCCGGGGAGACCGAGGCGGACTTCGAGGCGTCGCTGGCGCTGCTCGAGCGGGCCCGCTTCGAGAACTCCTTCTCCTTCGTCTTCAGCCCCCGGGCCCACACCAGCGCGGCGCGCCGGCTGGGGACGGCGCCGGAGTGGGCCGAGGTGCCGCGGCAGGTGGCCGTGGCGCGGCTGGGGCGCCTGGTGGCCCTGCAGCGGCGCATCACCGCCGAGCGGCTGCGCGCCGCCGAGGGGACCGTGGTGGAGGTGCTCTGCGAGGGGACCAGCGACGATCCGGCGCGCCGCTTCGGGCGGACCGGCGACAACCGGCTGATCCACTTCGCCGCCGGCGAGGCCGAGGCTCCGGCGGGGGCGCTCCTGCGCGCCCGGGTGGTCCGCGCCGGGGCCCAGGCCCTGGTCGGAGCGCTCCTCGGTCCGGCCGAGGAGCGCGGGTGAGCCGTCGCGACCTGGCCTGGCTCCTGCCGGCCGTGGCCTACGCAGGCCTGATCTTCTGGCTCTCGCACCAGCCCAACCCGCTGCCGGCGCTGAGCGCGTCGCTGAGCGACAAGGTCCTCCACGCCGTGGAGTATGCCGGCCTGGCCTGGCTGCTGGCGCTGGGGCTCTCCCACCTCGGCCGGCTCGGCCCGCGGCGCACCGTGCTGTTCGCGGTCATGCTGGCGGCCGCCTACGGCGCCACCGACGAGCTGCACCAGGCCTTCGTCCCCAACCGCTTCGCCGACGCGCGAGACTGGATGGCCGACGCGGCGGGCGCGCTGGTCGGGGGGATCCTGGCGGTGCCGTTCTTGCGGCGCTGGTGGGCGCGGGCTAGCATCCGCCCCTGAGATGGCGCTCCTCAAGGCCTACGCGGGCGTGGCTCCACGCATCGACGCCACCGCCTGGCTGGCCGACGACGCCACCGTGGTGGGCGACGTGACCCTCGGCCCCGGGGCCTCCCTCTGGTTCGGCGTGGTGGTCCGCGGCGACGTCAACCACGTCCGCATCGGCGCACGCAGCAACGTCCAGGACCTCTCGGTGGTGCACGTCACCGGCGGCACCCATCCCACCGTCATCGGCGAGGACGTCACGGTGGGCCACCGGGTGGTCCTCCACGGCTGCACCGTGCACGACCGCTGCCTCATCGGCATCGGCAGCGTGGTGCTCGACGGCGCCGAGATCGGCCCGGAGGCCATGGTGGGGGCCGGCGCGCTGGTGCCGCCCGGCATGAAGGTGCCGCCCCGCACGCTCGTCATGGGGACGCCCGCCAGGGTGAAGCGCCCCCTCAGCGACGCCGAGGTGGCCCACCTGCGCGAGTCGGCCGCCCGCTACGTCGAGTACGCGGCCCGCTACCGGCGGGAAGGGTAGCCGGATGACGACGCTCGAGGTGCTGCAGCGCTCGCCGCTCTTCAAGGACTTCACCGAGACCGGCCTCAAGATCTTCGCCTCCATCGCGGTGGAGAAGACCGTGCAGGCCGGCACCCCCCTCTTCGTCGAGGCCATGGCCGGCGAGTCGCTCTTCATCCTCAAGAGCGGCACCGTGCGCATCACCCAGAGGGCCGAGAAGGCCGAGCGCGAGCTGGCGGTGCTGGGCCCCGGCGAGCACCTGGGCGCGCTGGCGCTCCTGGCGCGCAGCAACCGGCTGGTCTCGGCGGTGGCCGCCACCGACTGCGAGGTGGTGGAGCTGACCCAGCGGGACTTCGCCCGGCTGCAGTCGCAGAAGCCGCAGGCCTGCCTCAAGCTGGCCCTGGCCATCGCCGCCGACCTGGCCGCGCGGGTCGGCGAGAACCGGGAGCTGGTGCGCGAGCTGGCGCCCAGGAAGCCGGTCAGCGGCGCGTAGCGACTGGACTTCCGGGCGGCCTGGCGGCGAATATCCAGGCCGATGCTCGACCCCGCCACGCTGGAGCGAATCGTCGACGGCCTCACGGGCGACTCGCTCCACCGCGGCTACGCGGTGGTCTTCTCGGTGCTGGTCCTGTGCGGCTTCGGCCTGCCGCTGCCCGAGGACATCATCCTGGTGACCGGCGGCCTGCTGGCGTACCGGGCCAGCCCGCTCGGCGAGGTCACCGTGGCCGGGATGCTGCACGACCCTGGCCTGCTCACCATGGTCGGCTTCGGCCTGGGCGGCATCCTGGTCGGCGACTCCATCATCTTCCTGGCCGGCCGGAAGCTGGGCCACCGCGTGGCCGAGTTCAGCTGGCTCCGGCGCATCATCACGCCGGAGAAGCTCACCGCGGCCGAGAAGCTGCTGCGGCGGCGCGGCACCCTGGTGGTGGTGGTGGCCCGCTTCCTGCCCGGGCTGCGCGCCCCCACCTACTTCACGGTGGGGCACGCCAGGCTGCCCTACTGGGAGTTCCTGCTCTTCGACGGCGCGGCGGCCCTCGTCTCGGCGCCGCTCTGGGTCTGCCTGGGCTACTACTTCGGGTCCAACATCGCCGAGGCGCTGCGCACGGCCGGGCGCTTCTCCAACTACATCCTGGTCGCGGTGCTGGTGGTGGTGACGGGCCTCGGCATCCGCTGGTGGCAGAAGCGCCGCGCCGGGCGTCCCGCGGTGGAGTGAGGCGGCGCCCACCGCGTCGCCGGCCAGCCAGGCCGGTGCGCTAAGGCCCGTCGGAGGACCGCCCCAGCAGCCGGCGCACCATGGCCCAGACGCCGCTCCCGCCGGGAGGCTCGCCGACCTCCTGGCCGCTGACCGCCACGGTGGCCTCCGTCCCGGGCGCCGCAGCCTCCCGCCGCGGCGGAGGCGTCACGGTGGGGAAGGCGCCGGTGGCCAGCTGCGACGCCGCGCTGGCCGGGCTGGCCTCCAGCTTGCGGATGACCGCCTCCTGCCCGTCGCGGGTGGTGAGCACCGCCCGCACCGAGCGGCCGGTGTTCATCTCGCGCGCCGTCACGGTGAGCAGGCACTCCGCCCCCAGCTCGAAGGTCACGGCGATCTTCACCATGCCGCGCGGCCCGGGCGGCAGGTCGGTCAGGCGCACCGTGCCCAGGTAAGCGCAACCCTCGGCGCGCTCGCTCTCCCCTTGCAGGACCACCAGCTCGAACTCGGTCTGCCCGTCGCGGGTGGTGGCCAGGCCGTACTGCTTGCGGGCCGGCAGCGCCGTGTTCCGCTGGATGATGGTCTTGACCCGGCCGCCCGGCAGGCCGATGCCGACCGACATGGGCAGCACGTCGATGAGCACCACGCCCTCGGCGCTGCCCAGCGAGTGGGCCAGCAGCGCCGCCCCCACCGCCACCGCCTCGTCGGGGTGGACGGCGCGCGAGGGGGCCCTGCGGAAGAAGGCGGCCACCTTCTCGTGGACCAGTGGCATGCGCGACTGGCCGCCCACCAGGATGACCTCGTCGATGTCGCTCACCGAGAGCCCCTTGGCCAGCAGCACCTCGCGGCAGACGTCGATGGTCCGGTCCACCAGCGGCTCCACCACCGCGGCGATCTCGGCGCGCGTCAGGACCGCGTCGAGCGTCACCGGCTGGCCGTCCTGGAGCGCCAGGTAGGGGAGCTGCACCGGGAAGTCGGTCCGCTCCGAGAGGGCGCACTTGGCCCGCTCGGCCGCGTCGGCCAGGCGCGACAGGGCCACCCGGTCGCCCGCGAAGGGCGCGCCGGTCTGGCGCGCCAGCCGCTCCAGCAGGAGGTCGGTGATGCGGGCGTCGAAGTCCACGCCGCCCAGGAAGGCGTCACCGCCCGTGGAGACCACCTCGTAGACGTTGTCCTGAAGCTCCAGCACCGAGGCGTCGAAGGTGCCGCCGCCCAGGTCGTAGACCAGGACCCGCTGCTCCAGGTGGCGGCCGTAGGCGTAGGCCAGCGCCGCGGCGGTCGGCTCGTTGAGGATGCGCTCCACCTGCAGGCCGGCCAGCGCGCCGGCGTGGCGCACCGCCTGGCGCTGCCGCTCGTTGTAGTAGGCGGGCACCGTGATGACGGCGCGGTTGACCTCCTCGCCCAGGTGGTTCTGCGCCACCTCCTTCACCTCGCGCAGCACCAGCGCCGAGACCTGCTCCAGGCTCAGGGTGCGCCAGCCGAGCCGCACCGCGGCCTCGCCGGCCGGACCTTCCACGATCTCGTAGGGGAACTTGCCCTTCAGCTCCCGCACCGGGGCCGAGTCGTAGGGGCGCCCCAGCAGCCTCTTGGCGCCGTAGACGGTGGCGCGCGGGTTGACGAGGAGCTGCGCGCGGGCCAGGTGGCCCACCACCACCGTGTCGCGGGCGTTGACCGCCACGATGGAGGGCACGGTGTTGTACCCCTCGCGCGAGGGGATGACGTAGGGGCGCCCGTCCTTCACCACCGCCGCGCACGAGTTGCTGGTGCCGAGGTCGATGCCGATGATGGCGCGGGAGGGGGCGCCGACGGGCGTGACGCGCGGCGCGGTGGGCGGGCCTGGCGAGGGCGCCGGCGGCGGGCCGCGGGTCGAGGGCGGGGCGGTGACGGGCCGCTCGGCCATGGGGGCCGGCGCGGCCACTCCGGGCGCGGCGCCGCGCTGCTCCCGCCCGGACACCAGCCGCTCCACCAGCGCCCGCGAGGGGGCGTCGAGCGCGGTGAACTGCACGCCCATGCCGGCCGCCTTGGGCGGGCGGTGCGAGGGGTCCTCCTCCTGCACCCAGCGCACCACGCCTTGCCCCTTGATGATCGGCTCGCCGCTGCTGAGACGGAGCTCGAAGCTGAGCGAGGTGCCGACCGGCTTCGGCAGGCGGGTCCGGATGAGGACCCCTCCTCGGGAGAGGTTCACGGCGAAGCGCTGCGCGAACTCCTCGACCGTCCCATAGGCGAGCCGCACCACCAGGCCAACCTGGGTGCGATGGCCTTCGCGCTGCGTGTCGGGAGGACCCACCACCTGGGCGCGATTATCCCCGCCGTGGCAGCGGGACCGCAAACAAAAAGGGGTGTTTTCTCGCGGATCTCGGCTGCCTTGACCTGGCAGGGTGGGTGCGATATCCGTCCGCATGCTCAACCGCGACGACCTGAAGCTGGCGCTCACGTTCGACGATGTCCTGCTGCTGCCGGCCGAGTCGGATGTCCTGCCCAAGTCGGTCGAGACCGCCACCCGCCTGACCCGCAACATCACCATCAACGTCCCGATCGTCTCGGCGGCCATGGACACGGTCACCGAGGCCCGCATGGCCATCGCCATGGCGGCCAACGGCGGGCTCGGCTTCATCCACAAGAACCTCACCGTGGAGGAGCAGGCCGCCGAGGTCCACAAGGTGAAGAAGTACGAGTCGGCGGTGGTGGGCGACCCCATCACCATCGAGCCGGAGGCCAAGCTCTCCACCGCGGTGGCGCTCATGAAGGAGAACGGCATCAGCGGCATCCCGGTGACGAAGCAGGGAAAGCTGCTGGGCATCCTCACCAACCGCGACCTGCGCTTCGAGCGGAACCTGGACCAGACCGTCGCGGCGGTCATGACCACCAAGCTCATCACGGCGCGCGAGGGGGTGACCATCGAGGACGCCAAGGTCCTGCTCCACCGGCACCGCATCGAGAAGCTGCTGGTGGTCAACGAGGCCTACGAGCTGCGCGGGCTCATCACCATCAAGGACATCGAGAAGGTCCAGCAGCACCCCAACGCCGCCAAGGACCGGCTGGGCCGCCTGCTCTGCGGCGCGGCGGTGGGCGTGGGGCCGGACCGCGAGGCGCGCATCCAGGCGCTCCTCAAGGCCGGCGCCGACGTCATCACCATCGACACCGCCCACGGCCACAGCCGCGGCGTGGTGGAGGCGGTGCGGGCCACCAAGGCCAACTTCAAGGGCATCGAGCTGGTGGCCGGCAACGTGGCCACCTTCGAGGCCGCCGAGGACCTCTGCAAGGCCGGCGTGGACGCCGTGAAGTGCGGCATCGGCCCGGGCTCCATCTGCACCACCCGCGTGGTGGCCGGCGTGGGCGTGCCGCAGATCACCGCGGTGGACGAGTGCGTCCGGGCCGCCGAGCGGCACGGCGTGCCGGTCATCTCCGACGGCGGCGTGAAGTACTCCGGCGACCTGGTCAAGGCGCTGGCCGCCGGCGCCGCCAGCGTCATGATCGGCTCCCTGCTGGCCGGCACCGAGGAGGCGCCCGGCGACGTCATCCTCTACCAGGGGCGCAGCTACAAGGCGTACCGGGGCATGGGCTCGCTGGGCGCCATGAAGAAGGGGTCGAAGGACCGCTACTTCCAGGCCGACACCCTCGACGCCGACAAGCTGGTCCCCGAGGGGATCGAGGGGCGGGTGCCCTACAAGGGCAGCATCGAGATGACGCTCTTCCAGCTGGTGGGCGGCCTGCGCAGCGGCATGGGCTACCTCGGCTGCCGCACCATCGCCGAGCTGCGCCTCCGGCCCCGCTTCATCCAGATCTCCAGCTCCGGCCTGCGCGAGAGCCACGTCCACGACGTGATCATCACGCAGGAGGCGCCCAACTACCGGGTCGACTGACTCCATGGACCTCCACGGCGACAAGATCCTGATCCTCGACTTCGGGTCGCAGTACACGCAGCTCATCGCCCGCCGACTTCGCGAGCTGGGCGTCTACTGCGAGATCCACCCCTGCACCATGAAGCCGGAGGCCATGCGGGCCTACGACGCCCGCGGCGTGGTGCTCTCCGGCGGCCCCGCCTCGGTCACCGCCGAGGGCAGCCCGCGCCCCGACCCGCTGGTCTTCCGGCTGGGCGTCCCGGTCCTGGGCATCTGCTACGGGCTGCAGCTCATGGCGCACACGCTGGGCGGCCGGGTGGGGACGAGCCACCACCGGGAGTTCGGCCCGGCCACCGTGGACGTGAAGCACGCCTCGGCGCTCTTCGCCGGCCTGCCGGACCGCATCGACGTCTGGATGTCCCACGGCGACGGCGTGGAGGCCATCCCGCCAGGCTTCGAGCCGGTGGCCTCCTCCCCCAGCGCCCCGTTCGCGGCGGTGGAGGACCGGGCCCGGCGCTTCTTCGCGGTCCAGTTCCACCCCGAGGTGGCGCACACACCGCAGGGCAAGGACCTGCTCTGGAACTTCGCCCACCACGTGTGCGGCTGCGCCGGCACCTGGTCGATGCGCGCCTACGTGGACGTGGCCATCGAGCAGATCCGCGCCCAGGTGAAGGCCGGCACCGTCATCTGCGCCCTCTCCGGCGGCGTGGACTCGGCGGTGGCCGCGCTGCTGGTCCACCGCGCCATCGGCGACCGGCTGCGCTGCATCTTCGTGGACAACGGCGTGCTGCGGCAGGGCGAGCGGGTCCAGGTGGAGGAGGTCTTCGGGCAGATGTTCCACCTGCCGCTCATCACGGTGGACGCCTCGAAGCGGTTCCTGGGCCAGCTGGCCGGGGTCACCGATCCGGAGCAGAAGCGCAAGATCATCGGCCGCGAGTTCATCGCCGTCTTCGAGGAGGAGGTGGAGCGGCTGGCCGCCCACGGCACCCGCGCCCAGTTCCTGGTGCAGGGCACCCTCTACCCGGACGTCATCGAGTCGGTCAGCTTCAAGGGCCCCTCGGCCACCATCAAGAGCCACCATAACGTGGGCGGCCTGCCCGAGAAGATGAAGCTGGCCCTGGTCGAGCCGCTGCGCGAGCTCTTCAAGGACGAGGTGCGCCGCCTCGGCCTGGAGCTCGGCCTGCCGCCCCAGATCGTGCAGCGCCAGCCCTTCCCCGGGCCGGGCCTGGCCATCCGCGTGCTCGGCGAGGTGACCGAGGAGCGGCTGGCCGTCCTGCGCAAGGCCGACGTGGTGGTGCAGGAGGAGATCCGCAAGGCCGGCCTGTACGACAAGCTCTGGCAGGCCTTCGCGGTGCTCCTGCCGATCCGCTCGGTGGGCGTCATGGGCGACGAGCGCACCTACGAGGCCACCTGCGCCATCCGGGCCATCGAGTCCACCGACGGCATGACCGGCGACTGGGCCAGGCTCCCGTACGACCTGCTGGGGCGCATGTCCTCGCGCATCATCAACGAGGTGCGGGGCATCAACCGCTGCGTCTACGACATCTCCTCCAAGCCGCCCGCCACCATCGAGTGGGAGTGAGACACACCGCCTCGCTCCTCCTCGGGTCGCTTCGGGGCTAGAATGGTGGGCCCCGGAGGCTCCCTCATGCCGCGCCGCACCCGCCGCCCCATCACCCTGGTGCTCGCCCTCGTCGGCGTCGTGGTCGGCGTCGTCCTGGCCGCCTGCCAGGACTACAACTTCAGCCCGGTGCGGTACTGCCTCATCCAGCCGGGCACCGAGCGGGTCACGCTGTCGGACATCTCGACGGCCGACATCCTCTTCGTGGTGGACGACTCCGGGTCGATGGGCGGCGAGCAGCAGAAGCTGGCCGCCAGCTTCGACGCCTTCGTCAACAGCCTCAAGGCCAGCAACGTGGCCCGGGTGGCGTCGCGCCTCGAGCCCATCGACTTCCACATCGCCGTCACCACCACCTCGGTCTTCCTGAACTCCCAGCTCCGCGCCACCTGCTCCACCGGATGCGGCGGCGCGGTCGGCCAGCAGGTCTGTTGCGACGCGGACACCAGCCAGCCCGTGCCGGTCCCGCGCGGCTGCTCCACCGCGGCCGACTGCGGCCCGGGCCGGGTCTGCAGCGAGGAGTGCCTGGGGCGCGCCGGCGAAAAGACCTGCTGCACCGGTCCTGGCGGGGCGCCGGAGACCACGGCGCTGGCGTGCTCCGAGGTGGGCGCCGCCTGTGGCAAGCTGCGCACCCGCTACGAGGTGTCGCGCGCGCCGCGCCTCTGCCGCACGGTCGGAGGGATCACCACCAGTTGCACCGTGGGGCCGGACGGGACCTCGGCCAACCCCGCGCCGGCGGGCTACGCCTGCCTCTCCACCTGCCAGGGGCTGGGCGGCACGAGCGCCTGCTGCAGCGCCGCCGGCTCCACCTGGTCGGACCCGACCTGCGACCTCGGCGTGGGGACCGAGGGCGGGCTCTACCCGCGCGGCGACTTCGTGCGCAAGGGGAGCAACCCGCGGGTGCTCCACTTCGACAAGTCGCTCTTCTGCGCCCGCAGCGCCGACGGTACGACCTGCGCGTGCACCGGTGCCGGGGCGCCCGCCACCTGCGATCCGCCGGTGGTGAACGACGCCGCCATCGCCACGCTCATCGGCCAGTTCCAGCAGAACATCGCGGTGGGCACCTGCGGCTCGGGCCAGGAGCAGGGGCTCGAGGCGGCCAGGCGGGCCATCGAGAAGGCGCTCGGCCTGAGCGGCCAGGTCCAGCCCACCGAGTCCGGCGGCGCCGCGCCCGAGTGGCCGCACCCGCGCCGGGTGGTGGTGGCCGGGGAGAAGGCCACCTCCAAGCTGGTGGTGGTCTTCGTGGGCGACGAGGACGACTGCTCCAGCCCGGAGGACGTGACCCGCGGCATCATCTTCGCCAACTCGGGCAACGACGCCTGCGAGGTCGACGGCAACCTGCCCCCGGAGCAGCAGCGCCGCTTCAAGCTGCAGCAGTACGCCGACTTCCTCACCTCGCTGGGGCGCCCGGTGGCCGGGGCCTTCATCGTCTCCGCCAAGAGCGAGACCTGCGTGGACCAGGCGTGCGTCGCCAACATCTGCTGCGACACCGTGTGCACCGGCGACGTCAACGTCTGCACCCAGGCCGGCCTGTGCGGCGGGCAGGGGGCCGGCTTCCGCTTCGTGGACCTGGAGAAGCTCCTGCGCGGCAAGGCCGCCGACACGGTGCTCGGCTCGGTGTGCAGCCCCGGCACGGCGCAGAAGCCCGGCTTCTCCTCCATCCTGGAGCGGGTGGCGGAGGTGGTGAAGCAGCCGGCCGGCCTGCAGCTGCCCACCCAGCCGGCCGCCGCGCAGCTCACGCTGCTGCGCATCGCCGGGCCCGACGGCAAGACCCGCAAGACCTGCAACGGTCCGGCGCCGGCCGCCGTGCCGCCGCCCACCGACCCGGCCGGCATCGCCGCCGCGGTGGACGCCGCCAGGGCTGGCTACGACTGGTGGTTCACCGGTGGTGACGACACCAACCAGGCGCCTTCCGGACCGAGCCGCTTCATCTTCCTCAACCTCGGCCCGGCCAACAGGAACTGCGAGGCCAACCCCGGCGAGACCTACTCGGCCGACTACCTCGGCCTG
>JANNKC010000354.1:0-9923 GCA_031396105.1 Anaeromyxobacter sp.
CGGGTGTAGCACGGCCGACGGACGCGCCGCACGGCCGGGCCCGGCGCGCGCTACCCGACCTCCGCCCGCAGCGCCCGCGCCTCGTCGAGGAGCGGGGCGCCCGGCTCGGCGCTCGCCCAGGCGGAGCACAGCCGGTCGAGCGCGGCGGCGGCCCCCGCCCGCTCGTCGAGCGCCAGGAGCGACCGCGCCAGCAGCAGCTGCCCGCGCGGCCAGGCCCAGCTGCGCCACATCTGGCGCCACAGGTAGCAGGCCTGCACGCGGCCGAGCGCCGCGGCCGCCTCCTCGTGGAGCCCCTCGCGGGCGCACAGCTCGCCGAGCAGGTGGAGTGGCGCCACCCGCCAGATGAAGACCGGCGTGCGCGCGCAGGCGGCTCGCAGCCCGTCGAGCGCTTCGCCACGCCGCCCCAGGTGCCAGGCCGCCAGCGCCTCGCAGGTGGCGGCCAGGACCGACCCCGCCGGCAGGCGGGCCGCCAGCGTGGCCGCGCCGTCCAGGTCGCCGAGCCAGGCGAGCGAGACGGCGTGCTCCGCGGCGGCGCGCGGCTCGAGGCCCTGCAGCTCCTCCACCTCCGCCCGGATGCCCTGCAGATCTCCGTCGCCGAGCAGGTAGTCGGCGCGCACGGCGTGGTAGTTCCAGTCGCCGCGCAGCGCCGGCAGCTCGCGCGCCATCTCGTCGAGGAGCGCCAGCCCGGCACGCCGCCGCCCCTGGTAGGCCTGCAGCGCCGCCAGCCCGTAGTAGCCCATCCGGCGGATGGGGCTCTGCGGGGCGGCCAGCGGCCGGACCGCCAGCTCGGCCTCGGCGAACCGGCCGGAGAAGAAGAGCGCGGCCAGCTGGTCCTCGCGCCCGGCCACCCCGCCGCCCACCGCCACGGCCCGCTCGCCGGCGGCGAAGGCGGCCTGGAGATCGCCGAGCCAGCCGTAGGCGAGGGAGAGCCCGTGCAGCGCTCCCGGCCCGGGGGCCTGCTCCAGGCGGCGCACCCAGGCCTCCAGCGCGTCGCGCCGCCCCAGCGCACCGAGCGCGTCGGCCAGGTGGCCGGCCGCCCAGCCGAACTCCGGGTCGAGCGCCACCACCTGCTCGAACCAGGGCAGGGCCGCCGCCGGCTCGTCGCGGTGGCGCAGCAGGTCGCCGGCCTGGTACCAGGCCCTCACCTCGTCCGGCCACGCCTCCACCAGACACCGGTAGGCCTCCAGCGCCTCCTCGTCCCGCCCGGCCACCTGGGCCGCGAAGGCCTCGATGAGCCGCCGCTCCCGTGGCGACGCCTCGGCCGCGTTCGCCAGCGCCGCCGCCACCGCCGCCTCCTGGTCGCGCCGCGATCCGCCGAACCAGCGCAGCCAGGCCGCCAGCTCGTACTGGGCCGGCGCCAGGGTCGGGTCGAGCGCCACGGCCTTGCGGAGCAGGGCGCCGCAGTCCTGGCCGAGGGCCGGGTGGCGGGCGCACTGCTCGCCGAGCAGGTACTGCCGGAAGGCGCTGCGCCGCGCCTCGTCCCCGGCCGGGGACCGCACCGACCCTCCGACCGCCGGCTGCGCCTCGGCCGCCGTCGATGCCTCCCAGCCGCGCTCCACCTCCAGGAGCGCCTCCAGCAGGTCGCTGGCGCAGGCGGGGCGGCGCGCCGGCGCGTGGTCGACGCAGCGGGCCACCAGCGCCCCGAGCCCGGCCCGGACCCCGGGCAGCTCCAGCGGGCCGGGCGGCCCGGCGCCGGGTTCCAGCCTGGCCCCGGTGACCATCTCGTGGAGCAGGACGCCGAGCGCGAAGACGTCGGTCCGCACGTCCTCGGGGAGGCCGTCTCGCTGCTCCGGCGCCATGTAGCCGGGGGTGCCGCCGCCGGCCGGGCCGAGCGTGCCGAAGGCGTGGGCCAGGCCGAAGTCGAGCACCTTGGCCGGGCCGTCGGCCACCAGGAAGACGTTGCCGGGCTTGAGGTCGCGGTGGAGCACGCCGGCGGCGTGGGCGTGGACCAGCGCCCGCGCCACCTGCTCTGCCACCTTCACGGCCTGCCTCACCGGCAGCCGCCCCCGCGCCAGGCGCTGCGCCACCGTCTCCCCGCGCAGGAGCTCCATCACCAGGTACGGACCCGCCGCGGCATGTCCCACGTCGTGGATGGTGACGATGCAGGGGTGCTGCAGCTGGGCGGCCGCCTCGGCCTCCCGCTGCAGGAGCGCCGCGCGCGCCCCCTGATCCTGGTCGCCGTGCCGGACGGGGCGCAGCAGCTTGAGCGCCACCCGGCGGCGCAGCTGGGGATCCTGGGCCTCGAAGACCTGGCCGAAGCCGCCGCGCCCGAGCTCCCGCACCAGCGTGAAGCGCCCCACCTGGTCGCCCGGCCGCGAGCGGGCCACCTCCGGCGCCACGTCCGGCAGCCGCGCGATCTCCGCCAGCAGCGCCGAGAGGGCGCCAGGCGCGGGGCGCTCGTGCCCGCTCACTCGAGCAGCCCCTGCTCGCGCGCCAGGCGAGCCAGCCGGTCCTTGATCCGCTCGAACCGCTTGCGCAGCGTGGCCGCCTCCACCGGCGCGCCGTCGGTGGAGAGGACGGCGGCCACCTCGTCCCACTCAAGCTCTTGGTCCACCCGGAGGACGAGGAGCGTCCGCTCCTCGGGCTCGAGCGTCTCTCGCAGCTGGCGCAGCGCGTCCTTCCGGCCCCCGGGCATCCGGCTGAGGGCGATGGAGGCGGCCAGCCGGGAGGCGGCGCTGGTGGGGAGCCGCTCGCCCCGCCTGCGCCAGAGGTCGCGCCGAAAGCGAGCGCTGGCGTGCCAGGCGAGCCGGAAGGCCCAGGTCCGCAGCGAGCTCTCGCGCCGGAACCCCGGCAGGCCGTGCCAGAGATCCTCGGCGAAGACGGAGAAGACGTCCTGGGCGTCGTCCTCGGGGTGGAGGCTGGCCAGGTAGCCGAGCACCGCCGAACCGAGCCCCTCGAGGGCGGCGGTGGCCGCCTCGTCCACCGCGCCGCGCTCCAGGAGCGCCGCCACCCGGTCGTCGAGCCCCATGGCGCCGAGCATAGGAGAACACCGCCGGCGCTGGCCACACCCTCGGCCCGTCGCGGTGCGTCAGTACATCTGCCGAGAGCGCCGGAAGGGAGCCATGGACGACCAAGGACTCGAGCCAGCCGTCTCCGCGTGCTGCACCGCGCACCTGCCGCAGAGCACACCGAGGCTCACCTGCACCTGCCGCGTCGTCTCCGCGTCACCCAGCCGGACCTGTGCTCCACTTCCCGGGCGAGGACGAGCTTCTCGCGCTGGTCGAGGGGGCGCTGGGCGTGCTGCGTGGGGAGGAGCCGGCCCGGCCGTGCCTCCCCGAAGCGGGGTAGCGCGGCGCGACCCGGGGCCGGCGCCCCGGGGACGCGACTTCGCGCCTGCTGCGCTTCGCGCGCGGGGTTCCGGCGACGGCGACCGCCACGCTTCCGAAGGGAGGCTGGATCGTTCCTCGCCTTGGGCGACTTCAAGGCCGCCTTCGAGAAGAAGGAGTACATCGAGGACTACGTCCTCGAGCCGTTCGCGCGGGAACTCCTGGAGCGCGATCCGGCGGTGCGCGCCGAGCTCGAGCGGCGCCTCGCGGCGGATCCGACCTTCGCGAAGGATCCGCAGGCCCGCCTCGAACTCTTCCACCGGCGGCACCCCTCCTTCGACGAGGCCTACCGGCTCGACCCGGTGCTCCGCACCGAGACGCGGCCCTGAGCCGCCGCCTGGAAGACTCGGAGTTCTCGGATGTCGCGGCAGGCACGTGCCGACCGGTGGAGCACGCGGCCGGCGGGGAGGTCGTCCGGCGGGGAGGAGAGCCCTACCCAAGGGCTCCTGGGACCTGGCCCGGGTCTCGCCACCTGCGCAGCGCCGCCGCCACCGTGGCCGCCTGCCGGGCCGCCGCCACGTCGTGGACCCGGAGCAGCTCGACCCCCGCCAGCACGCAGGCGGTCACCGCCGCCAGGGTGCCGGGCAGCCGCTCCTCCACCGCCGCGCCGGTCAGGTGGCCGATGAAGCGCTTGCGCGACGGCCCGACCAGGAGCGGACGCCCCAGCGCCCTGAGCTCGCCAACCCGGGCGAGCAGCTCGATGCTCTGCTCCGGCGTCTTGGCGAAGCCCAGGCCGGGATCGAGGATGACCCGCTCGGCCGGGATGCCGGCCGCCTCGGCCCTCGCCAGCGCCTCCCGGAGCTCGGCCGCCACCTCGGCCAGCAGGTCCCGGTAGACGGCCCGGTCCTGCATGGACGCCGGCGTGCCGCGCAGGTGCATGAGCACCACCGGCACGCCCGCCTCGGCCACCACCCGGGCCAGCGCCGGGTCGACGAGACCGCGCACGTCGTTCACCAGGTCCGCGCCGGCCTCCAGGGCCGCCCGGGCCACCTCGGCCTTGCTGGTGTCCACCGAGATGGGCAGGGAGAAGCCGCTGGCCCGCAGCCGCGCCACCACCGGCACGACGCGCCTGAGCTCCTCCGCCACGTCCACCGGCGCCGCGCCGGGCCGGGTGGACTCGCCCCCCAGGTCGACGAGGTCGGCGCCCTCGGCGGCGAGCCGCTCGGCCTGCGCCACCGCCGCGGCCGGGTCGAGGAAGCGCCCGCCGTCCGAGAAGGAGTCCGGGGTGGCGTTCACCACCCCCATGATGAAGGGGCCAGGCCCCTCGAAGAGCCTGGCCCCGATGCGAAGGTGCATCCCTGCCCTCTCCGCGCGCCGTCAGGCCTTGCCGGGCGCCGGGACGCCGGCCACCGGGTCGAGCGCGGCGGCCTTCTTCTTGTCGGGCATCACGGTGGTGGCCATCGGCTTCAGCGGGGGCGGCCGGGTCATGGGGGCGCCGCTCATCAGCACCTCGATGTCGGCGGTGTCGAGCGTCTCGTACTCGATGAGGGCGTCGGCGATCCTGGCCAGCACCTCGCGGTGCTCCATCAGGATCTTCTTGGCCCGATCGTACTGCTCCATGACGATGCGGTGCACCTCGGCGTCGATGTCGCGCGCCACCTCGGCGGAGAAGGCCTGGACGGTGGACATCTCGCGCCCCAGGAAGACCTCGCCCTCCTTCTTGCCGAAGGCCAGCGGGCCCATCTTCTCGCTCATGCCCCACTCGCAGACCATGCTGCGAGCCAGGCCGGTGGCCACCTCGATGTCGTTGCCGGCGCCGGTGGTCTTCTGGTTGAAGGTCAGCTCCTCGGCGATGCGCCCACCCATGAGGATGGCGATCTGGTTGAGGGCGAACTGCTGGTTGATGTTGAGCCGGTCCTCCTGGGGCAGCTGCTGCGTCAGGCCGAGGGCCCGCCCACGAGGGATGATGGTCACCTTGTGGACCGGGTCGGTCCCCGGGATGATGCGCGCCACCAGCGCGTGGCCGGCCTCGTGCACCGCCGTGGTCCGCTTCTCGGCGTCCGAGATGACCATGGAGCGGCGCTCGCTGCCCATCATGACCTTGTCCTTGGCGTACTCGAAGTCGGGGGCGGTCACCTTCTCCTGGTTGCGCCGGGCCGCGAAGAGGGCCGCCTCGTTGACCAGGTTCTCGATGTCGGCGCCGGAGAAGCCCGGCGTGCCCCTGGCGATGGTGAGCAGGTCCACGTTGGGGTCCAGGGGGACCTTCTTGGTGTGGACCTTGAAGATGCCGAGCCGCCCGTTCACGTCCGGACGCGGCACCACGATGCGCCGGTCGAAGCGGCCGGGGCGCAGCAGCGCCGGGTCGAGCACGTCGGGCCGGTTGGTGGCGGCCACCAGGATGACGCCCTCGTTCGACTCGAACCCATCCATCTCCACCAGGAGCTGGTTCAGGGTCTGCTCGCGCTCGTCGTGGCCGCCGCCCAGGCCGGCGCCGCGGTGGCGGCCCACCGCGTCGATCTCGTCGATGAAGATGATGCAGGGTGCGTTCTTCTTGCCCTGCTCGAAGAGGTCGCGCACGCGGCTGGCGCCCACGCCCACGAACATCTCCACGAAGTCGGAGCCGGAGATGGAGAAGAAGGGCACGCCGGCCTCGCCGGCCACGGCGCGGGCCAGCAGCGTCTTGCCGGTGCCGGGAGGGCCCATGAGGAGCACGCCCTTGGGGATGCGCCCGCCCAGCCGCGTGAACTTCTTGGGGTCCTTGAGGAAGGAGATGATCTCCTCCAGCTCGTCCTTCGACTCGTCGATGCCGGCCACGTCGGCGAAGGTGATCTTGTTGTGGTGCTCGGTCATGAGCTTGGCGCGCGACTTGCCGAAGCTCATGGCCTTGCCGCCGCCCGACTGCAGCTGGCGCATGAAGAAGAAGAAGAGGAGGAAGATGAAGACCAGCGGCAGCCACTGCAGCGCCACCTGCACCCAGAGCGAGCCCTGGTCGGGCTTCTCGTAGAGGACGGAGACCTCGTTCTTGCGCAGCAGCTCGGAGATGCTGGCCGAGGCGTCGAGGGGGCCGGTGGTGGTGAAGGCGGCGCCGTCGCGCAGGTGGCCGGTGTACTCCAGCTCCTTCACCGTGACTTCCTTGACCTGCTTCTTCTCCACCAGCTCCATGAAGTGCGACCACTTGTAGGTCTGGGGCTGGGTCTGCTTCTGGTCGAAGACCTTCCACAGCGCGATGAACATCACGATGAGGAAGACCCAGAGCAGGGCGGTCTTGTAGGACTGTTTCAAGGCTTCGGACCTTTTGCGGTAGGAGAAACGGCTGGTCTCCTTTTATAGCAGCCTGGCGGGCGCGGTGCAGCACGCCATCACGGCGCGGCGGAGAGGCGCACCTCGAGCCCTGGCGGCAGGCCCTCGGACAGGGCCCCCAGCTCCGGGATGGCCAGCACCGCGCCGTGCTGGTCGGTGAGGAGCAGCAACCGGTCGCGCCGCGCCCGGGCCACCTTGCGGTCGATGAGCCAGGCCTTGAGCTTCTTGCCCCCGCGGCCGCCGGCCGGGCGGAACCGGTCGCCCGGCTGCCGGGTGCGCAGCCAGAGAGGCCACGGGATGGCCGCGCCCGGCGCCGCCGCCACCTCCACCAGCAACCCCAGGGCCGCCACCGGGTAGCGGCCCGGCCCGGCCACCTCCACGGGCGCCACCAGCACCGGGGCCTCGGGAGTCCTCCGCCGCACCCTGAACCGTCCGCCCTCCACCACCGCCTCGAGCCCGCCGGGCAGTCCCGCCCGCCGCGGCCCGTCGCGCCGCAGCAGCCTCAGCGCCGCCTCCACGTGGGCGGCCTCCGGCGTCGCTCCGGGCCCGCCGACCGCGCGGACCAGCCGGCGCACCACCCGGCGCCGCACCGCCAGCGGCTCGCCCCGCAGGCCAGCCACCAGGACGCCGTCCGCGCCCTCCGCGCCGGCCTCGTCGGCGGTGCAGCCCTGGCCCGCCGCGCCCGCCGCCGCGGCCCGCGCCAGCCGCGCCAGGGCCCGCTCGTCGTCGCGCAGGAGGTCGGCGGTGCGGGCCAGCGCCGCCTCGGCCGCCGGGTTGAGCTCCAGCAGGAGCGGCCAGAGCCGCTGCCGCAGCCGGTTCCTGGCGAAGCGCGGCGTGGCGTTGGTCGGGTCGTCGTTCCAGCCGAGCCCGAGCCGCTCGAGGTAGGCCAACCCCTCGTGGCGGGCCCGGTCCAGCAGCGGGCGGATGATGGCGCCGCGCCTCGGAGGGATGCCCGAGAGGCCGCGCGCCCCGGCCCCGCGCGCCAGCCGGAGCAGCACCGTCTCCGCCTGATCGGTCCGGGTGTGGCCGGTGGCGATGCGCACCGCGCCCACCCGCCCGGCCTCGTCCCGGAGCGCCGCGTACCTCGCCTGCCGCGCGGCGGCCTGCACGTTGCCCGCGCCCACCGTGACCCTGACCGAGCGGTACGGGACGCCCAGCCGCTCGCAGGCGCGGTGGCAGGCCGCGGCATCCTCGTCGCCGCCCGCTCGGAGGCCGTGATCGACGTGGAGCGCGGACAGCGGCCCCACGACCCCCGCGGCTCGCAGCGCCGCGAGCGCGGCGAGCAGCGCCGTGGAGTCCGGACCGGCCGAGACCGCCACCAGGATTGGATCCTCCGGGCCGGCCAGCCGGCGGGTCCGGAGCGTCCCCAGGACGGCCTCCGCGTACGGATCGAGCGGAGCTCGGCGCTCCGAAGGACCGCCAATTTTGCGCACAGTCCGGGTCACGGAGGCACCAGATCCAGGGCGGTCCTCGGGGCGTAAGTCCACCCGATTTCGGCGGTTTTTGTGGTCGCCAGGAACATTGATCGCCCGCGCCACCCAGTCCAGGGGACCCAATGGACCCATTCCGAATTCCATCGTCGGAATAAATGGATCGACTTCACTTGTTCCATGAAGGCGAGCCGATTAGAGTCTTGATTCGTAGGGCCCAGGGGTCCCCCCCCTCCCCCTCTGGGCCCACAGGGAGCCGACAGCAATGTCGGCTCTCTTTTTTTTGCCCATCCCACCTCCAGGCCTGCTTCCGAGGCGCATCCGTTGCGCCACCGGCGCTCGCCTCCAGCGCCCCATTTTCCTCGAGTTCCGAGGAGAAGTCGTGCACCACCGGGCCGCTTCACATCGTCACCCACAGAGGTCGACCATCCTTGACCCTGAGAAGAACACATCGTACAAGGGCCTCGTCTATCCCACACCTGATGGAGCGTCGATGGCCGGCACAGACAAGCGCAAGCAGTCACTGTACTTCCCCGAGGACATGCTGAACGAGATCCAGACGGAGGCCAACCGTCAGGACCGATCGCTCTCCTGGATCGTGCAGCAGGCGTGGCGGATCGCCCGCGGGGAGATCATGCGGTTCCCGTCCGTCAACGACGTGCTCTCCGGCGTGGCCCGCGAGGACGAGCGCGAGGAGAAGGTCAAGTAGCCATTTCATCGCGGCACGAGCAGCACACGCGCCCGAACCGGGTCTCCCGGCCCGGGCGTCGTCGTTTCTTCTGGGCTAGGATGCGCGGCGAATGCCAGACCTCCCGCCTGAGCCGTCCGCAGCGCCCACCCCCTCCGGCGACGACGACGCCTACGCCCCTCCGGCCGAGCTGGAGGACGGCCGGTGGAGCCGACGCAGCGCCTCCGCGATACCGCAGGATGACGGCCAGGACCCGGAGCTGGCTGCCCCTGGCCCGGACCGCCCTCGCCGCTCCGCCGGACTGAAGGTGGGCCTCGCGCTGGCCGCGGCGGCGGTGCTGGCCGCCGCGGTGCTCGGCTACCGGAGCCACCAGCGCTCGCAGGCGCTCGCCGTGGGGCTCCCCAAGGCGGAGGCCCTGCTCCGGCTCGACACCGCCGCCGGGTACCGCGGCGCGGCGAACCTGCTCGACCCGCTCGCCAAGCTCGATCCCATGCAGGCCGCCTCGCTGCGGGCCTTCGCCCTCGCCATGCTGGCGGCCGACTACGGGGACGCCGACGCCGAGCCGCGCGCCGAGGCGCTCCTGGTCGAGCCGGGCCGCGCCGACACCGTGCCGCCCTTCGCCAACCTGGCCACCGCCGCGCTCTTCCTGGGACGCCGCGCCGTGGCCGACGCCGCCACCTACGCCGGGCGCGCCGGCCGCCACCCATGGGCCGGCACGCTGCAGGCGCGCATCGCCTTCCTGGCCGGCAACCTGGAGGCCGGGGTCGACCCCGCCGCCGCCGCCGCCGCCGCCGATCCGGCACAGGCGGCCGGGCAGGCTGTCCTGGGCGATGTCCTGCGCAGGCAGCGCAAGGACCCGGTGGGCGCCCGCGCCGCCTACGCCGCCGCGCTGGCCGCCTCGCCGCTCAACCCCCGCGCCGCCTACGGACTGTCCAAGCTGGCGCTCTCCTCGCAGATCCCGCTCGCCGACGCCATCGCGCCGCTGCAGCGGCTCCTCGGCGACGCGCCGGGCACACCCGCCAGCGAGCGCGCCCGCGCCGCGCTCCACCTGGCCGCCATCGAGCTCCGCAGCGGCGACCGGGCCGCGGCCCAGGCGGCCCTCACGGCCGCCCCGGGGCTCGACGGGCCAGGCCGGACCTGGGCCGAGCGAGCGGCCACCGTCATGGCCAGCGAGCGGAAGGGCTACCGCGCGGTGCTGCAGGCGCCGCCGGCCATGCAGAGCGCCAGCGACGACGACCC
>JANNKC010000061.1:0-5636 GCA_031396105.1 Anaeromyxobacter sp.
GGCGGCCCTGGGATCGGCCTGGAGCGCGGAGACCACGTCGACCCAGTCCAGCGCGGACAGGTGGTAGAAGTGGACGATGTGATCGTGCTGCGCGTGGGCCGAGATGATGATGTTGCGGATCAGCTGCGCGTTGAGCGGGACCTCGAGGCCGAGCGCGTTCTCGACGCTGCGCACCGAGGTGATGGCGTGCACGGTGGTGCAGACGCCGCAGATGCGCTGGGTGAACACCCAGGCGTCGCGCGGGTCACGGCCCTGCAGGATGGTCTCGATGCCGCGCCACATGGTGCCCGAGGAGTAGGCCCTGGAGATCTTGCCGCCGTCCACCTCGAGGTCGATGCGGAGGTGGCCCTCGATGCGGGTGATGGGGTCGATGGTGATTCGCTGGGTCACGGGGTCACCCCTTGCTTGAGGCCGACGGGAACGGTGCGCTGCTCGGGAAGCGAGACGCCTGCCAGGATGGGGAACTTCCGCACCACCAGCACGTACACGACCGTCTCGGTGGCGATCAGCCCGAGCGTGATGAGGATCTCCGCCAGGCTCGGGAAGTAGACCCAGCCGTTGCCGGGGTCGTAGGCCACCAGGAAGACGTCGATGCGGTAGAGGGCGCCGCCCAGCATGGAGAGGAGCGCCGCCTGGAGCTGCTGGTCCGGCCGGC
This sequence comes from Anaeromyxobacter sp., assembly GCA_031396105.1. Lineage (GTDB taxonomy): Bacteria > Myxococcota > Myxococcia > Myxococcales > Anaeromyxobacteraceae > JADKCZ01. Next base: position 656 of record JANNKC010000061.1, read on the forward strand.
CGTGCTCGCCCTGGCCCAGGAAGCGCACGGCGGCCAGCAGGAAGACGACGGTCTCGGCCCAGAAGAAGAAGCCCATCCGCCCCGCGCTCACGACGAGGCCGAGCTTGCCCTCCACGCCGAGGACCACGAAGCGGGTTGCCAGGAAGAGGACGATCACGCCGGCCACGTATCGGCCCAGCGTCGCCAGCAGCCGGTGCTCCAGCGGCCGCCCGAAGGCCACGCTCGAGAAGATGGACTCGAAGTAGAGCACCCCGAAGCCCATCACGAAGGCGGTGAAGAGGAAGTAGAGGGGGAGGAACCCGGTGTGCCAGAGCGGGTGCAGCTTGAGGCCCGCCATCATCATGAGCCCGCCCAGGCTGGACTGGTGCATGGTGGGCAGCAGGAGGCCGAGGGCGATGATGAACGGGAGGGCCTTCTCGGCGCGCGCCAGCCAGCGGGAGGCCAGCTTGGCCCGCTCCGGCTTCTGGCCGGCGGCCAGCCCCTCCAGCCAGGCCGGCGAGAGCTCCAGGAAGATCACCAGCACGTAGGCCATCATGCAGAGCGCCACCTCGAGGAGCACCGAGGTGCTGCTCCAGAGGCCGGGCGAGAACGGGATGCGCCACATGGTCCAGTAGCGGCCCAGGTCGAAGGCCACCGCCACGCCGGCCACGCCGTAGCCGAGCAGGCTGGTGAGCAAGGCCGGCCGGACCAGCGGGTGGTACTTGCCGCGGTTGAGGATGAAGACCAGGAAGGCCAGGACGTAGCCGCCGCTGGCCAGGCCGGTGCCGACCACCACGTCGATGGCGATCCAGATGCCCCAGGGGTAGCCGTCGTTCATGGCCGTGGCCGCCCCCAGCCCCTGGGTGAAGCGGTACAGGCCCGCCGCGGTCCCCAGGGCCCAGAGCACCAGCAGCACCTTGACGAACGGGGTGAGCAGCTTGCCCCCCACGGGGCTGGCGCGGACGGTCGTCACGGGTCCTCCTGGCCGGCCGCGGCCGAGCGGTGGTTCTTCCAGGCCACCACGGCGAACACGCCGAGGAGGGCCGCCGGGGCCACGAACCCCTGGTAGATGGCCTGCTGCACGTTCTCGGTGAGCGACGGGGCCGGCTCGTCGCCGAGCGGGGGCAGCCCGAGGGGCCCGAAGCCGACGGGCGAGAGGTAGAGGCAGGCGGTGCCGCCGGCCTGGGTCTCGCCGTAGATCCCGCCCTGGTAGGCCTCCGGCGTCGCCGCCAGGCGGCGGCGGGCCTCGGCCAGGAGCTCGCTCCGCGGCCCGGCCACCACGGCCGCCCGCGGGCAGCCCTCGGCGCAGGCCGGGCCCTTGCCGTCCACCCAGCGGTGGCGGCAGAGCTCGCACTTGACGATCCTCGGCGAGGCGGCGTTCCACTGGAACTTGGGCACGTTGAACGGGCAGGCGATCTGGCAGTTGCGGCAGCCGACACACCGGTCCACGTCGTACTTCACCACCCCGCGGGGCCCCTTGTGCAGCGCGCCCATCATGCAGACCGAGGCGCAGGCTGGGTCGGCGCAGTGCATGCACTGCGCCTTGACGAAGCCGGAGCGGAGCCCCTCGCCCCACTGCTTGATGACGGTGAGCGTGCTGCCGTTCAGGTCGATGGGCGCGTCGTAGGGCGCGCCCACGATCATGGCCACGTCCGGCGCCGTGTCGTTGGCGTCGCGGCACCTGGTGACGCAGGCGCGGCACCCGATGCAGAGGGTCACGTCGTAGAGCAGGCCGAGATCGTCAGGGGCGTTCTTCCTGGCCGTGCGCGCCTCCGCCGGGGCCGCCACCGCCGCGCCGGCGGCGGCGGCGCCCAGGACCTTGAGGGCGCCGCGTCTGGTCATCGTCATGGCGTCTTCTCCTTCTCCTCGCCCTCGGCCTTGCGCACCTGGACGGTCAGCTTGCGGGAGGCCACGTACCCGGCGCCCGCCACGGCGCCGAGGACGGCGCCGCCGAGGCCGGCCGCGATGGCGCTCACCTCTCCCTTGGTGGCGCTGACCGTCGGGTAGGCCATCGGTGCGGTGGGCCTCTCGATGGGGAGGTTGGTGTGGATGGGGACGTTGAAGACGATCTCCTGCTCGGTGCAGCCGATGCACGGGTGGCCGATGCCGATGGGCCAGGCGCCCGGGACCTCGCAGAAGTCGAGGAGCGAGCAGTTGGCGTGGGTCTGCGGCCCCTTGCAGCCGAGCTGGTAGAGGCACCAGCCCTGCCGGTGCCCCGCGTCGCCGAACTGCTTGGCGAAGCGGCCGTTGTCGAAGTGGGCCCGGCGCGGGCAGTCCTCGTGGATGACCCGCTTGTAGGCGAACTCGGGGCGCCCCTTGTCGTCGAGCTTCGGCAGCGTGCCGAAGGTGGCGAACTGGAGCACCGTGCCGAGCAGGTTGTGCGGGTTGGCCGGGCAGCCGGGCAGCGTGATGACCTTCCTGGCCTTGAAGAGCTCGGGGAGGATGGTCGGCACGCCGGTGGCGGCGGTCGGGTTCGGCGAGGCCGAGGGGACGCCGCCCCAGGAGGCGCAGGAGCCGATGGCGATGATGGCGGCGGCGTCGGCGGCGTACTTCTTCACCGTCTCGACGGCGGTCTTGCCGCCCACGCGGCAGTAGATGCCGTTGTCCTTCTCGGGGATGGCACCCTCGACGACCAGGACGTACTTGCCCTTGTTCTCGTGGGCCGCCTTCTCGAGGGCGGCCTCGATCTGGTAGCCGGCCGCGGCGAAGAGGGTCTCGTGGTAGTCGACCGAGATGAGGTCGAGGATGAGCGACCCGAGATCCGGGTGGCTGGTCCGGAGCAGCGACTCCGTGCAGCCGGTGCACTCCTGGAAGTGCAGCCAGATGACGGAAGGCTTCTTACCCTTCTCGACGTTCTCGGCCATCTTCTCGCCGGCCCAGGCCGGGAGGCCCACGGCGCCAGCGGCCATGGTGCAGACCTTGATGAAGTCACGGCGGGAGACGCCCTTGGTCTCCAGCTCGGCGATCATGTCGCTGCCAATGTCGTTCATTCCAATTCCTCCGGAGTGGCTGGCGAATCTACCCAGCCGGTCCTCGTTTGCAACTATGTAGATTTGCGCGTGTTTTTGAGGTTGAGTCTCGCGCAAGACTTGCGGGCCCCAGGGTGCTGCCTGTGCTGAATTGCCCTGCGACGAGTCTCAGCCAACATCAAAATAATTGATTGGCGTCAACGAATACCCGGGCGAATCCTGGAAACCCGCCCGACATTCAGCGAACGTGGACACGCCAAGGCAACATTGACAGGATGAGTCCATGTCAAATTTGCGCAGGCTGCGAGGCCAGATAAATTCACGCTCGGGGTGCGCGATCGCGTCGCGAGCACCTCGCGAGCGGCCTGGATCGCACGGAGAGTGCGCTCGTGCAGCGCTGGCCGGGCCGCCGGCGGCCCAGGCGCAGCGCTCGCCCACTCGCACCGAAGGTGACGCGCGCCCCGCCAGGCGCTGGCGCTCCGCCCCGGCCGGTGTAGACCAGGAGGCCATGGAGGCCACCTCATGATCTCGCTGCCCGCCCTCGCCCTCGCCGCCGCGCTCGCCGCGCCGCCGCCCGCCGTCTTCCCGGACGCCGGCGCCCTGGCTCGCCGCGAGGCTCGCTACGCGCCGGTGGCGCTCACCGTCGACCTGTCCCCGCTGCCACCCGCGGAGCGCCAGGCGCTGGCCAGGCTGGTGGAGGCGGCGCGGATCATGGACGCGCTCTTCCTCCGCCAGGTGTGGGCCGGCAACGAGGCGCTGCTCCTGGAGCTGGCGACCGACGCCACGCCGCTCTCGCGGGCTCGCGCCTCCTACCTGCTGCGGAACAAGGGGCCGTGGGACCGGCTGGACGCCGAGGCGCCGTTCCTGCCCGGCGCGGGAGAGAAGCCGGCCGCGGCCAACTTCTACGCCAGCGGCGCCAGCAAGGCCGAGGTGGAGGCCTGGCTGGCGGGCCTGCCCGCGACCGAGCGCGCCGCGGCCATGGGCTTCTTCACGGTGGTGCGGCGCGGCCTCGACGGCAGGCTGGCGGCGGTGCCCTACAGCGTGGAGTACCAGGGCGAGCTGGCGCTGGCGGCGGCGCTGCTCGAGGAGGCGGCGCGGCTCACCGCGGACCCCTCGCTGCGCGCCTTCCTCGCGGCGCGCGCGGCCGCCTTCCGCTCCAACGACTACCGGCCGAGCGACGTGGCCTGGATGAAGCTGGAGGGGGCCATCGAGCCGACCATCGGCCCGTACGAGGTCTACGAGGACGGCTGGTTCAACGCCAAGGCGGCCTTCGAGGCCTTCGTGGGCGTGCGCGACGAGGCCGAGACGGCCAGGCTGGCCCGCTTCTCCGGCGAGCTGCAGGGCATCGAGGACGCGCTGCCCATCGACGCGGGCCTGAAGAACCCCAGGCTGGGCGGGCTGGCCCCCATCCGCGTGGTCAACGAGCTCTTCGCCGCCGGGGATGCGGCGAAGGGCGTCACCACCGCCGCGTACAACCTGCCCAACGACGAGGCCGTGCTGCGCGAGCTGGGCTCGAAGCGGGTCATGCTGAAGAACGTCCAGCAGGCCAAGTTCGACGAGGTGCTGCTCCCCATCTCCCGCGTGGCCCTGGCGGCCCCGCTGCGCGACCGCGTCGCCTTCGACGCCTTCTTCACGCACATCCTCATGCACGAGCTGGTGCACGGGCTGGGGCCCCACGAGGTGGCCGTGCCGGGCGGGCCGCCGGTCACGGTGCGGGCGCGCCTGGGGGACACCTCCAGCGCCATCGAGGAGGCCAAGGCCGACGTGGGCGGGCTCTTCGCCCTCCAGAAGCTGCTCGACGAGGGGAAGCTCGACGCCGCCATGAAGGCCACCCTCTACCCGACCTTCCTGGCCTCGGCCTTCCGCTCGCTGCGCTTCGGGCTCAACGAGGCCCACGGCAAGGGGATGGCCCTCCAGCTCAACTGGTTCCTCGACGCCGGCGCGGTGGTGGTCCTGGTGGACGGCACCTTCGCGGTCGACCCGGTGAAGATGCGCGCCGCGGTGGTCTCGCTGACGCGCGAGCTCATGCACCT
>JANNKC010000403.1:0-3221 GCA_031396105.1 Anaeromyxobacter sp.
CAGGGTGTGGATGCAGCCGCACAGACCGACCGTGTAGGCGTCGGGCGGCAGCACCAGCGACGAGAACGAACGCGTCAGCGACAGGGGCAGCGCGGTGCCGGTCCCGACCGACAGCGGCTGGGAGCCGGGCGTACCGAACGAGCCCAGGAAGTTGCCGTCCGAGGTCAGCACCCCGTTGCTGCCGGCGTAGCAGACGTTGACGGAGAGGTTGGACGCGGCCGCGCCGCCGGTGCCGCCGAGCGCGGTGGTGGCCCAGGCGAGGACCGCCTGTCCAGCGCCCACCACCACCTGCGCGGTCGGCGCGATGAACTCCATGCCGCTGTCGCCCGTGCCGCTCCCGAGGCAGCCCGGGTTCTGCGGGATGCCGGTGACGTCGCCGCCGCTGGCCTCGGTCACGAGGATGACGCCGGACGCTCCCTGCGGCCCGATGGGGCCGATGGCGCCGGTGAGCCCTTGCGGCCCCTGGACGCCCTGCGCGCCGGTGAGGCCGGTCAGGCCCTGCGGTCCCGTGGCGCCCTGCGCGCCGGTGAGACCGGTCAGGCCCTGCGGTCCCGTGGCGCCCTGCGCGCCGGTGAGGCCGGTCAGGCCTTGCAGGCCCTGCGGGCCGGTGTCGCCTTGCAGCCCCTGGAGCCCCTGCGGCCCGATGGGACCGGTGGGGCCGACGGCGCCGGTGAGGCCGGTGAGCCCCTGGATGCCCTGCGGCCCGATGGGACCGGTGGGGCCGACGGCGCCGGTGAGACCGGTGAGCCCCTGGATGCCCTGCGGCCCGATGGGACCGATTGGACCTACGGCGCCGGTGAGACCGGTGAGCCCCTGGAGCCCCTGCGGCCCGATGGGACCGGTGGGGCCGACGTCGCCGGTGAGGCCGGTGAGCCCCTGGAGCCCCTGCGGCCCGATGGGACCGTCAGCGCCGGTGAGGCCGGTCAGGCCCTGCGGACCCTGCGGACCGGTGTCGCCCTGCAGGCCCTGGAGTCCCTGCGGACCGAGAGGACCCTGAAGTCCCTGGGGCCCCGCGGCCCCGGTCGCGCCGCTCGGCCCGGTGGCGCCGGCCAGCGCGAGGAGCTCCCAGTCGGCGCTGGACCCGGGGGTCGAGGCCGTGCTGGCGCTCGTCGCGATCCAGCTCGAGCCGAGGAAGGCGACCGCGTCGCGCGGCGCGTAGGTCGCGGTGGCCGTCCAGTCGCCGAGCCAGGTGAGCCCCGCGGCGCCCGCGGGCCCCGGCGTCCCCGTGGCGCCGGCCGGGCCGATTGGTCCCGTGAGGCCGGGCGGTCCCTGGGTGCCGGCCGGGCCCTGGGGGCCCTGCGCTCCGGGCGCGCCGTCGGCGCCCGCTGGTCCCTGGAGCCCCTGCAGTCCCTGCGGCCCCTCGCTGCCCGACGGACCTGCCGGTCCTTCGGACCCCTGAGGGCCGACGGGGCCCTGCGGCCCGGTCGCCCCGGCCAGGCCGGCCGGCCCTGCCGGACCGGCGTCACCACCCGAGCCCGAGCATCCAGCGAGGGCCAGCGCAGCCAGCACGGCCGCCGCTCCGAGCCTCGAGTTCCCGTGTACGAGCGCGCCGCCCGCTCCGCGCGCTGGACGTCCAATCCTGGTTCCGCTGTCCATGACTCCTCCTGGTGGCCGCTGTTACGCGGCATGCCGTGCTGCGATGGTGAAGCTCCGGGTCCCGCCGCTCCAGTTGGAGCAGCAACGTTCCGGCCGACAAGCGAGAAGATGAGTCGCGGTCTCGATTGGCGCGAGTCGCACGGCCCAACGCCAAGGTTTGGGGTGCAAACGATCACTCCAGGTGAAAGGGCCGAGCGTGTCGCGCGCGCGAGTGACCCGCAACTGCGTGACCTGCCTGGGGGCGCCAGCCCGTCCCTCGAAGGGGCCGGGCGCGAACCTCCACCGGAGCTGCGGTGGTCCTGGCGCTAGGTGGGCGGCTCGCGGCGCTCCGGCGGGGCCGGGGGAGCGGCCTTCGGCGGGGTCACATCGATGGCCGGATCCTCGTTCACCGACTTCTTGAAGTTGCGGATCGCCTTGCCGAGGCCGTCGCCCAGCGCCGGAATCTTGTTCGCCCCGAAGACCAGCAGGACGACGACGAGGACGATGATCACCTCACCAATGGGCATGCCCGCCACCTTTCTCGCGCCGTTCCACGGGCCCCGCGGCCCGCAGGCGCGGTAGCATAGTCGCGCCTCCCTCGTCCGCCAACCGCCATGACTCCCCCGCTCGTCCCAGCCCCACGCGCCCCCGGCCGGCCCCTCGTGCTGGGCCACCGCGGGGCCTCGGCCGAGGCGCCCGAGAACACGCTGGCCGCCTTCCGCCTGGCCGTCGAGCAGGGGGCCGACGGCGTGGAGCTCGACGCCTGGCGCTGCGGCAGCGGCGAGATCGTGGTCATCCACGACGAGGACACCGCCCGCACCTGCGGGGAGCGCCTGGCCGTGACGGATGCGCCGCTCGGGCCACTGCGCGCTCTCGACGCCGGCGCCTGGCGGGGGGCGCGCTGGCGCGGCGAGCGCATTCCGCTCCTGGCCGAGGTCTTCGAGGCGCTGCCCCGGGCCGTGGTGAACGTGGAGCTGAAGGCGAGGCGCGGCCGCCCCGACGTGGCGCTGGCCCGGGGCGTGGCCGCGGTGATCGCCGGGGCGAGGGCCGAGGGGCGCGCGCTCGTCTCGTCCTTCGACTTCGACCTGCTCGGCGCCTTCCGGGCCGCGGCGCCCGGGGTGGCCACCGGCCTGCTCTTCGAGGCGGCCTGGCACCGCTGGTTCCGCGTGCCCCTCGCGGTGGCGCGGCATGACCCATCGGCGCTCCACCCGGACCGGCGGCTCTGCACGCCGGCGAGGCTGGCGGCCTGGGTGGCCACGGGGCGGGCCATCAACGTCTGGACGGTCGACGAGCCGGCCGAGGTGGCCCGGCTCGCGCGCGGCGGCGCGGCGGCCCTCATCAGCAACGCGCCGGGGCCGGCGCGCGCGGTGGTGCGCGAGACCTGCGGTCGGTAGGGGGCGGTGCCTCGACTCCGCGCCCGCTCCGCAGGCGCTCCGCTCGGCAGGACCGGTGAATCGGGGTGCCGATCGGGTTCAGAACTCGAAGCCGAACTTGAAGGCGCCGGCCAGCGAGGCGGGCACCTTGTACTCCGGGTAGTCGGCGGCGCCGGGGCTCTTCTTGCCCTGCGTGCTGCCCGCGAAGTAGGTGGCCTCGGCCGCCATGGAGACGGCGAAGCTGGTCATCCGGACGCCCAGGGTGGTCCGGTA
>JANNKC010000006.1:0-7018 GCA_031396105.1 Anaeromyxobacter sp.
AGTGATCGGAAGGAATGGGGATTTCGGACGGGCCTTTCGGAGGAGGCGTAGGCGGATCACGATGTGCGCCGGACGGAGGGCGCACATGGCGACTGACCTTTGGACCCTGTTCGAGTCTCAGCCGGATCGCGGCACGTTCGAGCGGTTCGCGCGCCATGTGCCCGAGGCCTGGATCGAGCAGGCGCTGGCCGCATCTGGGGTGGCGACCCTCCGGCGCCGCCGCATCCCGGCCGAGCGAGTGGTGTGGCTGGTCGTCGGGATGTCGCTGTTCCGCGATCTCCCGATCGAAGAGGTGCTGAGGCATCTTGAAGTGGCCCTGCCGTCCAAGAGCGGCAAGGAGCCGGTTAAGAGCGGGGTAGCGCAGGCGCGGCAGCGCCTCGGGGCGGAGCCGGTGAAGCGCCTATTCGAGCGAACCGGGAAGCAATGGGCCGAGCAGACCGCAGGCCGGTACCGCTGGCGTGGCCTGACCCTGTGGGGCATCGACGGCACGACGGTGCGGGTGGCCGACTCGGCCGCGAACCGTGAGCACTTTGGTGGGCGCAGCAATCAGCGCGGCGACAGCGGCTACCCCATCGCTCGCATGGTTACCCTGATGGCGCTTCGCTCCCACGTGTTGGCGGCGGCGCGTATCGCACCGGTCAACACGAGCGAGTTGGCGCTGGCAGCCAACCTCTGGGACGAGATTCCGGACGGGTCGCTCACCCTCGTCGACAGGGGGTTCCTCTACGCCGAGGCGCTGGCTCCGCTCGCCGAGAGCGGCAGGCACTGGATGACCCGCGCTCGCAAGAACACGGCCTACAGGGTGGTTGAGACGCTGGGGCCTGGCGACGAGATCGTCGAGATGAAGGTGACCTGGCAAGCGCGTCAGAACGCGCCCGGCCTCGGCCGAACCTGGCGAGTTCGAGCGGTGCGCTACCAGCGGAAGGGATTCCCACCGCAGATCCTCCTCACCTCGTTGCTCGACCCGGTCGAGTACCCACGGGACGAGGTTGCCGCCCTGTACCACGAGCGATGGGAGCTCGAGCTCGGCTACGACGAGGTGAAGACCGAGATGCTGGAGCGCGCCGAAACGCTCCGAAGCCAGCGGCCATCCGGCGTGCTCCAGGAGATCTGGGGCCTGCTGCTCGCCTACAACCTGGTCCGCCTCGAGATGGAAGGCGCCGCCGTGATGGCCAAGGTGCCTCCCACTCGGATGAGCTTCGTCGCAGGACTGCGCCTCGTGCGGGACACCCTGCGACTCGCCGCGCTCGTGAGTCCAGGGAAGCTCGCCAAGTTCCTCGACAAAGAACGCACGGCCCTGAGCACATTCGTCCTGCCACCACGACGACCCCACCGCTCATACCCACGTGCCGTGAAAATCAAAATGAGCCACTATGATCGCAAGCGGCCCCTCACTAAGGGCCCGCCGAAGAATTGTCGATCTGAAAGAGGCTCATTGAGCGTCGCCCGGCGCAATGAGGTAGCTCCACTCGCCGTGCACGCGAGCGGGCGTGAGATTGACGGTGGCCATCTCGTCCGGCGTGACCACGATGCCCTTCTCGTAGCGGCCCTTGTCGAGGCTGGCGCGGATCCGCAGGCCCGCCGCGGTGGTCGTGGAGCCGATGAGGTTGACCACCGCTTCCAGGCTTTCAAGCGGGCGACCGCGCCAGTTCTGGGTGATGTGGCAGAACATGCGGTGCTCGATCTTGTTCCACTTGCTCGTGCCCGGCGGGTAGTGGCTGACCTGGATCCGAAGGTTGGTCTCGTCGGCAAGGCGCTGCAGTTCCAGCTTCCACAGCCGGGTGCGCGAGCCGTTGCTGCCGCCGCCGTCGGCCGTGACGAGCAGGTCCGTCGCCGTCGGGTATGCCTTCTTCCCCATCCGGTTCCACCAGCGCCGGAGCGACTCGACCGCGAACTCGGCCGTGTCGTGATCGACCCCCACGCTCACCCAGCCTTCGTTCCGGAGCAGGTCGTACACCCCGTACGGAATGGCCTTGCCGAGCTCCTTGTCGAGGAAGTCGTGGACCCGCACCGGCACCGGCTCTCCCTTCCGCTGCCACTCACGGCCCACGTTCTTGAAATCGCCGACCAACTCCTTCTTCTTGGTGTCCACCGAGACCACCGGCTGGCTCTTCGCCTGGTAGCTCTTCACCTGCCGGTTGATCCGCTCGAACTGGGCGTTCCTGTCGGGATGCTGCGTCCCCTCCCGAGTCTTGCTGTTGCCCTGCAGGCTGTACCCGTCCTGCACCAGGAGCTCAGCGACCTTCGACGCGCTGATCTGGTAGCCCTGCTCCGTCAGTTCCTCCGCCAGCCGACGCGTGCTCTTGCACGTCCACCGCAGCGGCGACTGCGGGTCTCCTCGCGTCGATGGATCGATCAGCGCGTCCAGCGCCTTCACCAGGCCCGGATGAAGGTCCTCCAGCCGCTTGCGTCCAGCTCCGAACTTCCGGATCCGCTGCTCTCTCGCCGGCTCGGTCGGCGGCTTCTCCCTCAACGCCGCCAGGTCCCTCCTCCCTGCCAAGATTCTCTTGGCCCGGATCCCCGTCGCCTTCGTGACAGCCGTGGGACCGCCCCGGCCATACGCCTCGGCCTCCGCCGCGGCCCACAGCCGCGTCAGCCGCTCGTCCATCACCGGCGCCAGCGCCTCGAACTTCATTCGGATTCGGTCCACGGTGTCCATTACACCTTGGAACATTCCTCCTCGGCTCCCATTCCGCGAGCTTCACTTATTCTTCGGCGGGCCCTAAGTGAACGGCATTGAGAGCGACCCCATCCCCGACGACCTGATCGTGCCTCGAGAGCAGGGGCACCGCGGACCAACTCCCACTCGAACAAGCGGTTCCAGGGCGACCTGAAGCGGCTGGGCCTGAGAGAAGACCGGACCCACTACGAGACCCGGTCGAGCTTCAGGTCCCTGGCCATCGGTGGTGGGGCGCCCAGGGAGGCGCTGGACCTCATCACCCACCCAAGCCCGCGGCAGGCCAGCGACCTCTACACTCGCATGGACCACGTCTGGCCGGCGATGTGCGCCGCGGTGCTGGCGGTGAAGGTGGAACCCCGGAAGATCACGGATTCTGACCGCAATGGGGAGATCACACCGGCGATCACAAGTGCCTGCAACCCCTTCGACCCGGAAAAGGAAAAGGCCCGTCGCCTTGTGGGCTTGGGGCCTGTTTCCGGTCAGCATTCCCGAGTGGGCGCTGTAGGGCTTGAACCTACGACCCTCGCCGTGTGAAGGCGATGCTCTACCACTGAGCTAAGCGCCCGGGAACTTCGAGGGCGCGGAGTATGCCCACGGGTCCGGACGGTGTCAACGCTCCTGCGGGCGGCTGGTCCGAGGGCGCGCCGGGAGCCCGACCACGGTGCTTGCCTCGACTCCGCGCCTGCGGTGCAGGCGCTACGCTCGGCACGACCGGAGAGCGGACGGCCCGGTTCAGCGCCAGTTCAGCGCCGGTTCAGCGCCACGGAGGTCAGCGCCACGGAGGTCAGCGCCCGTCAGCTCCGCTTGAGCCATCCGAAGAGTCCGCCGCCGCGCTTCTCCTTCTCCTCCTCGGCCGGGGGCTCGGTGGCGCGCCCCTTGGCGGCGTCGGCCAGCGCCCGCTTGAGCGCCTCCGGGGTGTCGCGGGTGGCCAGCTCGAGCTCCGTCATGCCCTTCTCCGGATCGTCGAAGCTCACCTTGAGCAGGCACTCCTCGTCGAGCTTGAAGTCGATGCGCCGGCCGGTGGCCGCGGCGGGCAGCCGGATGGAGCCGAGGAACTCGTTGTCCACGATGAGGTCCGAGGCGCCCTGGTAGATGTCGATCTCGATGGGCTGGCCCGGTTCGCGTGGCGGCGGCAGGCGAAAGGACTTGCTCGAGGGGATGGTGGTGTTCTTCTCCAGCACCCGGCGCATGTGGGCCGTGGGCGTGGCGATGCCAATCGGCATGGAGAGCACGTCGATGAGCGTGACCGAGTCGATGGCGTCGAGCGAGTCGCCCAGGAGCGCCGCGCCCAGCGCCACGCACTCGTCGGGGTGGACGCCCTTGCGCGCCGCCTTGCCGAAGTGCTGGCGGATCTGCTCCTGCACCAGCGGCATGCGCGACTGCCCGCCCACCAGGATGACCTCGTCGATGTCCCGGGGCCGGAGGCGCCGCTCCTCCAGCACCTGGTCGCAGAGCTCGAAGGTGCGGTCCACCAGGTCATGGGTCAGCTCGTCGAGCCGCTGGCGCGAGAGCGGCAGGCGCAGGTCGAGCGGGCGCCCCTTCTTCTCCTCCAGGAACGGCAGGTCGATGACCACGTTGGGGATGAGCGAGAGGTCGATCTTGGCCGCCTCGGCGCCGTTCTTCACCCGCTGCATGGCGATGGGCGACTGGGCCAGGTCGATCTTGTGCTGCTGCCAGAACTCCTCGAGGGCGTAGTCGATGATGCGGTTGTCGAAGTCCACGCCGCCCAGGAAGGTGTCTCCGCCGGTGGCCAGCACCTCGAAGACGTTGCCGGAGAGCTGCAGCACCGAGACGTCGAAGGTGCCGCCGCCCAGGTCGTAGACCAGGATCTTCTGGTCGAGCCCGCGCGAGAAGCCGTAGGCCAGGGCCGCCGCGGTGGGCTCGTTGACGATGCGCTTCACCTCGAAGCCCGCCAGCTTGCCGGCCTCGCGCACCGCCTGACGCTGCGAGTCGGAGTAGTAGGCGGGCACCGAGATGATGGCCTCGGGGATGTCCCGCTGCAGGAAGGCCTCGGCGATCTTCTTGATGTGGGCCAGCACCAGCGAGCTGATCTGGGGCAGCGTGTAGACCTTGCCGCCCAGCAGCACCGCCGCCTCGCCATTGGGCCCCTCGACGATGTCGTAGCTGTAGTAGTTGCGCAGCTCCTGGACCACCCGCGAGTTCCACTTGCGCCCGATGAGGCGCTTGGCGCCGTAGATGGTGTTCTTGGGGTTGACGACGAGCTGGTCCTTGGCCACCCCGCCCACCAGGAGCTCCCCCTTCGCGGAGAGGGCCACCACGCTGGGCAGGATGAGGCTGCCGCGATCGGTGGGCACCACGCGCGGGATGCGGCTGCGCACGTGGGCCACGCAGGCGTTGGTGGTGCCGAGATCGATGCCGATGATGGGCTTCTCGCGCGGACCGGCCATGCGGGATCTCTAGCACGGATCCCGGGGACGCCCTGAGTGCGGGCCCGCCCGCCCAGCCGGGCCGATGCTCCTCGCCGCCACGGGCCGCGGCGCCGGACTCACGGAGCGTGCACGGCGTAGCCGGCGCGCACCTTCTCCCAGGTGGAGTCGAGGTGGTCCACCATGACCCGGATGTCCCCCAGCACCGGCATGAAGTTGTTGTCGCCCACCCAGCGCGGCACCAGGTGCCAGTGCAGGTGGTCCACGATGCCGGCCCCGGCCGCCCGGCCCAGGTTCATGCCGACGTTGATGCCGTCCGGCCGGTAGGCGGCCTGCAGCACCGCCGCGGCGCGCCGCACCTCCTCCTGGAGCTCGGCCCATTCGTCGGCCGGCAGCGCGCCCAGCTCGGCGCCGTGGCGCCGCGGCACCACCATGAGGTGGCCGGAGGTGTAGGGAAAGCGGTTGAGGATGACGAAGGCGTGGGCGCCCCGGCGCACGATGAGGTTCTTGCGATCCTCCGCCTCCGGCGCCGCCGGGAAGTCGCAGAAGATGCACCCCTTCGGCTTCTCCGCGGTGATGAACTCCATCCGCCACGGCGCCCAGAGCGGCCGTTCCATGGTCCTCCTCGCTACCGCGCCAGCAGGTAGAGCCCGGGCTGCCTGGCCTCGGTGGCGCCGTGCTCCAGCTCCGCCTTGACCGAGCGGGCCATGGCGCCGGCGGCGCCGCCCATGAGGTGCTCCAGGAAGCGGGCCCCGTCCTCCGGCGGGTAGACCAGGGTGGGCTCGCCGGTGAGCTTGGCCTCCTTCTTGGCCAGCTCCACCGCCACGTAGAAGTTGCCCAGCTCGTCCACCAGCCCGAGCGCCTTGGCGTCCTTGCCGGTGATGACGCGCCCGTCGGCCACCGCGCGCACCGCCTTCTCGTCGAGCTTGCGCCCCTCCACCACCGCGCCCAGGAACTGCTCGTAGATGCCCATGGTGACGGCCTGCCAGTACTCGCGGTCCTCCTGGGAGAGGTCGCGGAACGGGTTGCCCATGTCCTTGAGCTTGCCGCTCTTGATGGTCTCCATCTTGATGTCGAGGCGCTCGGCCAGCCCCTTCACGTTGACGAACTGGCTGATCACCCCGATGGACCCGGTCAGGGTGCCGGGCAGGGCCACGATGTGCGGGCAGGCCACGGCCACGTAGAACCCTCCGGTCAAATCCTTTTTCAGCCAGCTGCGCGGAATATAGTTCGATCTTGCCGGAAGGGGTGCCGAACTCCGGCTGATTCTCGGCGGTGATATAGGGAGCACCACCTTTCTTGATGATGACGCCGTCCCGCTTCAACTGGGCGAAGTCGATTTCGCCAGCCTCGCAGCGCCTGGCGATGTATTCCTCGCCATCCTTCCAGGGGAAAAACTCCGCCAGCCCCAGCTTGTTCCCCAGTTCCTTCGTGATCCACCAGGACGGCTTTGATTCCCACAGCGGCTCAACGGTCGGCTGGCGCAGGGCGATTTCCGCTTCTCCCTTGAACTTTCCGAGGTTGATGTTGTCATACCGTTCCATGTAGGTGCATTCCGGCAGCACCACATCGGCATAGTTGATGATGTCCATAGGCATGGTGTCGATCGCCACCATCAGGTCCAGATTCTGAATGGCCTTGATCGTTTCTTCCTTGTCCGGCATGGTCTTCATCAGGTTCGAGCCGTATACGAACCAGGCCTTGACCGGGCGCGGCTGACCGGTGATGGAGGCCTGTTTGATGGAAGTGGTTGTCGGCAGCAGGGCGAAAGGATATGCCTCATCCAGCTTTGCAACCTCCACATGTTCGGGATAGGATGGCAGTCCCGGGTATTCCGGCACTTTTGCTCCCGTGGGGAAGAAATACCCCCCTTCCCTGCCCCAGGTGCCGAGCAGGGCATTCAGGATGGCGATCGCGCGGCTGCGCTGGGTATCGTCGCCATACCACGCGG